>JAGCBO010000021.1 GCA_017652125.1 Clostridia bacterium | reverse complement strand
CGCCGTGTCGGCGATCGCCAGCGTCTCCGCCGGAACCGGGGAGATCGGTTTTTCCATCAGCAGGTCGTATCCGAGCTTCATCGCGGCCATGGCCTGGGCATAGTGATCCCGGTCCATGGTGGCGATGATGGCGGCGTCCGCCATGCGGGGACGGCGGAGCAGCTCTTCCGCGGTACGGAAACAGTTCTCCTCCGGAATATGGAACTCCTTCCGGGCGGCTTCCCGCCGGGCATCGTCCGGTTCCGCCGCGGCCAGGATTCTGTGGCCTTGCTGACAGGCACAGCCGGCATAGATCATACCGCGCTGACCTGCTCCGATGAGTACAAGATTCATCTCACATGGTCCCTCTCTGCTTTTTGTTTACTAAACAATAACACAAGTTTCGCGGCTCTGTCAACGGTTATTTCTGAAAAAATCGGAAAAATGATGAATTTTGTTTCGCTGCGCTTGACAGATACAGACTCTGCCATTATGATAAGGACAACAGGAAAACCACAGGATATCCATGGAAAGGGAACGGGAAATGGTGAATATACGCGATGTTGCAAAGCTGGCGGGCGTTTCTCCCGCGACGGTGTCCCGGGTGCTGAACAATGATCAGACCTATAAGATCACAAACGAAACAAAGCAGAGTGTGTTTCGCGCCGTCACGGAACTGGGATATAAGCCGCCGATCAGAAAAAGCAGCCGGGTGGAGAGCTCCGTGACGGATCAGCGCTTTTCCGTCGGCTGCCTGCTGGCCACGACGCGCGGGAAATACAAGGATCCGTATTATCTGTCCATTCTCAGCGGGA
The DNA here is from genome assembly GCA_017652125.1 of Clostridia bacterium. Lineage (GTDB taxonomy): Bacteria > Bacillota > Clostridia > Christensenellales > Aristaeellaceae > Aristaeella. Next base: position 10,483 of record JAGCBO010000021.1, on the reverse strand, counting down.
TAGAAGAGGAAACGGAACGCCAGGGCGGGGTCATCACCCTGATCCATACGGAGCAGGAACTGGAGGATCCGGAGATTCTGAAGCGGACGCTGAACGCGGGCCTGGACGGGCTGGTGATGATGCGGCCGCTGGAGGAATCTCTTTTCAGCCGGCTCTGTCTCCGCATTCCGCATATCGTAGGCATCGACACCGGGCATATGCCGATCGACAATATTGAATATGACCATTTCAGGGTCAGCCGGATGGCGGTGGAATATCTTTATCAGAAGGGATACCGCGAGATTGGGTTCATCGGCGGCGGGGCGGGAAACCAGCCCATGCGGCGCTCCCGCCGGTACCGGAGCTACCTGGAAATCATGCGGGAGCTGGAACTGGAGATTCGTCCGGAATGGATCCTGGACTGCCAGTGGGATGACCAGAAATGCATGGAGCTGGTGGAAAACGCGGCGGCCGGGGCAGGGCTTCCCCGCGCCATCTACGCTTCCAGCGACCTGATGGCGATGGCGGCCCTGCGCGCGCTGTACCGGCTCGGGATCCGGGTTCCGGACCAGGTCGCGGTCATCGGGATGACGGATATCGAGATGAGTCAGTACGCCAATCCTCCTCTGACGACGATTCACGTGCCGACGGAGGAGATGGGCAGGACCTGCGCGAAGGTTCTGGCGGAAAGAATCCGGGGAGACAGGTCGCTTCCCCGGCGGATCATTCTTCCCTCCGAACTGGTTCCCCGGGACTCCGCCTGATGATTCTTTTTTGCAGAGACGGGATATTTCCGGACACGGGAGAGCATGATGGAAGAGAATATTCAGTTGTCAGAAATCCTGAAAAGGTTCCGCACGGACGGAAGCCCGGTTCGCTGCGTACCGTACGGATCGGGGCACATCAATCGGACCTGGCTGGTGGAGACCGGCCGGCATCACCGCTATATTCTGCAGCAGGTGAATACCGCCGTTTTTACGGATGCGGACGGGCTGATGCGCAATATCATGCTGGTTACGGAACACCTGCGGACAAAGGATCCTGCGCCGGGACACGTGCTGACGCTTGTGGGAACGACGGACGGCGGATTCTGGATCCGAATGCCCGGGAATCAGCTGTGGCGGATGTATGAGTTTGTCAGCGGGGGCATCTGTCTGGAGAAGGCGGAGACCCGGGAGGATATCCGCCTCAGCGGCGTGGCGTTCGGACGTTTCCATCAGCAGATGGCGGATTTCCCCGCCCGGCGGCTGACGGAAGTGATTCCCGGCTTTCACGATACCCCCGCGCGGTACCGGGCGCTGCGCCGGGCCATCCGGGAAGACCGCGCCGGACGGGCGGAGGGCATCCGGAAAGAGATAGACTTCTATCTGGAACGGGAGGAAACCGCGGGGCGGATGGTGTCGATGCAGCGGACGGGAGAGCTTCCGACGCGGGTCACGCATAACGACACAAAGCTGGACAATGTGATGCTGGATGAAAAAACCCGGCAGCCGCTGTGCATCCTGGATCTGGATACCGTGATGCCCGGCCTGGCGGCCAATGATTTCGGCGAATCCATTCGCTTCGGCGCCTCCACCGCGGCGGAGGATGAACCGGACACGAGCAGGGTGCACCTTGATCTGGAAATGGTCGGGGCTTTTACGGAGGGGTTCCTCGGAGTCTGCGGTGCGGATCTGACGGAAGCGGAGCTGGAAACGCTTCACGAAGGAGCCCGTCTGATGACGCTGGAGAACGGGACACGCTTCCTGGCGGATTATCTGAACGGGGACACCTACTATCATATATCGCGGCCGGACCAGAATCTGGACCGTGCGCGCGCCCAGATGGCTCTGGTAAGGGATATGGAAACGAAGGAGGAACAGATCCGGCGGATGATCCGGCGGATCCGGAAGGAGGCAGGCGCATGATCCGGTTCGGAACAGGCGGCTGGAGAGCCGTCATCGGGGATGAGTTCACAAGGGCGAATATCCGGCTGGTCGCGGCGGCCCTGGCGCGGAGGATGAAGCGGGAAGGCTGTGCGGAGAAAGGCCTGTGCGTCGGGTATGACCGGCGGTTTTTAAGCAGGGAAGCGCTGATCTGGTTCTGCGAAGTCCTGGCCGGAGAAGGCGTGAATGTATTCTTTGTGAACATGAGCTGTCCGACGCCGCAGATTATGTTTACCGTCAGGGAACGGAAACTGCCCTACGGGGCCATGGTGACGGCCAGCCACAACCCGGCAGTCTGGAACGGGATCAAGCTGTTTACGGCCGGCGGGCGGGACGCGGCGCAGGAGGTGACCGAAGCGATCCAGGAGGAAGCGAACCGGATCAGGCCTGAGGAAATCCGGGAGATGGATTTCGAAGCCGCGAAGGCGGCGGGAATCATCCGGATCATTGATCCCCGGGATGCCTATCTGGATTCGATTCTGAAACAGGTGAATACCGGTGCGATCCGGGAGCGAAGGCTGCGGATCGTGCTGGACCCGATGTTCGGTGTGAGCCTGACGGGGCTGCTGACCATCCTGTATTCCTGCCGCTGCGATATTGATGTCATCAATGACCGGCATGATGCGTTCTTCGGGCGTCATCTGCCGGCGCCGAATCCGGAAACGCTGGTGGATCTGCAGTACGCGGTGAAGGAGCACCGCGCGGATGTGGGCATTGCCACGGACGGCGACGCGGACAGACTGGGCATTATTGACGAGAAAGGGACCTATATCACGGCGAACGAGACGCTGGCGCTTTTGTATCAGTATCTTCTGGAACACAAAAACTGGAAGGGGCCGGCCGTGCGGAACATCGCCACCACGCATCTGCTGGACCGGATCGCGGAAGCGCACGGGGAACGCTGTATCGAGGTTCCGGTCGGCTTCAAACATATCTCTGTGGCCATGGAACGGCACGATGCGGTCATCGGCGGCGAGTCTTCCGGCGGTCTGACCGTCAAAGGGCACATCGCGGGCAAGGACGGGCTGTATGCGGCGAGCCTGCTGGTGGAAATGCTCAGCGTCAGCGGAAAACCGCTCAGTGCGCTGGTGCAGGAACTGTACGCGCGCTACGGAGAAATGCATTCAGCCGAATACGACTGGGCGCTGACGCCCGAAAAGAAGGAAGAAATTCACCGCCTCGTGATGACGGACCGGAAGCTGCCGGGCTTTGACCGGCCGGTGGACCGGGTCAGTTATCTGGACGGGTGCAAGGTGTATTTCCCTGACGGCTGGGTGATTATCCGTTTCTCCGGCACCGAGCCGCGGGTCCGGATCTTTGCGGAAGCCCCTTCCGTAAAGGAAGCGGACAAACGGGTCCGGAAGATGGCGGACTTTGTGAACCTGCCCTGACCGGCCCGGACAGAAAGGAACCGGGAAGCGTTCTTCTCATGGACTCCTTTTTGCAGCCTGAATGATTCAGAAAAGCGGAGCGCCGACCCGCTCTTCGACGGCTGCGCAGAAATCCGGCATCACCCGTTTCATCCGGACAAACTTTCCGTCACGGTCTAGAAATACGTGCTCCGACGTGCCGCTGAAGACCGGTTCGCCGCTCACCCGCATCTCGTAAGCCATAGTGATCACCACGCCGTTGAAATCCTGCACGCCTGCCGTGATCTCCACCTCATCGCCGAAGGTGCACGGCTTCAGATATTTTACCTGCAGGCTCCTGACCGGAGACAGAATCCCTTCTGCCTCCATTTTTTTATAGGGGAAGCCGATCTGATCCATAAAATCGATCCGTGCCTCCTCCATCCAGTGGATATAATTGGCATGATGGACGACGCCCATCATGTCCGTTTCATAATACTGAACCTTTCGTTTCATAACGGCATGCCTCCGCTGCTTTTGGTTTGTATTGTATCATAGGCGATAGCCAGCCTGGAGTCAACAGCGAAATCATTGCGGCAGCCGGCGCCCCCGCAGAGAAACGGTTTGATTTTATGGGCGGAAGAAGCTTATAATAGATCATCAGCTCAGATCCTTCATTTTATGCCACAAAAGTCTGCGCGGGAGGAGTATCCGAATGAAAATCAGTGCGAATCCGAATGAAATCAGCATGGCGGTTGATTACATCCGGGAGACGCTGCGGAAAAAACGGATCCGTCGCAAGGAGATCATCCTTGCAACCATGTCCGCGGAAGATGTGATCAGTTCCATGATTACTCACGCCGGCAAAACGGAGGAAGAAATTCATGTCAATGTGATTTCTTTCCTGGGCGGAACGGAGATCAGGATCACCTGCCGCGGCAGCGCGCTTGACCTTTCTGAAATAAAGGAAACCCAGTCCTTCATCACGGAGGATATGGACGAGGACGCAAGGGAAGTCATGAATTCCCTTTGTGAGCGACTGACCAGGGACCGCCTTTCCCTGCGCAGCAGGCAGGGCGTCAACTATGCCACGGTCACCGTATCCAGATCCAAATACCGGCAGCTGATCCTGACCCTCTGCGCCCTGGCCGCAGGCCTCCTGGCGGGGCTGCTCATGAAGGGAATGCTGCCGGACGATGTCCAGTCATTCTTCAAAGATCCCGCCATGCTGACGGCTTATACGTTCGCATCCAGCAATGCGGCGCTGCCGTCGTCCATGCGGCAATGCGAGACAGGCCTGGGAATTTCCCGGAAGCTTTACGCAATCTCCCTGCCGATCGGCGCTACGATCAACATGGACGGAAGCTGTGTGGTGCTCTGCATCAGCGCGCTGTTTATGGCAAAGGTATTCGGAATTCCCGTGACCCCTCACCTGCTTGTGACGCTGGGACTGTCTGTGTTCGTCCTGTCCATCGGTGCGCCAGGCGTACCCGGCGCGGCTCTGATCTGCATGTCCATCCTGTTTCCGCAGATCGGCGTTCCGGCGGAAGCGGTCAGCCTGGTGATGGGATTGTACGCTCTGGTCGGTATGATTCTGACCTGCACGAACGTAACCGGCGATGCGGCCATAACCCTGATTACAGCAAGGCATGAAAAACTGATGGACCTGGATGTATACAGAAGCTGAAGCCGCCGACAGGATAAGGAGGAGAAAAAATGAACTGGGACAGTATCAAAGCTTTTTTGACCAATGCCGGGCTGGACCTGCTTCGCGGACTTGTGGCGCTGGTTGTCGGACTGTTTCTCGTTCACTGGGTGATGAAGCTCTTTGAGCGCTATGAACAGAAGATCCGGATCGAGCCCACCCTGCGGGGCTTCATTAAGAACCTGATCCGGATCCTTCTGTATGTGGTGGTGATCATGACCGCTGTGAATACCATGGGGCTCCCCATGACCTCGCTCGTGACGCTGCTCGGCTCCGTCGGCGTCGCGATCAGCCTGGCCATGCAGGGCGTGCTGGGAAACCTGATCGGCGGGTTCATCCTGCTGCTGTTCAAACCGATCCGGGTGGGGGAATATGTCAAAATCGGAGACAATGAAGGCACTGTGAAAGCGCTTGGAGCTTTTTATACGGAGCTCACGACCTTTGACAACCGGCACGTTAATCTGCCCAACGGCTCGCTGACCAACACGCCGATTGTCAATTTCACCCGGGAAGGGACGCGGCGGCTGGATCTGACCTTTTCTGTCGGTTATGAGAGCGACCTGGACCGGGTCTATGAAATCCTGAACGGGGTGGTGGCGGAAGAAAAGGCGCTCCTGCCCGAGCCGGCGCCGTCGGTCAATCTGCTCAGGTGCGCGGACAGTTCACTGGATTTTTCGGTGCGCGTCTGGGTTAAAACGGAGGATTACTGGCCGGTGAATTTCCGTCTGGTGGAGCGGGGGACACGTGCCCTGGATCAGGCGGGAATTAATATCCCTTATCCGCAGATGGATATTCACATGAAGTAAGGGGCGTCACAGCCCCCTTTTTCGGAAATGCAGAAATGAAAGGATTCCGACGGGCAGAAAATAAACGCACCACGCAACAAGAGCGAGCCTTCCGCCGATATGTTCACCGCCGGACGACACGTTTGAGAACACTCCCGTCATCGGCATGAATGTGCAGCTGAGGAAGAACACACCGTGAATCATCATCAGCGCTTTGAGCCACCTGTCCGTCCTGTTCTTTGCTTTCATGGAAAGTCCGGTGAAAAAAGTCGAGAGGGCCATGATGCCATAACCCAGCATGTCATAGTTGGCGATCAGTCCGAACCTGCTGAAGTCGATCAGCTTTGCGGCCTGTTCAGTCAGCTGCTCATTTTTGACTGTGGTCAGCTGCGCAAAGTAGACGAGCATGATCATCACGCAGTATACTGCCGCAAAAGCCATACCGGTATTCGCAGCGACCTTGCGGTCGCTTTCACATTCGTTGTGCAGACCGGCCGTCATCATGATAAATCCGATCGGCAGAATCAGGCAGACGAAGAAGCTGCCCATGGAGAAATTGATGATCTCGAATACCGCAAACAGAAATACCGTCACCGTTACGATCGCTGAACCTGCTTTGGGTATCACCCTGTTCATATCCATCCTGCTCTTTCTCCTTCACATCATAACGGTTATTCCTGCGGAGCTTCCGGGATCAGGAAGGTGGTTACGGAGTGCGGCGCCAGAATGGCGGTGAACCCTTCCGGATCCGTATCCGGGCCCGGAAGTTCGGCCCAGTGCTCGCCGGAAGCGGCCGTGCCGCTGGTGCGGACGGTCTGCACATGGGTTCCCGCAGGAACCGCGTTTCCGAAAGCGGAAAGATCCACGCGCAGGGGGATTTCCCGGCTCTCCGCGTTCATCGCGACCACCACCAGGCGCTGCCGCTGCGGGTCTTCCGCGGCGACGGCGTCCCCGTCCACGGAAAACAGACGGCAGCCGGGCCGGATATACCGGGTGAACTGGCCGAAGACATAATACTTCATCGTCAGGACCAGCTGCTCCCGGTCGTGATCCGCCACCGCGGTGCCCCAGTAGCCGCTCTGGGTTTGGACCATGCCGGAATCCCTGCGGCCGAGGTATCCGTCTTTGCTGATATGGCTGTCGATGACCTGCCAGAGGATCCAGGCGGAGGGCGTCAGACCGTTCAGATCCGTGATGATCTCCCGGGCCAGCCAGAGGCCGGCGCCCATTTCCCCGGCGTTTTTGCCGAGGGTTTCACCGCCGTCCACCTCGGACATCCAGAGGTTTTTGCCCTTTTCGAGCGTCTTCCGGCGCAGGGCGTCCCGGCCTGAACCGGCATACGCGTGGGTATCCACCCGGCTGACGGCTGCCAGCGCTTCCGGGGAAAGCATGGAGAGAGATGTAGCCTGCAGGTCGATGCTGGTTTCATCCGTACCGGCAATCAGGATATCCCCCAGGCCTTTTTCCCGGAGCTTCGCGGCTGTGGCCGTGAGAATCCGGGACTGGCTTACACCGGGATCGAAATGACAGCCCTCCTGCTTCGGGCTGTAGGCCTGCCAGTAGGCGGTATTCGGCTCGTTCATGGGGGAAAGACTCTGGAAACGGATGTTCCATTCGGAGCTGAAATGCTCGGATACATCCGCCAGGTATTGGGCGAAGGCGTCATACGCGTCGTCGCGAAGGTTGTTCCTGGAAGGCGTCACGGATCCGGAGGAGCATCCGGAGACGGTCATGAAATACGGCGGGGAATTGGAAAATGCCTCCACGATCATCTCTTCCCCGGCCTGCAGACAGGCGGACAGCACATTCCGCTGGTTCGCGTCCTGCGTCCAGTCATACGCCCAGGTATAGGTCCCGGACGCTTCGTCAACGTTCGGGTTCTTCCAGAAACCCGGCATCATGGAATCGGTCCGGGTGATGTGGTTGTGCGCCGGGTCATCCCCGCCGCCGATATTGTAGCGGAGGATGTTCAGCCCCAGACCGCTTTCCGGGTTACAGAAGGCGTCCGCGGCCAGGCGGGTCAGGGCATCCGAATAGCCGATCCGGTTCGCCCACCAGCACAGACTGGTGCCCCAGCCCTCGAACACGCCTCCGTTGAATTCGGATGCATTCCGGGGATCCACGGTGATCACGCGGTCCGCTTTTCCGCCGGCGGGACCGGCGCAGGAGGACAGCAGGCAGCCCGTCATCACCAGGGTCATGCATTTTCTCAGTTTATTCATTGGCTATATATCTCCTTGTCCATCGCTTTTCCATCCGTACGGACGGCGATGGAATATTATACCATGCGGCAGGCCTGTGCGGAAATATCATTCCGCAAATCGGAGGATTTCCCCTCCGCTGCGCAGTCAGGATATCTCACTTCTTTCCGGTCCTGAGCGCCGGCATACCGCCTGTCCGAAACAGCGGCAGGCGGAAAAGCCCGTGCCGGTTGCAATAGGTGTAAAGGCTGCTGACACGGCTGCGCCTGAACCGCGCTTCGGCGCTGCCTTCCGGATAAAGCTTCACGATTTGCACCCCCTGATCCGACATCGCCGCAAAGAAGGAAATGTAATGCTCCTTCGTCATGGGATGGTTCATGGAAAGATAGATTTCGTCCTCGATGATTTCCGTATGAATCGGATGGCTTTCATCCGCGGGCTCATACGTCAGCGGCGGCAGCACAATGCCGCAGCAGCTGATCACCGCTTCTCCCGTCGCACAGATCCTGTTCATGACCGGGCCGGGCAAAATCGTTTTGCTGGCCTTCGTAGTGTCGATCATAATCGACAAAAAGAGATGTTTATTACGGAATATAATCGACAAAAATGCCTGCCTGTGATATCATTTTCCCCGGAAGGTGATGAAAGTGAATCATGAGGTATTGAAACAGGTTATCCAGGATCAGCATGAAGTTATCCGTAATGCAAGGATTGTTCCAAGAAATGCATACGTATTTGATCCGGGGGCGAATTATATTCTGACCGGGCTTCGCCGTTCGGGAAAATCCACATTGCTTTACCATATGGTTCAGAAGATGGTTCACGACGGTGTGCTGTGGGAACAAATCATATATATCAATTTTGAAGACGAACGCCTCGCAGGATTTACCACGGCTGACTTTAATGACATCGTTGCTGTTCAGAGCGAAATGAGCAATCTTCCGGGATACTACTTTTTTGATGAAATCCAGAACATCTCCGCCTGGGAGAAATTCGCCAGAAGAATGGCCGACTCGAAGGAACATGTATTTATCACCGGCAGCAATGCTAAAATGCTCAGCAGGGATATGGAAACGACATTGGGAGGAAGGTATCTGTCAAGGCAGGTTCGGCCGTATTCATTTGAAGAGTATCTTACAGCCCGAAATATCGCCCATACCGGGAACGACTGGATTGCAACCAAATCGCGCGCAAAGATTGTATCCGCGCTGGATGACTTCCTCAGGGAAGGCGGTCTGCCGGAATCATTGCAGTATATGTACAAACGGGAATATATCAGCAGTGTTTTTCAGAAAGTTCTGCTGGGGGATATCATTGCCAGACACGGCATCCGGAATGAATATGCTGTGAAAATGCTGATCAAAAAGATTGCGGAGACAGTAAAGGATGAAATGTCCTATTCCAGGCTTCATGGCGCATTGACCGGAATCGGAGTGAAGATCAGCAAAGATTCTGTCATTGATTATCTTCATTACGCGGAAGAAGCCTACCTGTTGTTCCCGGTCAGAAACTGGGTTTCCAAATTCAGCGACCGTGAGAGCACTCCCAAGTATTATCTGTCAGATAACGGGATTTTGAATTTGTTCCTGACCAATAAAGGAGGAATCCTGCTGGAAAACATGACAGCGGTCGAACTGAACCGTTTGTTTGGAGAAGAAGTATACTATCTGAAATCCGAAAAAACCGGCATTGATGTGGATTTCTTTTTGCCCGAACAGGGTATAGCGATTCAGGTATGTATGGATCTGAACGATCTGACTTCTGAACGGGAGATTGGCAATCTGGTCCGGCTGTCGAAGAATATGCAGGGAATAAAGCATTTGCTGGTTGTTACCAGGGATCCGGAACAGACAACCCGGACGATAGACGATTGCAGGGTAGAGATGATCCCTTCGGAGCAATTGTATTTGTCGATATCACAACTTGCGGTGAAATGATCCGTTCCGAATACTTTACAATATGGGAAGAAACCCATTATTGGAAGCAGTACCATATATAAAGGAATAGGTGGATAAGGATTCAGAAGTGTTTTGGATTGTCGGTGTAAACAGGGAACTGAGGAGGACTGTTCCATGGCCAAAGACAGATATGAACCGATCAAACTGAATCAGACGAACCGGTATGCGGGGTATCAGTTCCATGCCCGGGTGAAGGTGGATGGGATGGACGCCGATTCCGGTTTCCGGTATCTGATTCTTTCGGTGTATCAGTGGATCCGGGGCCGGGTACCGGAGAACGACCGGGCTGTGCCGGAGCTGGTGCTGCCGGAAGCCGGGGAATATGCTTCTGTCCCGGCAGAGCGCTTTCTGCCGTATCATTTCTCTGTGGGCTATACGATGGATATCACCCCGCTGGTGGAGGACGGGATCTGGTCGCTGCGGCTGAAGGAGCCGGATATCGGGACGGATGACCGGCCGCCGGTGTCCGGACGTTTTTTTACCACACGGGTGGGTTTGCGACTGAATGACAAGGGATATACGGAACTGGGGATCAGGATCGATGTAACGGATCCTGCCGCGGAGAAAAAGGAAATTGATTT
>JAGCBO010000234.1 GCA_017652125.1 Clostridia bacterium | reverse complement strand
CTTCCACGCGAACAACCAGATCCCGGCATACGGAACGGTGGAACCGATCAGTCTGTCCGTGGCGATCGATGGGGAAGTGGATCCTTCCAGCATTATGACCTTCACACCGGCGGCAGCGGAGGAGCTGGGAAACGTGGGCGCGGATGTCATCGTGGCGGTGCCATGCATCTGCCGGTGCTCCAGCGTCAGCATCCGGAACGTCAGCACACAGGCGATCCAGGTGCAAAACGCGAATATCGTCTTCGACTTCGCCGGGGTCAGACAGTAAGGGAGGAAAAACATGGATCTGCTCAAAGAAGTGTACGAACTGAAAGAAACGGTCGGACACAAGATCGCGCAAGCGAACAAAAAGATCAAGGCAAACGGCGGAGACATCGCAAATGATGACGTCGACATCGTGGACAAATTGAGCCACAGCATCAAAAGCCTGGTAACGACCTGCGCCATGCTGGAAAAGGAAGAAAACGGCGGCGAATACAGCGAACGCTACGCGCCGATGTGGAATCCCGGGATCAGCTATGGCTACATGGGACGGGAAACACGGGAGAACTATAGCAGGGACGGTGGCGGAAATAACGGCGGTTACAGCCGAAACAGATACAGCCGCGAGAACCGGAACGGCTACAGTCGGACAGGCGACATGACGGACCAGCTGCGCCAGATGATGGACGAAGCACCGGACGAAACGACCAGGATGGAAATCCGGAAGCTGATGGACAAAATGGAACAGCGCTAAAAAGGCAAACAGCCTTCCGCCCTTCGGGGCGGTTTTTTTATTGAAAAATATCTAAAAATGCTTGCATTGGGTACCCATTTGTTATATTATAAGGGTACCCAATAAGGGAGAGAAAACGAACGGAGGAAACGACGATGAAAAAGACAACCTACTACGTGAAGGCCCTGACAGCGATCAAACCGGGGATGCTGCAATTCAAGACGATCAAAACCTTTGAAGACTTCCACAAAGCAGACGAATGGCTTTGCAAACTGGTAAGAGAGAACCACTACGACATGCGCGACTTCACGATCAGCACGAAAGCGTAAGGGGGAAAACAAGAATGAAACGCCTGATTATTGCAGCTATGAGAGAGAGCTACGGAAAAGACGACGTACGGACCATGACGGTGGCGGAACTGATCGCAGCCCTGGAAGAATTCGATGACGACGCGCAGGTAATACTGAGCCACGACAGCGGATACACATACGGCGGGATTCGGTACGAACTGATGGAAGAAACGGAGGATGAAGAAGATGAGTAAGATGATCGAACTGGCGAGGGAATACAGACTGCCGCTGAAAAGCACGCAGGAAGACCTGGAACGCGACTGGGAAACGGTACTGAAATACGGGAACAGGATCCTGCTGGCCGGACACTGGTACAACCCGGACGGAAAAAGCTGGATCGCGGCGGTTTATGAATTCCTGGGCGACGGCGAAATGGACTGCGAGGACTTCATCGGAATCCGGGAAGTCGCGGAGGAGCGATTCGAAGACAACGGACACGCGATCGCCTGGGCGATCCGGAACGCATGAGGAGGAAAAGACAATGACACGGACGGAAATGAGAATGGCGGTCAAAGAGAACACAAACAACGGAAAGATCACCGCTGAGGAACGCATGGTGCTGGGCGACTTCATCTGGAAGGCAATAGACGAACAGAAAAACGGAGATTTTACAAGGGCGCGGGCGGTGATTGATTTCCTGCATCAGACAGGGAAGATCACGCTGACGGAAGCGTTCAACCTGGCGGACTTGATATGAAAGAATTTGACATAGGGAACCCAAAACGATAGAATCACGGCGGAGGGGATGACATGGCAAACATGGAATACTTAAACAAATACGAAAAAGACAACCTGCGGCAGATCCGGCTGAAAATCAACCGGAAGACGGAACCGGAACTGCTGGAATGGATAGAGAAGCAGGAAAACATCCAGGGATACATCAAAAGGCTGATCCTGGAAGACATGGACAAAGGAAAAGACCGCTGACAGCAGCGGTCCTTTTTTTCATCCGGTTTTCAGATCGCAATCCGGTAGATCGTGATCCGCGTGTTCGGATATAACACGTTTGGCACACCTGACGTGTCGTTATCCGAACATTCGTCAGGAAAATCTTCAAGCGGGAAACGTTCGTTATTTTCACAGTTATTGATGACCAGCTTCAAGTGATCATCGAAGACATAGACGGCATTGATAAACGTTTCAATTATATGCCTGCGGAGAAGCGGATCGGACCGGTCGCCCTTGGTAAACTGGCGGAGGAAGAACAGCACCCGGTCACGGTCCAGCAGCTGGGACTGGGAATAGCGGAGGGTTTCACAGGAAACGCGGAGGGTTTCCGCTTCGTCTTCAAGTTCTTTCAGCATGGAAGCGGTCGACGCGTTCCAGATCCCGGCAGCGATAGCCTTATTCACATTATCGACTTTCTTTTTTGCTTCTTCATATTCCGCTTCCATCGCGGCGAGCGGGGAGGTTTTCATTTCCTCCGCCTGCAGGGCCATAACAACATCGGCGGTTTTTTCGATCTGGGAATCGGAAAGAACATAATCCAGGACGAAACTGATTACGGCGTCTTCCAGGCGATCCTTCCGGATGGACTTTTTACTGCATGACTTCCGGTGCTTGCGATCGATACATGAATAATAATAAATGCGGTTCCCGTTTCCGGACGTTCCGGAATCGCCGACCATGGCAGCACCGCAGTGACCGCAAAACGCCTTACCGGTGAGAAGATAATCGACAACGCCCTGCTCAACATGGCGGGCGGTTTTCTTTTTCATGCGCTGGGCCTCCTCAAAAACAGATCGTTCGATGATGGGCGGCATCCCGTCCTGGATCCGGACGGATCCCCAGACATAAACGCCGATGTAGCGCTCATTTCCGACAATGCGGAGAACGCCCTGGGGAGTGAATGGGAAACCGCGGGAAGATTTGACGCCCTGATCATTCAACTGGCGGGCAATGGCAGCAGCAGACAAACCGGAACAGTAAAGAGAAAAGATGTTCCGAACGACGGCTGCTTCTTCCGGCTGGATCGCGTAGCGACCATCTGATCCGCGCTCATAACCGAGAACAGCCTGGCCGTTATACAGGCACCGGCGGGCATTATCCATCATGCCGCGGGTGACGTTTTCCGACAGCTGGCGTGAATACCATTCAGCGGTGGCTTCCAGCATGCCTTCAAGCAGGACACCGGCGGATCCTTCCGGGATCGGTTCCATAGCGTAAAGGACCTTGACGCCGAACCGGCGAAGACGGCCTTTGAACAGCGCGGATTCCTCCCGGTTCCGTCCGAAACGGTCAACCTTCCAGCAAAGCACGGTGTCAAATCCGCCGGATTCGGCGGACTTCATCATGGACTGGAAAGCGGTCCGGGCGTTCACGTTTTTGAAACCGGAACGGGCGTGATCCGCGTATTCGTGCACGATCGTGAATCCTTCACGACTGGCAAAAGCGCGGATGTCCTGCAGCTGCTGCTCGATAGAAACATCACGCTGGCCCGCGGAGGAATAACGAGCATAGGCGACAGCTGTCCGGGGAGAACAGGAAGGGGAAGCGGACTTTTTCATATAACAACCTCAAGTGACGGAATCAGAAGAAACAACGCGAACAAGAGGGAAAATAGACGAACTGGTAAACTGAAGGCACAGATGACCTTCTTCATCAATCCAGCCGTTAAAAACGTTATCCTTGAATTTAATTCTGATCAGAGAAGCATCGCCGATCCACATTCCGTCGGAATAATTGAAGTCAAGGGATGAAGATCCGGAAGACTTGGTACCGAGAATCATATAAGCGGATCCATCTTCAAAAATGAAAAGGTCGACAGACATATAATCATAACCAAGACCGGGGTGCTTTACACCGCTGACATCAAGGGCGTAGGCCCATTTTCCGCACGGATCAGTGTGGCCTTCCGCTTCCTTGATGCGTTTTTCTTTTTCAGCTTCCGCTTCTTTGATGGCCTGTTCTTCAAAAGACAAGGCGGAGAGGTATTCAGCGTTTGATTCAAGAACGCGGTTATAAAAGCCGTAGGTTTTCCGGGGATCGGAAGACAGCTGATAGGCGTTCACCCGGTACAGTTCAGCGACGATCTGGTCGCCGTACATGATCCGGATGCTTTCGCCGGTTGATTCGGAAGAATAGACGGCGGTTTCGACTTTCGCCGGGTCGCCGTTGAAAAAATGTTCCTGGCGGGAATAAAAGACGGTGCCGGAAAAAAGAACCTGATAGGTGACGATGGTCCGGGACTTCATGCCGGACGGGGTGTCGTTGATCCAGATGCCGACAAAAGAATCATCCTCCGCAAAAGATAGGACAGGAAGAAAACACAGGACAAACAGCAGGCAAAGAAAACGTTTCATAGAAAACCTCCTATTCTTCATAACCGTCCATATAGGTACCAAGATCAGCAAGGGGAGAACCATCCTTATGGGTGGCATAACGCTGAAATTCAAAATAATTGATCATATATGGCATCATCTGATCACGGACAGCGCGGTTCAATTCAGCAGGGACAGCGACAGCCGGAAGGCGTCTCATGCAATTCAGACAGAAATCATTACAGCCGGTCAGGTTTCCGAGCACTTCAGTGGTAAGACGAATGCCGGTGGCCTGGATGGTGTGGATCAGGGCACGGGGAGTCAGAAGGTGATGGGTAAAGCATTTCGCTTCTTCATTCCGGACGTCTTCCGGAAGATCGCCGACGTGGCCCAAAACGATGTGACTGAGTTCACGAGCCAGTGCACGCTGAAGAATAAAAACGGACAGGCGCTGATTAAAAGTAACAATGTACTGCGGCTTGCCGTCTTTCATGTTCACGGTGGTGAAGGCGTCCTGGTTCTTTTCATGGAAAAGAGACATGACGCAGCTGCGGTCCTGATCCAGTTGATTGGACAGGGATTCATAAGAAACAACCAGGACGCCGGGGATCTGTTCCAGAATTGACAGGGGCGAAACGGGGGTGGCGGTGACGTTGTGCTTGATTAGGGTTTCGGTGGCCGCGGTGGCCGCTTTAAGGTAATCAGGTGTCATCGGACTTTTCCTCCTCAAAATATTTAGCGTGTTTTGCAAACATGATTTTCATCATAGCTTTTGCCTGGTCAATTTCATCCGGCGTGAACTGATTGAAACCGCGGACCAGCAGCCGGACGTCATCGTTTTTCGGCTGGAATTCATTATCGCCTTCTGAAGAATCGGTGGAATCAGACGGCTCGACAAGGCGAGAAGTAGGAACACCGAAAAACATAGCGATCTTTTCCATTGCGTCAGCACGCGGATAAGATATGCCACGTGTCCAACCGGATACGGTAGTGGTTTTGGAGCCGACGAATTCAGCAAGATCTTTCTGCATTTTTCCAGAAGAAGAAAGAAGATCGTTCAAGTTTTTGCGGAAGATTTCGCGATTGTTCATTATTGATAATTCCTCCTTATGACAACTATTATATAACGCCAAAAACCAAAAATCAAATAAAATGTATTTTGGGGCTTGACAGTGCGATCTAATAGCACTATTATAAAATAGCATTCAGACAGGAAAGGAGAATAGACAGCATGGATGACTTCAAGATTTCGATAGCTGCGGCGAGAGTGGACGCAAAGAAAACGCAGGCGGAAGTTGCGAAAGCGCTACATGTGAGCAAACAGACGGTCGGATCCTGGGAGACAGGAAAGACATCGCCGACGGTTGAAAAGGCGATAGAATTCTGTAAATTCTGCAACGTGCCATACGACAGGGTTTCTTTTTTGCGCGAACGCAATACGATTTAATAGCACTACAGGAGGGAGTGGAAACAATGGAAGAATTCACGCTGGAATTTGAAGCGGAACCGCTGACGGAAGAACAGTGGGACGCGATCTGCGGATACAAGCCGCCGCGGAAGCGGATCCTGACGCTGGCGGTGCCGACATACGAACACGAATACAGCAAATACCCGGAACAGATCCGGGTTAGCTTCGCGGACGGGCACACGGCGGTGTACGACATGCGGGTGGATCAGCCGCACCCGATGATCGTCGAGAACATCAAAATCATCCGGAAATGGAAGCAGGGCTACGTGAACCAGCCGCAGCGGCGGAGGAGGAACCGGACATGAAGGACAGCTTCAGAATCTGCCGGAAATGCGGGAAACCGGTGGGCGTGATTGAGTGGGGCGTATACCGAAAGATCCTGGTGGACGCGGAAGCGGTGGACGTGGTGCCGGATCCGCACGGGGAAGAATTCGTTCGGGTAGACGGCAGCAAGATCCGCGGACGGGTGGCGGAGCCGGGAACGCTGCAGACGGAACCGGCATACAGGCCGCACCGGAAGACATGCGGGGTGCAGGACTGAAATGCAAAGACTGCCCGGAGGGAAAGCGGTACATGAGCGGCAGCGTTTACTGCCATCTGTACGGGATCATCATACGGGAAGAACACGAATGCACACGGGAAGGAGGACGACGGCATGACAGAGATGCAGATCCGGACGGTGACGGAAACCGGGAAGGAACCGAACTACAAAAAGACAGCCGCGGAGCTGCTTAAACGGTGCCGGGAATTCTACCAGGACCCGGAAAACGAAAAAGCATACCAGGAATGGAAGGAAAAGAGAAATGACACATCTCAGCTTATTCAGCGGAATCGGCGGACTGGATCTGGCAGCGGAGATGGCGGGGTTTACGACCGTCGGGCAGTGTGAATGGGCAGAATTTCAGACAAAGATACTGGAAAAGCACTGGCCGGACGTTCCGCGGTGGAAAGACATAAGAACACTTACAAAGGAAAGTTTCTATGAGAAAACAGGACTACGAACAGTTGACGTTATTTCCGGAGGATTTCCGTGTCAGCCTTTCAGCCTTGCCGGGAAGCGAGAGGGCAAGGATGATGACCGTTACCTCTGGCCGGAAATGTGCAGAGTTATACGGGAACTACGGCCCGCTTGGGTCATTGGTGAGAATGTGCCTGGAATCGTCAATCTGGCACTCGACACGGTGCTTACTGACCTGGAAAACGAAGGCTACACCGCTCAACCGTTTATTATTCCGGCTTGTGGTGTCGACGCACCACACAAGCGAGAAAGAGTGTGCATTCTGGCCTACGCCATCAACAGGGGCAGCGCTGTGCGGAGGAACGGGCAACTTCCAGTTGCTGAAGCGGATGTGCGAGAAAGGAATGATTACGGAAGAGGAACGGAGACAGCTGTCACAGGGGAACGGAGGGAAGACGAATCCAGAACTGCTGGAATGGATGATGGGATATCAGAGAGCGTTTACACAGCTGATACCGACGCCGAGAGCATGCGATTACAAGGGATCAGCGACCAAAAGATTTATCGGGGGGGGTACTACAGACATCAGCTTGTAGAGTTGCTGGAAGCCACTCCGCGTGGGATTACTGGCCGGATGAACCCGGAGTGGGTCGAGTGGCTGATGGGATACCCAATCGGGTGGACAGAATTAGATCGCTCGGAAACGCAGTAGTACCACAGCAGTTTTACATATTTTTCAAATTAATAGCAGACATTACAAGGGAGAGCGAAAGATGAGAAAAGATCCTTGGAGGAACGGATTCAAAAAGCAATACAGGAAAAGCAGGTTCATAAAAGCATGGAAAAGAGGAATCGAAAGATCACTGAACGATGGATGCTTTGTACCAATAGAGTGTTTCAGCCATAGAGCAGTCAGACGGAGGAAATGAAGGGAGTGGAAAACATGAAAAAGCAGCAGTTTGAAATCAGCATCGATCACGCGATGATGATCGGCGCGAAGGCGGCGTTTGACACTTGCCTGCGGGCAGCAGTGAAGAAAGCGATCAGCACAGGAAGCGACGAAGGAAGCGCGACGCTTCGGGTCAGCTTCGAGATTCTGACGGCGCTGGACAACGAAACAGGAGAACTGCGCCGGATGCCGGTGCTGAAATACAAGGCCGGGTACACGGTACCGATGAAGGAAAGCATGGACGCGACCATTGCTGAAAGCAGCAGGCTGGTGCCGTCGGACGAAAGCGGATGGCTGCTGGTGAACGGGCAGATCAGCATGGACGAACTGCTGGATGGTGACGGCGAATGATGGACGGATACATCGTCCGGCGCGGTCAGGAATACCTGGCACGGAAGAGCTGCAAAAGCACATACGCGGACGACTGCGGATGGTGCTGGAGCACGGAACTGCAGGCGGCGAGGATCTACCGGGAACAGCGCAGCGCCATGATGGCGGCGCGGAGGGTCGGCGGATCGGTCCGGAAGATGGAAAACGGACGGGTGGAGGAATACGCATGATCGGCTGGTTTATTGCGGGATTTGTAACAGGGGAACTGGTGGGATTGATCGTAGCGGCGATCCTGATCGGATCAGACTGGAGGAAACGGAAATGAGCAGAAAACACTTTTACATCGCCATGGGAATCATCCTGGCAGTGATGGCGGCACTGCTGGTGTGGGCTTTCAGCGCGGAAGCGGAAAAGACATGGGACGTTGAATGCCCGATGGCAAACACGAACATCAGCTGGCAGCAGACGTTCTATCCGGGGCCGTGGGACATGGCAAAATGAACGAAAACGCAGGGTTTCATATAAATTACAAATATATAAAAGGAGTGGAAAAGATGAAAAAGGAACGGACGCAAATCACCCAGGGACTGTGCGACCATGTGAAGATCCTGCTGGCGGGCGGGGCGAACGTTAACAAGGCGGCAGAGATTACGGGAACAGGGCACGCGACGATCAGCAGGATCAAGGCGGCGGGATTCAGCGCGGAGACGTACCGGAAGAACCAGCTGAAGCAGAAGGAAAAAGAGAAGAAGGTCGCGGAGGAACAGCTGACAGGGCAGATGCAGATGGACCTGCAGGCCGCGGAGGAACAGAAAGCGGAAATGAGCGATCAGACAAAGCTGATGCGATTCCAAGCGGCGCAGGCGGACAAGATCTGCGAGAAGATCACGAAACAGGCGGTCATTATCAACGAAACACTGCTGGTGAAACTGGACCGGCTGAACGATACGCTGTGCCAGATCCTGCGGGCGGTCAGGAAGGAATGAACATGAACGAAAGACAGGAAGCGGAGAAGATCGTCCTGCAGCTGCGGGAAGCGGCAAAGACGGACATGAACATCGCCACGTCGCTGCGGACGGAAGCACCGGCAAGCAGCATGTTCTGGTTCAAGATGGCGGAACTGATGGAAGAAGCGGCAAAGACGCTGGAAAGCAGGATGCCGGTGGAAGTGGAACTGGAAGGCGGAGGAACAACATGGTGGTACGTCTGCGAGGATTGCCATGGAGCGGTGGACACAAGCGACCTGTACTGCAAACACTGCGGACGGAAACTGATATGGAGCACTAAATAGGAAGAAACACAAATCGCCGGATTAAAGACCGATGGAGATCGGCTATCCGGCATCATGCGCGGAGGGACAGGTGGAAATATCCAAATCGAAATACACGGATGAGGATGTGCCGACATTCGCCGGGTGGTTCAACTCCACCCACGCGCACCAGGGGCGAAAGCCTTAATACAGCTGCCGGGTGCTGGAAACCCGGAATGGATCCAGCATAAAACTGGCGGATCGGAAAGACGATCTGGCAGCCGGGAAAGACCGGCAAATATGACACTTTAATACAGGGGGACGTATGAGCCAATTAAAACCGCTTGTAAGAGAAAGGTTCAAGTCAAAGAGCCAAAGATATCAGAAAGTCGCAATACATTACGAAGGCAACAAATTATATGCGATTGTTGGAATAAAAAAAGTTGGCAACTGTGAATATATAGAAACCATATCTGCATCATGCCCGTTGAAAGTAGCAAGGGATGCGATGTGGAACTACGCAGAAGTTCAAGACGGAATACTGGTCAAGTGACTTAATGGCAACGTTGCCATGGGGAAGTTGTCAGGACCGGCGGAGGGTCAGCCTTCGAAAACCGCGGGATCGGTTCCGCATTCCAAGGCTTGTATGGAGTATTAACAAATGAACAAATCCACCGTCAGGAATGAATACAACGACGGTGGCAGCGGGAAGGGTCCGGGAAGGGTGCAAACGCCTTCCCGGGGTAGGAGGATCCGATGAGCTGGGAATTTGAGGACCTGTTCGACATAAGCGCGGCGAGAAGCGGAAGCCTGCTGGACGGGGAATGGCAGGATGGGTACTGGCGGGACGTGCCGACGGAGATCCGGGTGGGACAGATGGGATACCGGACGCGGACGATCAAAGCAGGGCCGCGGCTGGAAGTGGAGATCTTCCCGATCTTTGGACGGGAAACCGCCGGACGGGCCAGGGCGGCAAAGCGGAACCTGACACCGGAACGGGTGCAGCGGAACAATGAGGAGCGGAGCAAGCGGAAGCTGATCCAGCTGATCGACGGGAACTTTGATGAGCGGGACCTGCACCTGACGCTGACATACAGGGGAGCACCGCCGACATACCAGCAATCGCAGACAGATGTGAAGAACTTCCTGCGGGCGGTGAAGCGGAGAAGGGAAAAGTCAAAACTTGATGAGTTGAAATACATTTACACGATAGAAGGCAACGACGACGGAACCAGGGAACGGATCCACATCCACATGGTGATCAACGGCGGGATCGACAGGGAGGAACTGGAAGACATCTGGGGCAAGGGATACGCGAATGCCGACCACCTGCAGCCGAACGAAAACGGACTGGAAGCGCTGG
>JAGCBO010000233.1 GCA_017652125.1 Clostridia bacterium | reverse complement strand
GCCGTCCTGCTGGACTGGCCGAAGGACATCCTGATTCCCCAGGAAGGCGAGACGGTCCGGGAAACGGAGCGGATCGCCGCCCGGCGGATTTTCGTGACGCCGGGGGGCGAAACGGTGGTCGACTTCGGGCAGGAAGTGACCGGATATGTGGAATTCACTGTGGACGCCGCAGAGGGGGAGGAGGTTTTCTTCGACCACGCGGAAGTCATGGACCGGGACGGGAATTTCTACAATGAGAATTATCGCAGCGCGAAAGCGCAGGTGAAGTATACCTGCCGGAAGGGCCTGCAGACCTGGCATCCCCGGCTCACCTTCTTCGGCTTCCGGTTCATCCGCCTGCGGGCCTGGCCGGGCGAAGCGAAACCGGAGAATTTTACCGCGATCGCGGTTCACTCTGACATGAAACGCACCGGGTGGCTGGAAAGCGGGGATCCGGTGCTGAACCGGCTGTTTTCCAATATCGTGTGGGGACAGCGGGGGAATTTCCTCGACGTGCCGACGGACTGCCCGCAGCGGGATGAGCGGCTGGGGTGGACCGGAGACGCGGAAGCCTTTGTCCGGGCGGCGGCCTGCTTTTTCGACGTGGAGAAATTCTTCCGGAAATGGCTGCGGGATCTGCGGGCGGACCAGCGGGAGGACGGCGGCGTCGGCAGCGTGATTCCGGACGTGCTGCCCGGGGACAAGCCGGCCGCGGCCTGGGGCGACGCGGCGGTCATCATTCCCTGGCGGATCTGGCAGGCATATGGGGATTGTACCATACTGGAAGAACAGTATGACAGCATGGTGAAATGGGTACGGGCCATTCCGGGGTACAGCAGCACGCCGGACCTGTGGACCGGCGGATTCCAGTTCAGCGACTGGCTGGGACTGGATGCGCCGTTCGGCAGCTATAAGGGATCGAGCCGGGAGGATTTCTGCGCCAGCGCGTTTTACGCCAACTCCCTGGATCTGGTGATCCGGACCGGAAAGCTGCTGGGGAAGGACACGGCTGAAACGGAGGCGCAGTACGCGCGGACGGCGGCGGCTTTCCGTAGAACTTTCCCGGACTGCCGGACCCAGACGGAGTATGCGCTGGCCATTGAATTCCATCTGGCGGAGGATGAAGAAAAAGCCGCGGCAGCCCTGGCGGAAATGATCCGGCAGGACGGAACGCAGCTGCGCACCGGGTTTATGGGAACGCCCCATATCCTGCACGCGCTCAGCCGCCACGGATACAGCAGCCTTGCGTGGGATCTGCTGCTGCGGCGGGAATATCCTTCCTGGCTGTATCCCGTCAGCAAAGGCGCCACGACGGTCTGGGAGCACTGGGACGGCATCCGGGAGGACGGCTCCTTCTGGTCCGCGGACATGAATTCCTTTAACCATTACGCGTACGGCGCCGTGGCGGACTGGGTGTTCGAACGGGCCGCGGGAATCTCCCATGCGGAAGGGGACGCCGGCTATGCCGGACTGATCTACGAGCCGCATCCGGACGCGCGGATCGGCTGGCTGGACGCGAAACTGAACACGCGCCGCGGGGAAATCCGCGCGAGGTGGAGCTGTGAAGACGGAGGCGTCCGCTACACCCTGGAGACCCCGGTGGACGCGACCGTCCGGATCGGCGGCAGGGAAGAACAGGTGAAACCTGGCAGATATACTTTCTGGCAAAGCCATCTGCAAGCCTGAGGATCGATCGCATAAACGTGCAGCAAAGAGCGGGCCATGTTCTGATCCCGCTGGGATTCTTTCTGCAATCTCAATGCAGCTGCGTTCAACGTCTGGCCGCCAAATGGGATTCAGTTGGCTTCAGTCATATCATAAACGAACACCTCATGGATCTCTTCGGTGTAACCTTCATAAAACCCAACAGGCATTCCGGCAACGATTCTTGCTCCTCTGTTATACAGAAGAAGGAACTGCCCTTTCTCCTTATCAAATGTCAGGCCTTCGATCTCTCCCTGCATAATCACATCATCAAATGTCTTTTCCAGCAGGACGGTTCCGGTCTCCCTGTTTTGTGAAGGATCGATCCTGTACATATGATCCGGCGCAAGGTTATCGGCATCCCCGTCGTCGCTCGTGACATATAGATGCCCATCATAGCAGGCAATGCCCTGCATCCATCTGGGGGCAGGGAGAAGCTTCATCTTTCCTTTGTAATCTCCTGTATCCAGGTCATACATGTAGAGATATTCACTGGATTCATCATCGATCCAGGAGGTCATATAAACGGTATGGGAATCGGGATCAACCGCGAT
>JAGCBO010000232.1 GCA_017652125.1 Clostridia bacterium | reverse complement strand
CGGTGAACCGCGCCATGGGCGATCGCATCGTCTATATCAACGTGATGAACCGCCTGTCCATAGACTGCGACTGCGACCCGAACCCCCACGAACCCGATATGCACGATATCGGTATTCTGGTCTCCACCGATCCGCTGGCCATTGATCAGGCAGCGATCGATCTGGTATACGCCATGCCGGACAGCGGCAGTCTCATCCGGCGCATTGAGAGTCTCAACGGTTTGCACACCCTGGATGCCGCTGAAGCCATCGGTCTGGGCAGCCGCACCTATCAACTGGTGATCATCCGATGATGGAATGGATTCAACGGGAGGCGGTCTACCTTTGGTACTACCTGGACATTCAGTTCCGCCAGATCGCTCCCTACTGGGCGCTGGGCATTTTGCTGGGCAGCGCGGTATCGGTGTTCGGCAAGCGCTATATTCACGGCGCATTCGCGAAAATCGGCCAGCGCAGGATGGGCTGGCTGGGAGTGATTCCCGCAAGCCTGCTGGGCGTCGCTTCCCCGCTGTGCATGTATGGCACCATTCCGATTGCCGCGAGCTTTTCCGAGCAGGGTGTAAAGGATGATTATCTGGCCGCATTCATGATGTCCAGTATTCTGCTCAATCCTCAGCTGATTTTCTACAGCGGGAGTCTGGGACAGACGGCGGTGATCATCCGCTGTGTCAGCTGTATCCTCTGCGGCTGTGCTGCCGGGTGGCTGATCCGTCTGTTTTACAGCGGAAAGGGCAAGTCTTTCTTTGACTTCACCGGCTTTCATGAAGGCGCAAACCGGGACTCCGATCCCAATCTGCTGAAGCGTTATCTGAAGAATGTCTGGCGCAACATCAAAGCCACAGGCCCCATGTTTGCGCTGGGCATTCTGCTGACGGCGCTGTATCAGATTCACGTCCCGGGCGATTTTGTCAGCGGCCTGGTCGGCCGGAACAAGGGCTTCGGCGTGCTGATGGCAGCCACGATCGGCGTGCCTCTGTATATGTGCGGCGGGGGTACGATTCCGCTTTTGAAGCAGTGGCTCGTGGACGGGATGAGCATGGGCAGCGCAGCCGCGTTCATGATTACCGGTCCGGCCACCAAGATCACCAACCTCGGCGCCATGAAAATCGTGCTCGGGTGGAAACGGTTTGTCCTTTATATTCTTTTTTCCATCGTCTTTGCCTGGGTCACAGGAATGATTGTCGATCTGTTTGTATGATTTTGCTATCGGAGAACGTAGGATGACTGATCACAAAACGACCGGAGAAGGAGAACGTGCTGTGAGGAAAAAAGGAATTCTGTTTCTGCTGGTGCTGAGCCTGCTGTCGTTCTGCTGTCCTGTACAGAGCCGGGCGGATGCCGCATCAGAAGCGGCCGGGGACGGACGCCTCGCCGAAAACTACGCCGATGATCTGGCCTGGGAGCATGCACAGGATCACGGAGGCGGGGAATATCTGGAATGGCTTGCGGATTACTGCGTCCATGTCGCCGGGCCTCAGGCGGTGGAGATGCTGCTTCGGATTCCCTGCTTCAGGGAAGCGGCGGATGAAGGTCTGCTCAGCAAATATATCGTACTGCACCTTACCTATAATGATGTGAATCAGTTCGGGGCGATGACCACGGCGACCTTTCTGGAAAAAGGCGGAAACATTACCCACGGGGCAGGCGCTCCGATCTATAATATCGCTTACAGTCTGTTGATTAATACCTTTCAGCAGGATGAGGGGCTCCGGGATTCTCCTGAAAAGATCAGAGAATTGCAGGATACTCTGGTACATGAAATGATGCATGCCTTTATGTATGATTATACACGGAACGCAATGGTCGGCACAGACAGGAACGGGTATCGTGCAGCAAACTTTTCAGAGGCGCTTCCGGACTGGTTCTGCGAAGGAACGGCGATTTCTGCAGCAGCGGGATACAATCAGTCCAGATCGGGCATTCTTCAGAACTTCTTCCTGAGTGAGGATTCTTCTCAGAATGAAATTCTTGAACTTTTCGGCGACGCAGAACGCATGACCGAAGCACAGACCCGGCTGTTCGACGCATTCACCGAAGAAGACTGGGAATATATTGAGCAGCAATACGGCACGCGCGACATATTGCTGACGGATCTGACCCTGGAAGAAAACACCTACATCACCAGCTATGCCGGCGTGATGTTCCTTTATTCCATGGCGGCCGGGAGGCTGGGTCTGGAGCCTGTGGATGAAAACGGATCTTTGAACATGAATGCCTTGCTGATGGGGCTGGATTATATCCTTCGGTGTCTGCATAGCGGTTACAGCCTGGATCAGGTGATCCAGGAGATTTCCACAAACGAGGCGACAGGACTGCCTGTTTATTCGGATACCGCTGAATTTGAAAAGAATTTCATGCATGGAGCAGATGAGCCGGGAATGGTCTTTACCCGGAAGATGCTATATGACCTTGAGTCACAGATCACGGATCATAATGAATATATGCCTTCCGGTTCGGTTCTGCCGGGATACCGTACCATGAGCACGGATTTTATGGACAATCAGGTTCATCCGGCTCCCGAGGTGTTTGCGCTTGTCACTTCTCCTCAGGCAGACCGATCCGATGACCTGTTTGCGGTTTCCACCGTCAGGCCCTCTGAACTGGCGCTTGGCGGAACACGTTCGATTTCCTACGTGGATGAACCTGCGCTTTCCCCGGCAGAGGCGGCAGAAAAAGACACGATTTATGCCGGAGACCGCGTTTGCCTGATCGACTTTAATACAGGTCAGGATTACACGGGCATGAATGACTGGATGATTCTTTCCGAACAGATGCGGTAAAGGCAGGACAAGCAGACCCGCGGAAGATATATAGTCCAGCGCACGGCAGTCGATTCTTAATAATTCGCCAGTTAGGCCTGGAAAGTTACGGGCACGATGACATCGGAATAATGGCGAGCGCAGCATTGTTTTTCAGGCGGTTTTTGGGTTATAATACATATAAGACAGTATCGTTATCCTGAATATTGATCACAATAACCAGCGAGGAGGAAAAACCATGAAAAGAGTCCTGTCGAGCATCCTGTCCCTTTCCCTGCTTCTGCTGGGAGTTGCCCCGGCAGCTGCCGAGATATCTGCCCCTGAATCCGGTCATAAACTGTTATACCAGGGCCATGGCAGTCTTCGGATTGTCACGAGTGAAGGCAAGGTGATCTACATCGACCCATACGCGGGTGAAGGCTATGATTTACCGGCTGACCTGATTCTGGTATCCCATGGCCATCAGGATCATAACAAAGTGGATCTGATTCAGAACCGCAGCGAGAACTGCCAGATCATCTATAACACGGATGCGCTCGTCAACGGCGAGTATAAAACCTATGACCTGGGCTATGCGACGGTTGAGGCGGTGCAGGCCGGAAACAACCGGAACCATGACATCAACGTTTGTGTCGGCTGGCTGATCACCCTTTCCGGCGGCGTATCCATTTATGCCACGGGCGATACATCCACCACAGAGCAGATGGCCGAGCTCGCGGAACGAGATATCCATTATGCGTTCTTCGTATGCGACGGCCGGTATAATATGGACATGGATGAAGCGATCGCCTGCGCAAAGACGGTGAAAGCACAGCACAGCATTCCCTATCACATGGCTCCCGGCTCGCTGTTTGACCGGGAGAGAGCAGAATTGTTCGATGTGCCCGGTCGGCTCATCATTCCTGCGGGTGAAGAAATCACGCTGGAATAACCGATCCGCTTGAACCCGGGTGATGAAGCAGCGGCTGTGTTCACGGAAGAACCGGCAAGCGCTGTGCGGAATCCGGTGCTTCAATGAGATTTCAATCTTCATGGGCTATGCTGGTCTGGAAGGATATGCGGTGAGGTGTTCCGGATGATCAAGGTATTGCTGGTGGAAGATGAGAAGCGCATGAATGAAGCCCTGGCCGAGCTGCTCCGGCAGGAGGGCTATGCGGTCGACGCCCGGACAAACGGTGCGGACGGGATGACAGCCATCGTGGAAAACTCCTATGATCTGGCAGTGCTGGACGTCATGCTTCCCGGCGCATCCGGGTTCGACATCGCCTCTGCCGCCAGAAGCGCAGGGATCACCATGCCCATCCTGATGCTGACCGCCAAATCCTCTCTGGAGGACAAGATCACAGGCCTGGACAGCGGCGCGGACGATTATCTGACAAAACCCTTTGAACCGAGAGAACTGCTGGCCAGGCTGCGGGCCATGACCCGAAGAGTCCCAGCGAAGGAAGGGCAAACGCTGCACTATGCAGACCTGAGCCTGGACCTCGACGGTCTCCGGCTGCAGAAAGATGCTTCCTCCACCAAAGTCACCGCCCGGGAGGCGCGGCTGCTGGAAGCCCTGATCCGGGCAAATGGCAGCATTCTGAACCGGGAGCAGCTGGCGCTGCAGGCCTTCGGGTATGAGAGCGATTCGGAATACAATAACGTCGAAGTGTATCTGAGCTTCCTGAGAAAGAAGATCGCCTTCCTCGGCTCCTGTGTGGTCATCAAGGCGGAACGGTGCATCGGCTACCATTTGCAGGAGGGCGCTCATGTATCGTAAGCTGCGGATCAAAATCGCCCTCTCCTCCATCGCTGTGCTGCTGGCGCTGTTCCTGGGGACCATTGGCATCGTGTACGCCGCGAGCTACCGGGAGACCCTGCGGGCGGATCAGGAGATGCTGTCCCGTTATGCCGAAGCCTACTGGGAGAACGGAAATCCGGAAGGACTCGACGCACCGCCTCCTCCGGCTCCGCCGCCCGGAGAAACGCCCATGACCGCCATGCCGCAGATCAGCAGTCAGTTTTACTCCGTGGAATGGAATGAAGCCGGAGAAACAGTTTCCATCAACAATCCCAACACCAGGAAGATTACAGATGACGATCTGACCGTGCTGGCGCATCAAATTGCCGCTTCCGGCAAAGAAAACGGCATCAGGAACGCCTGGGTATATCATACCGAAAACCGGAGGGGGCACACCCTCGTTGCCTTGCTGGACAACACCCTGGTGGCCAGCAGTTCCTCAACCCTCTTTACCAATACTGTGCGGTACGGCCTGGGGATGATCATCATCCTGTGCGTTGTCGTATGGTTCACCTCCGGCCTGCTGGTCAGGCCGCTGGAGAGGAAGGAACAGGAGCAGCGGCGTTTCCTCTCGGATGCCGGGCACGAACTGAAAACGCCGGTTTCCGTGATCGCCACCAACGCGGAACTCCTGCAGCGGGAGATCGGCTCCAACCGCTGGCTGGAAAACATCATTGCGGAGAACGAACGCAGCAGCGAACTGGTGCAGAACCTGCTGACGCTGACCCGGATGCAGGAAAAGCAGACCGCTGCTGAGCGGGTTAATCTGAGCGGGATCGCGGAGGGTGTGATTCTGCCCTTTGAAGGCGTCGCTTTTGAGAAGGGGCATGTGCTGAACACTGAGATCCAGCCGGAACTGTATGTGCAGGGCAATCCTCAGCAGCTGTTAAGCCTGGTATCCATCCTGCTGGACAATGCCGTCCAGTACAGCACGGCAGGGTCTGAGATCGGACTGGCGCTTTCCGGAGTAAACCATCGTGCTGTGCTGCAGGTGCGGAATCAATGCCCGGAGATGTCCCAGGAACAGTGCGGACAGTTGTTTGACCGTTTTTACCGGACAGATGATTCCCGTACCGGAAACGGGCATTTCGGATTAGGACTCTCCATCGCTCAAAAGGTCGTTCAGGCGCATCACGGGAGCATCAGCGCCTCGTGGGAGAATGGATCGATCACCTTCACTGCGGTTCTGCCTCTGGCGAAAGCCTGAAAGAATCTTCAATCAACTTTCAATCTTCATGTGCTACCCTTTTCTCATCACGGGAGATGATCCCGTGAAACACTTGCGGGAGGTTATGTGCATGAAGAAATGGTTATCTGTACTGTTGGCCCTCGTCATGGCGCTGACCGGCTGTGCCGCTGCGGCGGAGACCGGAAACGCGTCTGACAAGGAAGCCATCGAATATGCCCTGAATCTGAAAAACATGGATCAGGAATGGACCTACAGCTCATCATCCGACGCCTGGACGCTGTCCATCGTGACGGCAGTCACCAGCCCTGTGATCGCCGACAAGGAAGGCGTGTCCGTCTGCGTGCCCGGCGCGTATGTCACCGGCATTGACACAGACGGGGACGGAGCGGCGGATGTGACCGCGGAAACGTTCAGCGAATCTGTCAAGGGCAGTCTGGTGATCGACTATGAAGCGAAGGTTACCAGCACCAACGGCCAGATCTATACAGCCGCCACGGCTCCGGTCATCCTGAACACCGGCGCGGCTGGCTACGGCAGCGCCACCAACACCACCGCTTCCGCCACCTACGCGGCAGAGGGCTATATCAACGTAGCCTGCGGCAACCGGGGCAAGCAGGACAGCTGCACCGATGCAGCCGGCGCGACGGTCTATACCGGCGATGCGCCTTCCTGCCTGGCGGATCAGAAGGCCGCGGCCCGCTTTGTGAAATTCAACATTCTGCTGGGCAACCTGCCGGGCAGCGTGGATTACTGGGTCTCCACCGGCGGCAGCGGCGGCGGGGCGCACGCTGCGATGTTTGCCGCCACCGGCAACAACCCCGACTTCTATGATTACCAGATCGCCGTGGGTGCGGTGGGTGTCTATGACAACGGCGACGGTACTTATTGCACGACCGTGACCATCAACGGCGAGGAGGTGGAGCTCTCCGACGGAGCCTGGGGCTGCGTGGCCTACAGCGCCATCACCTCGCTGTACGAAGCCGACATGGCCATGGCCTTTGAATACACCCTGAACACAGGCTACAGCTTCAACACCGATTTCCAGAAAGAACTGGCCGGCATCCTCAGCCGGGAATACATGGAATACATCAACAGCAAAAACCTGACGGTGGAAGAAGCGAAGGCCGGCTTCGACCTGGACGGCGACGGCGCGCTGAACAGCACGGTGGCGCTGACCATCGAATATGACACAGAGAAATATCCTGAAACCAACGGCTACGGCGGTACCTATCTGGATCTGTACCTGGCGGAATTCATGGAGAACCTGCAGTGGTACGTGGACAGCCTGGACTATGCCGACGGCTGGACCTGGTTTGACGCAGACGGCACAGCCCTGTCCGATGAAGCGGTTGCAGCCATGACCACCCAGGAGAAGGCAGCCGCCTTCATCGAAGGGCGTTATACCAAGGCATCCTCCGGCAGCGGCATGGGCGGCCCCGGCGCGGGCATGGGCGGCCCCGGCGCGGGCATGGGCGATCACGGCGCGGGCATGGGCGATCACGGCAACGGGAACGGCCCCGGCGGTACGCCTCCGGACGGTATGCGCGGCGGCTCCGGCGATGAGATGGAGGTCGGTACCCCTGACGCCGGATCCACCCAGTCCGCCACCAGCAGCACCAACTCCTCCAACTACGGCACCTACGCCGAGATGCTGGAAGCCTATCAGGCCGACATCGCCGGGATCGAAGCCGGCGACGCTTACGGGAAAAACCTGGTTTCCCTGTACAACCCGCTGAACTACATTGGTGCGGAGGGAACGGATGCTCCCGTCTGGGCGCGGATTGTGTGCGGCGCGGCAGAGGGTGATATTGCCATGTTCAACTCCCTGAATCTGGAGATCGCCTGGCTGAATAACGGTACAGATGCCGTCATTGAGTGGCAGTGGGATGGTGGCCATGTGCCCAGCGAAATTCTCGGCAACTCCCTGGCGCTGTATGTCGACATGATGTACGGAAAACATGTGGAAGGCGCGGCCGCCATCGAAAAGCCTGCCGCTGAAAAGCAGACGGCAAACGGCGCCTCCGAGTCCGCCTCCGGCAGCGATCTGAGCGGCTGGGTCACCCTGAGTGAAAACGGAACCGTTTCCTTCTCCCTGGCTGACCTGATGACCAGCTACCGCACCAAGGGAGCCAGCAAGGCCACCCCGGCCTTCGATGTCATCGACTACGGCCAGGAAGACTATGTGTTCGGTTCCGCGACCCAGGACGCCCGCCACTGGAGCGTGTGGGTGCTGAAGGCGCTGGAAGAAAACGCTGAAACACTGGAAGAGCTGTTCAGCAAATAAGACTGCCCATACATGAACAAGCAGCGCAACGAGGTTTTTACAGCCCTCGTGCGCTGCTTCTTTTTGTGACCGAAGCGGCCCTGTATCCGTTTCTTTCAATCTGTTCCCGCCAACCTGCCGCGGATCATCAGAGGTGTTTCCATAAGACAATCATGTCTCTCAGCTGCTTCCCGGCCTCGATAATCGGATGATCATAATTGTCGGTGAAAAAATCCCTGATCACATGGTGCCGGACAAACCCGCAGCGTTCGTAGAACGGCAGCGTCAGGGGGCTGTCGCCGGTTCCAACCTGCAGAATCCTGTACTGCCCCTGATACCGGTCCGCCAGATCATCGATGAGCATCCGGCCATAGCCATGTCCCTGCCATTCCGGTAAAACAGCAAGATTTTTGATTTCCAGGATGCCGCCGTCTTCGTCTGTGACAACGCACTCTCCGCGAACCTGATCCTCTTCTGTCAGAATATACATGACTCCCCGGTCAAGGTACCGGTCAATCATGTCTTCCTGTTCATCCGCCAGAAGAAGCAGCGGGAGAAAGCGCTTTTTATCCTCATCAGTAACTTTCCGGATCTTCACCTTTCCCGGAAACAGCGCCGGCATATAGTGATAAATATGCTGATATACTTTTTCATACATATGCGGGGCGTTTTCCATCAGGGTATAGTGCAGATTGCCCTCTTCCGGCCTTTCGCTGAATTCGAAGAGGTCCGTGTATTTTTTCATGGCTTCGATCTGGGGCGTCAGGTTCGGATACGCAATATCCTCAACACCGGTTCCGGCATAAATGCGGAAATCATCCTTTGTATACCCCTGTTCCACCGTATGGTCATGGAGATACCGGACGGTCTTTTCCGTTTCCTTTCCGCCGCCCAGACCGCAGATCTGCCAGCAGTCCCCGGACAGGGGAAGGAACACGGAAAACAAATCCGGATTCTCCAGGAAGGCAAACCAGGTGGTTACGCCTCCCATGGAGAAACCTCCGATCGCTCTGCATTCCCGGCAGGCACAGGCAGAGAAAGCGTTCTCCACCGCCGGAATCAGGTCATTGCGCAGCTCCTGCTGGAAGAAGAGCACGTGCGCACGCTCCGCGTTTTCATCCGGGCGGCTGCCGTTGCGGACGGGATCCCGGTTGTAGAAGCCGGGGAAGACTGTGATGAACGGTTTGCAGCGGTTTTCCGCGAAGGAGGCATCCAGCGCGTTTTTGATCATGGAGCAGTCCAGCCAGGCGTCCGGATTTCCACCGCCTCCGTGAATGAGGTACAGCGTCGGATACTTTTGTGACGCGGAATACCCGTAAGGCAGGTAGACATTCGCATACTTGGAAACCGCGGTTCCGTCCACGTCCTTCGTGGTATAGCAGAGCCGCTCCACGGTTCCCCTTCTGTTTACATCATGATACCGGTGGAGTTCCATGATCTTCCTCCTTTGATTCTTCCTTACAGGATGCTGTCAGTCAATCCGGAGAATCAGCCGCAGAATATTTTCTGCTGCCTTTTCCATATCCTCCCGGGTCAGCACACCTTTTTCCATCGCTTCCAGCAGCCTGTCCGGGAATCCGGTAGCCATCTTCATGTCGTTTCCGGCGGCTGTTTCCTTATAGTGTTCCCCGAAGGTCCACCAGTCGGTGGTAACCATCCCGTCAAATCCCCACTCTTCCCGGAGGATGCCGGTCAGCAGGTCTTTGTTCTCACTGGCCCGGTGTCCGTTGATAATATTGTAGCTGGACATGATGGACCAGGGATGGGATTCCTTCACCAGGATTTCAAACTGTTTCAGGTAGATTTCCCGGATGGCCCGTTCCGAAGCCCGGGAATCGCAGTTCCGCCGGTTGGTTTCCTTGTTGTTCAGGGCAAAGTGTTTGGGGGTGGCGGCGATTCGCTGCGACTGAATTCCCCGGATCATCCCTGCCGCCTGTTTTCCGGTCAGCAGCGGATCCTCGGAGAAGTATTCAAAGTTCCTGCCGCAGAGGGGATTCCGGTGGATATTCACGCCCGGCGCCAGCCAGACCATGATGTTGTTCTCCTTCGCTTCCAGTGCGGCGGCCGCCCCGACTTCACAGCAGATCTGCGGATCCCAGGTGCTTGCCAGCAGGGTGGCGCAGGGAAAGGCCGTCGTCGTAACGCCGAGTCCCGGATGGAACCGGATGCCCGCCGGGCCGTCCGCGGTCATGATATTGGGAATCCCGTAAACCGGATTGTTTCCGTAGCCATAGGTATTGGCAAGACCGGTATTGGGCTGTCCGCCCAGCAGGTGCGCCAGGTCTTCCGTGGGCAGGGCCGCGACAAAATCCTCCAGGCTGATCTTCCCGTCCGCCACATCCTGCAGCTTCATTCCGGTTCCGCGTCCGAAGTTTGCAAGCCTGGGAACCGCCCGCACTTCCGGAGAGGCGTGCAGTTCGTCGTGAGTCATGGGCGCCAGGACAGTCGCGCGGAAATCATTGCAGGAAGAGGTCGGCAGGGCTTCCCAGGAACCGTCCGCCCGCATCCGTTTTTCCAGGCAGGTCGGCGCCATCCGGGATACCAGCTGCTTCACAATTCTGTCTTCAGGGAGGTTCCATGTTTCCGCGGTTTCTTTTCCGTCCCGCACGCTGGTTCCGATAAAGAACCGGTATTGTCCGGCCTCCAGGATCCAGGCGGATTTGCGGACTTTTCCCAGATCGTCATAGCTGGCCATCCGGGAAAGCGGGAAACGGATGATCACCGTTTCGGTTTCTCCCGGCAGCAGGAGCCGGGTTTTGCGGTAACCTGCCAGTTCACGGGCCGGCTTGCCCAGTTTACCCTGCGGCGCGCTGTAGTAGACCTGCACCACCTCGCGCCCCGGAAAACCGCCTTCATTGGTTACCGTGACCCGGGCTTCCGCTTCCTCATCGCTGAGCCGGATTTCTTCCTGGGACAGGGAAAAGCGGGTATAGCTGAGGCCGAATCCGAAAGGATACACCACCCTGTCCCGGGCGCCGGGAATCGTTTCAAAATACCGGTAGCCCACATAGATATCCTCGGAGTAATTCACATAATCCTCACTGTCGTAGAAATCCGCGCAGCCCGGATAATCCTCCAGGTCGGCGGCATAGGTGTCCGTCAGTTTCCCGCAGGGCGAAAAGGCGCCCGTCAGCAGCTCCGCCGCGGCACATCCGCCTTCCATGCCGCCCTGGAAGGCCATCAGCAGGGCCCGGATCCGGGGATTGTCCCGGAAGCAGGCGGTTTCCACCATACCGCCGGCGTTCAGCACGACGATGGTGTTCTCAAAAGTACTGCTGACCGTATCCACCATCCGGCGTTCGGCGTCCGACAGGTAGAAATCCCCCCGTTCAAACAGGACATCGCTCATGCTGACAGCGTCCCCGGTCACGGGTTCCTTCCGCTCGATCTTCGCCCGCTGCGATTTCCTGTCCCATCCTTCTCCGGAAAAGCGGCTGATGGAAATGACTGCCGTATCGGTGAAAGCCCTGGCCTCCCGCAGGTACTCTTCCGGAACCGGCGGTTCGGCAACCATGCCCGGAACCCAGCCCGCGGCATACTGCGCCGCGACATATTCCCGGTAATACTTTACGGTTCCCGGATAGAGCGCTTCCTTTCCGAGAATCTCCTCAAATCCGTCGCAGAGATTCCGGATATAGGGCACCGTTACGTCGCCGCTGCCTCCGCCCCCTTTGACATAGTCGACGGACGCCTTGCCGAACAGAGCGATTCTGCATCCTTTCCGAAGCGGAAGCGCAGAATCCTCGTTCTTGAGCAGCACCATGCCTTCCCGGGCTGCCCTCCGCGAAAGCGCAATATGTTCTTTCCCCGCGGTTACGCGCCTCCCGTCTTTTCCCAGGGGCAGTCCCGGCATATAACGCGCCCGAATCCATCTTTCCATCATATTCCTCCCTGTCTTTCCGCTGCGTCCGGGCTTCCGGCCGCATGGGTTCTGTTTTATGTCCGCCTCCCGGCTGTCCGCCCATCATTCAGATTTGAACGGGACCGGTCTCTGTAAACTCATTTTATACGTTCAAGTTCACTCTAAGTCAAGCTGAATCTGCCCGGCTGAGATGGAACGGCTGAAACGAAATTGCAATGATCACCGAAAAAAACAAAAAAACCTTACGTCAGGTATTGCCTGTAACGTTACATCATATAGTACAATAAAGCTCCGGAAGCCGATGTGTATGAAGTGCAGGTCCCGCGGCTTCCGCAAAAACGGGGAGGGGAAATTGAATGAAGAAGATTTTTGCGGCTGTGCTGGCCCTCATGATGATGCTGACCGTATGCGGGATCGCCGCGACGGAGCAGGCGGCAAGAAAAATGGAAACTCCGGCGGACGCGGACGAGTTTATCGCAGCATTTCTGGGAGAACACCCCGAAGAGCTCGAAGGCGTATGGGCCTTTTCCGCTCAGATGGAAGCTGCTCTCAGACAGATGGGCGGAATAGCCGGAATGGCGAAACAGCTCTCCGCGCTTGGAGCACCTGAAACCATCATGCCGGCGTATGAAGGAGAAGCAGGCGGGCTGAAGGTATTCCATATTCCCTGCGTTTTCTCTGCCATGGAGATGGATCTGGTCCTTGCTGTTCAGGACGGCGTGATCGCCGGCCTGCAAAGCGCCCCATACAGCGGCGTCAGA
Organism: Clostridia bacterium; assembly: GCA_017652125.1. Lineage (GTDB taxonomy): Bacteria > Bacillota > Clostridia > Christensenellales > Aristaeellaceae > Aristaeella. Next base: position 12,205 of record JAGCBO010000232.1, on the reverse strand, counting down.
GAGGAAAAAGCCGAATCCGATCTGTATGACAGCCTTGAGCTGGCCTTGCCGGTTCCGTCGCTTGGCGAACTGCCCGGAATCCTGACGGTTCCGAAGGGAGAAGGACCGTTCCCGGCGGTGGTGCTTCTGCAGGGTTCAGGCGCCAGCGACAAGGATGAATCCGTCGGAAGACTGAAACCGTTCCGGGATCTTGCGGAAGGTCTGGCGGAAAAAGGAATTGCCGTATACCGCTTTGACAAACGGTCCTATGTGTATGGCATGGAACTGATGACCGACAGGCAGTTCACTCTGGTCGATGAATATCTGGAGGACGCCGTGAACGCGGTGCAGCTGCTTGGCCGGCAGGACAGAATTGATCCGGACCGCATCTATTTGCTGGGGCACAGTCTGGGAGGAAACGCAATTCCGGCAGCGGCGCGGGAACTGGAAAACGCGCCGGTCAAGGCCTGCGGGTTTATCATGATGGCCGCTTCTCCCCGTCCGCTGGACGTGCTGATGCGGGAACAGTATGACTTTCTGTATTCCCTGATGCCGGAAATCACAGCGGAACAGCAGGCGGAAAAAGACGCGATGTTCGCGGAACTGGACAAACTGCAGGATCCGGATGTCCTGGCTGAGGACGATCAGATCGCCGGTGTTTATTCCGCATACTGGAAATGGCTGGCGAACTACGATATTCTGCAGGCCGCAAAGGAAATCGCCCAGCCTGTTTTGCTGCTGCAGGGCGAAGAGGACTACCAGGTAACCCTGGAAGATTTCAGGATCTGGAAAGATACGCTCGGTGAAAAGGAAAACTGGCGGATGATCTCCTATCCGGGGCTGACGCACGCCTTCACCGCAGGGCGGAAAGCAGAAGGCGCCGAGGTTTACTCCCGTCCCGACAGAGTGGATGCCCGGGTGATTCTGGATATAGCGGATTTCATCGATCAGCGAAAAACGAACGAACGGTAATTCCATGCAAAAAAGCCAGACGAAACAGACGCTTCGCTTTATCCGGCAAAAACCTTCACCAGCAGCAGGCAGCCCTCCTGAACCGTGACGGAAGCCGTCTGTCCGGGCAGCACCTCATTGCTGATGCCATACTGATAATCGCTCGGGATTTCCGCGTTGTTCAGCGGATATTTCGCCCCGCGGATGGTTATTCCCCTGGCGGTTCCGCTGATGTTCAGCAAAGAGAAATACGGATAATCCCCGCTGATTTCCACAGGAGTGCGGGAAACCATTTCCATCTCGGAATAATCATCCAGAATCCGGGCCTTTTTGCCCATTCTGTCCAGCCAGAGCAGAAGGGAAACGTTTCCGAAGGTATGATCAAAGCGCCTGCCGGTTACACCGATCAGCAGGAAATCCTCAAAGCCGCGGCGAACCGCTTCCCGGGCTGCATACACCGTATCGGTATCATCCTTCTCCCGGGGAAGGACAATCATTTCGGTTTCGGTTTCCGGTTTCGCGTGGGAATCAAAATCCCCCACGATGAGGGCAGGCCGGAGATGAAGGCGCTCCGCATATCTGAGGCCGCTGTCGCAGCAGAGGATAAAATCATCCGGCCGCAGCGCGGCACGAATCCGGGAATCATCTGTCATATCGATCCCGCCAAAGATCACGCAGCGGTTCATTCGCCGTATCTCCCTTCCGCAGACAGCTTCATGGATTCCTCCAGGATCTCCCGGATCTGACGTTTATAGTCCATAAAATCCGGACGCAGACTGAAATCCCTCCGTTCCGGCCGGGGAACATCCACCCGGATCTCATGGCGGATTTCTCCCGGCACCCCGGTCAGAAGGCAGATCCGGTCCGACAGCAGAATGGCCTCGTCCACGTCATGGGTAATCAGCACCGTAGAGAGATGCATTTTATCCGTGATATCCAGGTACCAGTCGTGCAGCTGGGATCGCGTGATCATATCCAGCGCGGAAAAGGGCTCATCCAGCAGAATGATTCCCCGGGAGCCCAGATAGGTCCGCAGCAGAGCGGCCCGCTGACGCATGCCCCCGGAGAGCTGGGCCGGATAGAGCATCTGAGTGCCCTCCAGATCAAACGCGGAAAAGTACGGATCCGCTTTCGCGCGGGCTTCCTCTTTCTTCATCCCGCGTATGATCAGCGGCAGCGATACATTGTCTATCACCCGCTTATGCTCCAGCATCAGATCCTTCTGGAGCATATAACTGATGTGACCGGGCTGACCGGTCGTATCCTTTCCGGAGAGGAAGACCTTTCCGGAATCAGGCCGGATCAGCCCGGACAGAATATTCAGCAGGGTGCTTTTTCCGGATCCGCTGAGACCCAGCAGGGAGATCAGCTCTCCTTCTTCCAGATGAATACTGACATTCCGGAGAATCATCCGGTTTTCGAAGGATTTTGTGATCCCCTCGGTTCGGAGAAGCTCCATTCCTGTCACTCCCCGGTCAGATAATCATTGCTGAAGCCCCGGCCGGTCAGATCATGAACTGTCAGCCCGTTGCTGCTGAGCCACGTATAGAAGGCGTTCCACCTGTCGGCGTCAAAGACTCCCCAGTCCGGAGCATCCGCGATATACCGCTCGGAGATCCATTTCTGGCTGGTGACCACCAGATCCCGGGAATCCGACAGGGAACCGGTGGAATCCCCCGCGATGAGGAGATCCGCCGCTTCTTCCGGATGCTCCACCGCATAGCGGTAGCCCTTCTCCGTGGCGCTCAGGAAAGCGCGGGCCGTTTCGGGGTTTTGCGCCAGAAAATCATTATTCGCCAGGAGAACCGGCGTATAATAGTCCAGTTCGCTGCTGACGGAGGCAAAATCCCAGTAGCCGCAGGCAACGCCGCTCAGTTCGGCATTGATCCCGCTCCAGCCGTAAAAAATCCATACCGCGTCAATCTGATGGGCGGCAAGCGCAGCCGGCTCGTCCGTTACGTTATTGGGAATCAGCCTGAGCTTGCTGAAATCCCCGCCTTCCTTTTCCATGCAGTAACGCAGCATCGCCAGCTCGATGGGGCTGTCCCAGGTGGCGTAAACCCGGTCCTCCAGGCCTTTGGCGGAAGTAATCCCGTCCTCCGCGCGGGTAAGAATGCCGGAGGTATTATGCTGCAGCAGCGCGGCCACCGCCGTCACACCCAGCGGTTCATCCAGATCCAGAGACGCGGCCATCGTATCCTGCGCGTCCACGGCGAACTGGGCCTGGCCGGCGGCGCACATCAGCACCGCGCCGTTTTCCGGCGGCTGAACGATTTCCACATCCAGGCCGGCTTCTTTGTAATATCCGAGCGCCTGGGCCGCATAGACGCCGGTATGGTTGGTATTGGGCGTCCAGTCCAGGCAGAAAACAATCTTCGTCAGCTGTTCCGTTTCAGCGGAAACAGCGGAAATCATACCGGCCAGGCAGAGCGCCAGCAGCAGAGCAAGCAGTTTTTTCATTTTGCAATCCTTCCTTTCCCGTTTCCTCCTGCCGTTTCGCTCCGGTATTTCAGCCAGGGCATGGACAGAGACCGGATCACATTGACCAGTTTCATCAGCAGAAGGCTCACAATAACGATCAGCAGAATCACCGCGAACATTTTATCAAAGGCATAGGCCTTCCGCACCCGGGTCATGTATACGCCCAGGCCTTCAAATCCCCCCAGCCACTCGGAAATCACTGCGCCGACCACCGCATAGGACGCGGAAATACGCAGGCCTGAGAAGAAGAAGGGAAGAGCGGAAGGAAATCTGACATGGCGAAAAATCTGCCACCAGGTGGCATTCATGGAGCGAAGCAGGGCGACCGCGTCCGGATCCGCGCTTTTGAATCCATCCAGAAGCCCCACCGCCACAGGGAAAAAGGTGGTCACCACCACCAGGGTGATCTTCGGCGCCGCTCCAAACCCCATCCACAGCACCAGCAGCGGGGCAATGGCGATCGTGGGAATCGTCTGGGTGACCACCAGCAGCGGCAGCACCGCCTTTTCCAGCATGCCAAAGCGTTCCATCGCGCAGGCCAGCCCAAAGGCCAGCAATACGCCGATCAGCAGACCATAGATCGCTTCCCTGACAGAAACCCACGCATGGAACATCAGATTGGAAAAATCCCGGACAAGGGCGGAAACCACGTCCAGCGGGGACGGCAGCATATAGCCAGGTATAATGCCCAGGGCGGATACCGCCCACCACAGGAGCACAATCAGGCAGAAAGTCCCCGCCGGGAGCAGCTTATTTCTGATACTTTCCAATCTTTCTTTCAATGGAAAGAACCTCTCCTTCAGGCTTGTAGGATACTTTGATATAGGCCGCAACCGAAGGCGCACCGGCCCGGATTGCGATATGCTGGCATTCCCTGACAATTTCCATCAGCTCATCATAGGGACCTTCGATCGTCGTTTCAAAAGGTCCGACAAAATACTTATATCCCGTGCCGGCGATATAAGCAATCACTTCGTCCACGATCCGGCAGAGTTCCTCATCATCCGCAACACCCGGAAGGCTCTGAATGGCTACGCTTGCTTCCATTTTTCCGATTCTCCTTTTATTTTAGTCTGCCCGGGAAATAAAAAGGACCTTCGCAAAGAAGGTCCGCTGAAATCCGAACGGGATCAAACTCGCTTCCCTACGCCGGCATTAACCGGATCAGGTAATGAGGGTCTGTAATCTCTTACAATCTCAGCTTTCGCTCCCCTAGCACGGGGTTAAGCATAAAACAAAGACAGGAAAAAGTCAAGTTTTATTACGGTATCTCAACCGATGTGATTTCCAGATCCGGAAGCGCCTCCCGCAGCGCGGCCAGGGAGCCGGTTTCTTCCCGGGTCAGGAACAGGAACATTCCGCCGGCAGCATGATAGCCAAAGCTCACCAGAATCGGCGTCCCCTGCTCAAAAACATACAGGTATTGCCGGCTTTCCTCCCCTTCGGGCTCGATCCCGCTGTCCTGAATCGTCGCGGCGGTCACGGAAGAAAAAGCGATGCATTCCGCGCTCTGCCTGCCGTTCATCACACTGCAGATCGTCTGGACGGATATCTTTTTTGCGATCTGGTCCTGCAGCTCCTCCGACAGCTTTTCCCAGGATTCGAGCATGTCCCCGGTCAGATTCTGCTTCAGGAAGCCCTCTCTGTCCTTCATTCTGACAGCATAAACGGCTGTCGGAGCATCATAATCCTTCGTATCAACCCTTTCCCGGACCGCTTCCATATTCTGGCCGGAAATCAGCGACAGATAGTCCTCGCTTCCGGCGATTTCACCCAGCAGCTTCGTCACCTTCAGCCCCGCCGTATAGTAATCCGCCGCCTGTTCCCCAGAGGCGCACGACCCGAGCAGCAGCATCGCCGCCATCAGCAGTCCCCAGATCTTTTTCATTCTTTCATCCCCCGTTCTTTTCCGCAGCCGGAATTCCCTCCGGCCCGCGGGTTTCTCTGATGATTATATCACACGCTGGCCGTCCCCGTGTTCCCGGCCCCGGATCTTTTTAGTGATCCATCGGTCGCAGAGGATTAGCAGGGCCGGAAGCAGACTCAGCATCAGCAGAACGGAAATCAGCGCGCCTCGGGACAGCAGGGCTCCGATATCGGCGATATAAAACACCGTGCAGATCCGCCCGATAATGAATCCGGCCGTAATCAGAATGATTCCGGATGTCAGGATTGTCGGAAGCGACCGCTTCATCGCCGCTGAAAGCGCGTCCGGCGCAGACAGCTTTTCCTTTCTCAGCGTCAGATACTGATCGCTGAGCAGAATCCCGTAATCGATCGTCGCGCCCATCTGAATGGAAACACAGATCAGATAGGAAATAAAGAAGATGGACTGACCGCCCGCATAAGACAGGCCCATGGTAATCCAGATGGCTCCCTCGATGACAAAAACCAGCAGCAGCGGAAGCCGGAAGGACCGGAAGGAAAGGGTCACAATCAGCAGAATCGCCAGGAAGGTGATCAGATTGACCTTCAGCAGATCGCTCCGGAAAGCGTTTCCGATATCATACGTGGACATGGGAATGCCCGTCATATAGAAATCCTCCCCGTAAACTTCCCGTACCGCGGAAAGGATCTGCTGAACAGACGGAATCAGATTTTTGTCCGTAACAGGGATCGTCAGCTCCAGGAGCATCCGGTCATAGCGCTTTCCATGGAAGGCGGCATTGGCCTGATCCAGCGCGGCCTGCAGCGGTCTGATGCTGTCTCCGCCCATATTCAGGCTTCCGGCGGCAGCCAGGAGCTGATCCGCCCGGACCGCTTCATCAAAGCCCTGCATCCGGAAAAACAGACTGACAAGGGTGACGTTCATCCCGGTCAGTTCCGCCACATCCTCAGGGGTGTAGTATTTCAGAGCCTCCGCCCCGGTGGTGACCATGGCGGATATGTCCCGGATCACGCTCTGACCGTTCACCTCCAGCGCTTTCAGCTTTTCCACCAGGGTTCTCTGGGTATCGTAATCCGCATCCTCCGTTCCGCCGGGGATCAGGAGCGCCAGCGGCGCGGAAGCGCCGAACAGGGAATTGATCTTCTGGGTTTCTCCTTTGGCGGAGCCGTCGGTGAACGTGTAGGTTGTCAGCCCCTGAAGCACGGCGCCGGCGGCAATCAGGAGGATGAACAGGACAGCGATCGGTTTCCGCAGTCTGCAGACGGCCCCGGCCAGACGATCCCCTCCCAGACTGAGCGGTTTATGGCGGGTTTTCCGCAGCGGTTTTTCAAAGAGCAGGGTGACAGCGGGCATGAGCAGAAACACGGAAAGCATGCTGATGAGAATTCCCTTGCTTAACGCCAGTCCGATATCAAAGCCAATGGTAAAGCTCATGAAAAGCAGCGAAAGGAGACCGGCCACCGTCGTAAACGCGCTGGAGGCGACGCGCATGAAGCACTGTGACAGCGCGTTGATCATGGCTTCCTGAGGCGTTATGCCTTCATCCCGGCAGTCATGATAGGTATGCAGCAGCATGATGGCGTAATCGATGGAGAGCGCCAGCTGAAGGATCGCACTGACCGCAAAGGTGATAAAGGATACATCCGGAAAAAGAAAATGCGTGCCCAGATTGATTACAATCGAAACGGCAAAGACCAGCAGGAGTATCACAGGTTCCAGCCAGGCATGGGAGGTCAGAAGCAGCACCGCAATCACGACCGCCAGAGAAACCGCCATGACCAGAGGCATTTCCTCTCCGACGCTGTTCTGTACATCCAGCTGATTCGCGGCGGAACCGCCCACATAACAGGTTCCCTCCTCCGGGAACATCGCCCTTAATTCCCGGACCATCGCGACCGCATCGCAGTCCGTCAGCGTCAGGTTCACCAGCTGATAAAGCTTTCCGTCCCGACGGACGGCGTCCGTTTCCGGATCATGCCGGGCCGCCAGGATTTCAGGACGTTCATTCAGCCTGGACAGGCAGGCGGACAGCTGCTGTTCATCCAGATCGGCAAACATGACGCGAAGCTGTTCATTGCTGCCAAATTCCTCCTCCATAACCTTCAAGGCCCGTCTGGTCATGGTATCTTCACTTAAATAGCGGGTCAGATCATAGTTGATTTTCGTTCTGCCGATACTGCCCGCGCTCCAGACTGTGATCAGCGCCATGGCGATCAGAATAATCATCCGGTATCTGACAATCCACTGAGCCGCTCTCCGCTTCATTCCCCGGTTCTCTTCCTGTAAAAAATAATGACGGCAGGATGATTCCGGCTCCGGAAACACCTTCCGTCATCAGGGTATCCGATATGCTCCGTTTGTCAAGTCTCTTTTTCCGGAATATCATCGATGACGGTCTCCGGCAGCGAATAGCCGTCCGCCAGCCGGACGCCGTATGTTTCCGGATCAAACCGATCCACATGGCTTCCGCCGAAATCGGATACATCCAGCCGGAAGGAGATGTCCAGCTGCCTTGTGCCGTCCCTCCCGGTATTCAGGTACAGGGAGAGAGCGCCTTTGATCTGCTCCAGTCTGCCCGCATCGTTCATGACGGCGGAAACATCGGCCTGTTTCAGCGAAATGGATTTCGTGTTCCAGAGAATTCCCTGCATAACGGTAATGGCGTTTTCCATCGGAGCCATCGCCCATTCGGACAGCTGATCATAGTCCATTTCAAAGTATCTTTTCGCGGCAAACTGATATACCAGATTCAGGGCCGTGTTCACCAGATCCGGAGCATCTTCTCCCAGCTTCATCCGAAGTTCTTTTCCGCCTGTTTCGCCGGGCTGAACGGTTATGGCCTCTGCGCCGGGAAGCGTATCCGCCTGATCCGCAAGAAGCCGGATTACGTCGGTCATCAGGTTCATCTGCACCGTTTTTCTTAAAACCGTACTTTGCGCATGGCCGCTGCCGGTTTTGTACACACCGGGATAAATCACTTCCATGACGTAGACGTTTTCCCCGTTGGCAATAACGGTATATCCCGATTCACGATCCGGTTTCCGGATCCCGTTCCGTGCCGGCGTCAGCAGATTCAGCTGCAGCAGCGAGTTGACGTCGTCCTGAACATAACAGAGATCAGCGGTTTTGAAGCGTTCTCCATCCAGCGAAAACTCAGCGTGCCCGTTCAGCGTAACGTTCTGCGTATCCAGCAGCAGATCCAGCGCCGCATCATAGAAAAGATCCAGTGAATGATCCGCCAGCGCGGTAAAGGGAAGGCACAGGGCCATCACGATCAGCGCCAGGGATACAGCTCCCTTTTTCATCATTCCTCCAAAAATTCGTTTCATCCTTTTCACCCCCGTTTTTTACATACCGGGAAAAAACCCTCACAGATTATCAGACGATCCCCGTCAGCTTTTTCTTCCCTCCGTTCCGCCCGGTTTTCAAAGAAAGCAGTATTCTCCCCGTTCATGGCAGGAGAAATCCCGCATCCTGTTGAATTCAGAATTTCGGCGATTTTGCGATTCGTGAATCGTCGGGGTTTCAGAGTTTGGCGTGCATGAGGAGAATCGGGAAAATGCGGATCAGAACGGAGAACAGAGATTTCTACAGAAAGCTGCGGCAGCTTTCGCTGCCCATCGCCTTTCAAAGCCTCATGCTCGCGATGGTGGCGACGGGAGACGCGCTGATGCTGGGCCGGGTGGCACAGAAAGAGATGACCGCGGTTTCCCTGGCCACCCAGATACAGTTCGTGCAGAATATGTTCATCATGGCCATCACGGCAGCGGGCTCCATCCTCGGCGCGCAATACTGGGGAAAAGGAGACCGGAAGACGCTTCAGAACCTGTTTCACCTCATGATCCGCTTCAGCATGTCGCTCTCTCTGGTCTTCTGTCTGGCCTGCGAGCTGGTTCCGGAGCTGCTGATGCGGATTTTCACCCATGACGGGGAGCTGATTGTCCTGGGCAGCGCGTATCTGCGGATCGCCGGATGGTCCTACCTGCTGACCGGGCTGTCCCAGAGCTATATGGCCGTGATGAAGGTGACGGATCATGTAAAGCCCTGCGCGTGGATCAGCTCCGCCGCGGTCGTGATCAATATCCTGCTGAACGCGGTATTCATCTTCGGGCTGCTGGGAGCTCCCCGGATGCAGGGCCGGGGAGCGGCGCTGGCCACAACGATCGCCCGGATCACGGAGCTTGCCCTTTGCGTGGGGATCTCCGCGGGAAAGAGCTATATGCGGCCGGTGTGGCGGGAAATCTATCACGGAAACCGGCAGCTGACGGTAGACTTCGGCAGACAGTGCCTGCCGCTTCTGGGCGGATCCCTGTTCTGGGGCATCGGTTTTACTTCCTATACGGCGATTATGGGCCACATGGGAGTGGACGCGGCGGCGGCCGCTTCCGTGGCCGCCGTGGTACGGGATCTGATCTGCTGCGTGTGCAACGGGATCGGCGGCGCTGCCGGAATCATCGTGGGCAATGAGCTTGGCGCCGGATATCTGGAACGCGGAAAAGCATACGGAATCAGGCTGAAAAACATCTCCTACGTGATCGGCCTCGGTTCCATGGCGCTGGTGCTGGCCATTACGCCGGGGGTTGTCCGGATGGTGATTCTGACGGATCAGGCGCGGGAGTATCTGACGGGAATGATGGTCATCATGGCCGTCTATATGATCGGCCGGGCCGTGAACACCGTGACGATCAACGGTGTGCTGGACGGCGGCGGAGACACGGTTTTCGACATGTACAGCCTGGCGGTCTGCATGTGGGGCATTGCGATTCCGCTGGCTCTGCTGGGCGCATTTGTGTTTCACTGGCATCCGCTGCTGGTGTATGCCTGCACGTGCCTGGATGAGGTTGGAAAGATTCCCTGGGTCATGATCCGCTTCCGAAAATACAAGTGGGTACAGAACCTGACACGGGAGCAAAAAGAAGGATAAAGGGAACGGAAAGTGTCGTCCGCATCATTCCCTCTCAGAGAACGATGCGGATGTGATTGCGGGCATCCTGCTGCAGGTATTCAATCTGATTTGCCATTTTTTTCAGAATGGTTACGCTCAGACCGTCATCCTGCTGATCAAACGGGTTATACTCCTTCCCGCCGCAGTCCAGCGTTATTTCGGTCGTTCCATCTGATTCCGTATAGGCAACGGTCAGTTTGATTTCCACATTTTCCTGTCCGGGATAGCAGTTGTTTATCAGCTCAAAGATCAGTTCCTCGCAGCAGATCTGCAGCCGGTGGGTATGTATCCTGTCCAGGCCGTATTTTTCTCCAAAGTTCTGGAGACCGCCCTGAACCTGCATCAGATCGAAATCCCTCTGATGGATTTCATAGCCGAAGTACTTGATCTTGTGGATGAATGCAACGGTCTTTTCCCGCTTCGGAGAATCAAAAATTTCCGCCGGCGTTCCCTGCTCGTATATGATCCCGTCGGCAAAAAACAGAACACGGCTGGCGACCTCGCGGGCAAAGTTCATCTCATGGGTCACAATCAGCATGCTCATATCCCGTTTCGCCAGCATCCGGATCACCGCCAGCACCTCTCCGACCATGGTCGGATCCAGCGCGCTGGTGGGTTCGTCGAACAGGAGCACTTTCGGCTCCATCATCAGGCACCGGCAGATGGCGATCCGCTGCTGCTGACCGCCGGAGAGCACCGTCGGCCAGGCGTGGGCACGGGAAGCGAGACCCACCTGACCCAGCAGCTCCATGGCCTTTTTTTCCGCATCCTCCCGTTTCATCCCTTTCAGACGGACCGGGGCCAGACACAGGTTGTCCATCACGTTCATCTCGGAAAACAGATGAAACTTCTGAAACACCATTCCCATTCCGCGGCGGATCCGGTCCACATCAGCGCCTTTGGCGGTGATTTCCTGCCCATCGATAAAGACCTGCCCCGCTTCCGGCTTTTCCAGCAGGCACAGAGATCGCAGAAACACGCTTTTTCCGCAGCCGCTGCTGCCGATAATGGCTATACGCTCGCCTTTTTCCACCGTCAGATCGATGCCCTTCAGGACATCGAGCGAGCCGAAGGATTTCCTTAATCCCCGGACTTCAATCAGACTGCTCATACTGCCTCCCTCCGTTTCCGCTGCCTGATTCTGTCTGTCAGGGCAAATATCCCGAAGACGATATAGCTCATGCAAAGATAAATCAGCATGCCGATGATGATCGTCAGAAGCGGCTGCATCGTCCGGGAGGCCGTGTTGTTAATCACGCGGGTCAGATCCGTGATGGTTACATAGCCGACCACGCTGGTCCATTGAATCAGGTTTACAATCGTGGACTGATAGACCGGTTTGGCTATACGCAGCACCTGGGGAAGCGTCACCAGCCGGAAGGTATCCCAGCCGGAAAAGCCCAGGGTCCTGGCCGCCTCCGCCTGCCCTTTATCCGTCGCTTCCAGGGAGGAGCGGAGCAGCTCCGCCACATGGGCGGACACATTCAGAGCGAAGGTGAGCACTGCCACCATCACAGGCGCCATCCCGGCTCTGGCCAGCACGCCGTAATACAGCAAAAGCAGCAGCATCAGGACCGGTGTTCCCCGAAGCACAGCAATATAGACGGATGCGAAGCCGCGCAAAACCGGATTCTTCCGTGTACGCAGAAGACAGATCACCGCGCCCAGCAGCGTACCGATCAGCAGCGCAAGCGCAGAAATCTGAACAGTCACCCACAGTCCGCCCAGAATCGTCTTCAGGAATCTCCCTGGATCAGTATTTTGTTGAGCTTTTCAGCTAAGCTCATTGGAATATCACCCTTTCTCCACGAAGTGCCCAATTCGCGTATCCCGATATTCCCGCGGTTTCAGGATACCCGTTCATCAGGCCAGGGGTGTCGTTCATGCGCATCTTCCATTGGTTTTCCCATCCGGTTATCCGTTGATCCGGATCCGTATGGCAGGCTTACTGTATCGGTATT
>JAGCBO010000231.1 GCA_017652125.1 Clostridia bacterium | reverse complement strand
TTCCGGCGGATAAAGGCCAGGATATTCCGGTCCGCGTCGCCCCGGTTGACCCATTCGAAGGTCGCCGGGTTTTTGCTATCGCAGTGCAGGCTGGGATACATTTTATACAGGCCCACCAGATTCCGTACGCACTGCATCACATCCCGATGACCGAACTCGTCCGCCAGATGCCAGTCGATGCTTTCCTTCACATTCCATTCCCGCTCCTGGGCAAACTCCTGTCCCATGAACAGCAGCTTCTTCCCCGGGTGGGTGAACTGCCAGGTATCGAGCGCCTTCAGCTGGCCCATCTTGGACTGAATGTCCCCCGGCGCCTTGTTGATCATGGTGCCCTTGCCGTAGACCACTTCATCATGGCTCAGCACCAGCACGTAATTCTCCGAGAAGGCGTAATCCACCACATGGGTCAGCTGGCCGTGATGCCATTTCCGGTAGACGGGATCCAGATTGAAATAGCGGATGGTATCGTTCATCCAGCCCATGTTCCACTTGAAGGTAAAGCCCAGGCCTCCCCGCGTCACGTCCTCCGTGATGCCCCATTCAGGCGAGGAATCCTCAGCGATCAGATAACCCGTGGTCCGTCCGCACACCTCGGTGTTCAGCTGCCGCAGGAAGTCCATGCCCTCCAGGTTCATCCGCCCGCCGAACATGTTCGGCCGCCAGTCGTTCCGGTCATAGTCGTTGTACAGCATGGAGGCCACGGCGTCGACCCGCAGCGCGTCCACATGGAATTCCCGGATCCAGTAGCAGGCGTTGGCGATCAGGAAGGAGCGGACCTCCGGCTTGGTGTGGTCGAAGGAAAGGGTGCCCCAGACCGGGAACTCGCGGCGGAGCGGATCGCTGCCTTCATACAGAGGCGTTCCGTCGAACCAGCCCATGGCGAAGTCATCCTTCGGGAAATGGGCCGGCACCCAGTCCAGAATCACACCGATCCCCGCCTGATGCATCCGGTCCACGAAGCTGCGGAAATCATCCGGCGTTCCGTAGCGGCTGGTGGGGGCATAATACCCGGTCACCTGGTATCCCCAGGACAGGTCAAAGGGATGCTCGCAGATGCCCATCAGCTCGATGTGCGTAAAGCCCATATACTGCAGGTACTGGGTCAGATCGTCCGCCAGCTGGGTGTAGTTCAGGAAGCCGTCCTCATCCCAGTCCCCCTGATATCCCTTCTTCCAGGATCCCAGGTGAACCTCATAGATGGCCATGGGCTTATCCAGCACCTTCGTATTGTCCCGCCGGCTCTGGTACTCCCCGTCATGCCACTCGTAGGAATCCAGCGGCATGACGATGGAAGCGTTATTGGGCCGCTTCTCGAACCAGAAGGAATAGGGATCGGATTTATACCGCTTCACCCCATCCGCCCCGGTGATCACATAGCGGTAGGCGTCTCCCGCCCCGACTCCGGGCAGGAAGCATTCCCACACGCCCTGATCCCACATGCTGCGGTTCATCCACTGCTCGTTTTCCCAGCCGGTTTTGGCGCAGATCACGGAAACATACCGCGCGTTCGGCGCCCAGACCGTGAAGCGGGTTCCGGAGACGCCCCCCTCCTCCGTCAGATGCGCGCCCATTTTCTGATAGATCTCATAGCTCGTACCCTGATGGAAAAGAAAGCTGTCAAAATCGCTGAATACCCTGGAATTCTCTTCGGCCATGGAATTTCGCCTCCTTGTTATTGATCTATTATTTCTTTCCCTCTTGCTTCACGCAAAGCGGGGTCAGGTCGTCAGACTGCTTCGCGCCGTCTGTGTAAACAAAGACAGCAGATACGCCTGTTTTCATCCAAAGGCAGGGATATCCTGAGATGAAAACCACAAATGAGGCAGAGAATCACTCCCTGTCTCCCTGAGACGCGAAATAAGCCCTGTTTTCCTTTTTCTCAGTCCTGAAAACAGCGATGAGTTGCTGATTTCTGTTTGCTGTTGCTAATCCAGCTCCTGTTCCGGATAGGGACGGGCGAACCGTTCCGGCCCTGATTCCCGGGAAAGCTTTTAAGACATCAGCTCAACGTGCCATTTGCGCCCGGATTCATTCCCGCCCGAAACGCTTTCCATCTGATCCATGCTGAGCTCGTTCAGCTCGCTGCTTTCTTTCTTTTCCGCATCCCCGCCGGTCTGTTTCTCAGATTCTTTTACGGTAATCCGTTTTATGATGCTTTCTGCCTGCGTAATCATTCGTTTCCACATCCTCCTCGTTCCCCTCTCTGCGGTATTCAAATGTAAGTCATCGGGAACCGTCCCA
>JAGCBO010000230.1 GCA_017652125.1 Clostridia bacterium | reverse complement strand
TGCCGGCCGGCCAGCCTGGAAAACCTGAAGCAGGCAATGAACAAAATCGGCATCACCGGTATGACCGTGACCAATGTTCTGGGCTACGGCATGCAGAAGGGCAAGCCTGAGTATTACCGCGGCACGCCGGTTGAGGTCACGCTGCTGCCGAAGGTGCAGGTGGATATCGTTGTGACGAAGGTGCCGGTCAGCCAGGTCGTCGAAACAGCCCGCAGCGTGCTGTATACCGGCCACATCGGCGACGGCAAGATCTTTGTGCAGGATGTGGAGAACGTGATCCGCGTCCGCACGGGCGAAGAAGGTTATGACGCCCTCCAGTCCGAGGAATAAGCGAAACCTTCTGAAAGTTTTCCACGATGCTGTCTGCGAAACAGACGTCGCTCCGGCTGCTTCCGGAACAAACCCCGGAAGCAGCCGGATGTTTTCTGTCTGTATTTCCGGCGTTCCTCTGATTGACAATCAATGATTCCGATTTTATAATACCGCAAAAGCGATGACCAGGGCGAGCCGCTTGATCCACACCTGCCGCATCGCCCTTCGGACCGTTCCGAAGGTTTTTTATTTCCGCTTTTTTCCCGTACGGGAGAAAGATAAAGATTTCAGAAATGATAAGGAGGATCCACCATGAGAAAGTCCGGCATCAAGACCCTCGTTTCCCTGTTGATGGCTCTGACCCTGATTCTCGGCAGCTGCCTCAGCGCGTCCGCTGAGGAGAAAACCTTTACCGTCGGAATCCTGCAGCTGATTCAGCATCCCGCGCTGGACCAGGCCACCCAGGGCTTCAAGGATGCCCTGACCGAAAAGCTGGGGGACAAGGTCGTCTTCGAGGAAGGCAACGCTTCCGGCGATTCCAACAACTGCGCGCAGATTGCGAGCCAGCTGGTCTCTCACCAGGTGGATCTGATCATGGCCAACGCGACGCCGGCCATGCTGGCCTGCGCCACCGCCACGGCGGATATTCCGGTTCTCGCCACCTCTATTACCAATTATGAATCCGCCATGGAAATCGAGCTGACCCCGGAAGGCGCCACCGGCATCAACGTCTCCGGCACCAGCGATCTGGCTCCTCTCGACGGCCAGGCGGCCATGATTCAGGAGCTCTTCCCGAACGCCAAAACCGTTGGCCTGATCTACTGCAGCGCTGAACCCAATTCGATCTTCCAGATCAAGACCATCGAAGGGTATCTGAAAGATATGGGATATGAATGCCGGCGTTACGGCTTCAATGATTCCAACGATCTGGCCTCCGTCGTTCAGTCCTCCACCGAATGCGATGTGCTCTATATTCCCACCGATAATACCGCCGCGGGTAATACGGAAGCCATCGCCAATATCGTGCTCCCGGCGGGAGTTCCGGTAGTCGTCGGAGAGGAAGGCATCTGCTCCGGCTGCGGCGTCGCGACGCTGACCATCAGCTATTATGACATCGGTTATAAGACCGGTGAAATGGCCTATGACATTCTGGTGAACGGCGCCGATATCGCCTCCATGCCCATCGCCTATGCGCCGCAGTTTACGAAGAAGTACAACGCGGCCAACGCGGCGGCGCTGAACATCACCATTCCGGAAGGCTATCTGCCCATCGAATAAGGGAGGAACATCCTTGAACTTCGCGCAATTGCTGAATCAACTGCCGGGCGCCGTCGCCCAGGGTCTGATCTGGGGCGTTATGGCGATCGGGGTTTATATCACTTTCCGCATTCTGGATATCGCGGATCTGACGGTGGACGGTTCCATTGCCACCGGAGGCGCGGTTGCGGCCATCCTGATCACACAGGGCGTTCATCCGTGGCTGGCGGCGCTGATCGCCTTCCTGGCCGGTATGGCGGCCGGCGCTGTCACCGGCGTTTTTCACACGGTCATGGGCATTCCCGCCATCCTCGCCGGTATCCTGACCCAGCTCGCGCTCTACTCCGTCAACCTTCGGATCCAGGGCATCGGTACGGATCTGGGGTCCCGGGCCAACGTTCCCCTGAGCATCAACAAGTATAAGAACATGCTGGTTTCCCTGCGGAATGTGGGCAGCTTCACCCTGGAAAACCCGATCTGGCTGATGCTGCTGATCACCGCTGTGCTGATCGGCCTCATGTACTGGTTTTTCGGAACGGAATACGGCTGCGGCCTGCGCGCCGTCGGAGCAAATCCGCAGATGGCCCGCGCTCAGGGCATCAATACCAATTCCGGCAAGCTGACCGGCCTGATGATCAGCAACGGCATCGTGGCTTTCTGCGGCGCGCTGATGGCCCAGTATCAGGGCTTCTCGGACGTATCCATGGGGCGCGGCGCCATCGTAATCGGCCTGGCCGCCGTCATTATCGGAGAAGTGATTTTCGGCAAACTGTTCCGCAATTTTGCCCTGAAGCTGCTGGCCGTATCGATCGGCGCGATCATTTATTATCTCGTGATCCAGATCGTGCTCTGGCTCGGCCTGAATACGGATGACCTGAAGCTCCTGACCGCCCTGGTGGTGGCCCTCTTCCTGGCTGCGCCTCACTGGAAAACACAGGTTCGCATCAGGAGGACGAAGGGAGGGGAGAAATTGTGACTGAACCGGATATGCTGATTCTCCGGAATGTGCAGAAAACCTTCAACCCGGGAACCACCATGCAGAAAACGGCGCTGTCCGGTATCACCCTGACGCTGCACAAGGGGGATTTCGTCACCGTCATCGGCGGCAACGGCGCCGGCAAGAGCACCATGCTGAATGCCATCGCCGGCACCTTTCCGGTGGACAGCGGCGACATTTCCCTCAACGGCCGGGAGATCACCCATCTGCCGGAGCACCGTCGCGCCATATTCCTGGGCCGGGTCTTTCAGGATCCGATGACCGGTACGGCCGCATCCATGAATATTGAGGAAAACCTGGCTCTGGCCATCCGGCGCGGGCAGAAGCGCGGCCTCCGGTGGGGCATCTCCTCCCGGGAACGCGCCCTGTATCGGGAAAAGCTGGCCTCCCTGGAGCTTGGGCTGGAAAACCGCATGGGGAGCAGGGTCGGTCTGCTCTCCGGCGGCCAGCGTCAGGCGCTGACCCTGCTGATGGCCACGCTGAAAAAGCCCGAGCTGCTCCTGCTGGACGAGCATACCGCCGCCCTGGACCCCAAAACGGCCGAAAAGGTCCTGCGTCTGACCAATCAGCTGATTCAGGAAAACGGTCTGACCGCCCTCATGGTTACCCATAATATGAAGGACGCCCTGGCCCTGGGCAACCGGACGATCATGATGCATGAGGGAAACACGATTCTGGATCTGGACGCGGAGCAAAAGCGGCATATGACCGTGGAAGACCTGCTCGCCCAGTTTGAAAAAGTCAGCGGCCGGGAACTGTCCAACGACCGGATGCTGCTGACCCGGTAAAAACATTCCGCTTTGAGCCGGGTCCGGCAGCCGCCTCTTCCGTATCTGACGCTCCGTGTAGGATGTATTATAACGTATTGACATCAGTTTCATATCGTGGTATGATCACCACAGGCAAGGCAAAGGCGTCATGTACAAGGATCCCTTTGCCTTCTTCATTTGCCGGAGGGATGAACCATGTGTGGAATCGTCGGATATACGGGCCGCGATCAGGCGGCTCCCATTCTGCTGGACGGGCTGTCCCGGCTGGAATACCGGGGCTATGACTCCGCCGGACTGGCCGTGCGGGACGGAAGCGCCCCCGCCGAAGTGGTCAAGGCGCTGGGCAAGCTGTATCACCTGGCGGACAAGACAGATCAGGGGCGGGCCCTGCCCGGCGCCTGCGGCATCGGCCATACCCGCTGGGCCACCCATGGGGATCCCAGCATGGTCAATGCCCACCCCCATGTCAGCGGCAACTGCTCCGGTTCCGGTTCCGGCCCGGTGGAAAGCGACGTGGTGGGCGTGCATAACGGCATCATCGAAAACTTCACGGAGCTGAAGGAAAAGCTGCTGCGCCACGGCTACACGTTTTACAGCGATACGGATACGGAAGTCGCCGTCAAGCTGGTGGATTACTATTATAAAAAGTATAAAATCGGCCCGGTGGACGCGATCACCCGGACCATGGTCCGGGTGCGCGGCAGCTATGCCCTGGCCCTGATGTTCCGGGACTTTCCCGATGAGATCTTTGTGGCCCGGAAGGACTCCCTCTCGTGATCGGCACGACAGAGGGTTCCTCCTTCCTGGCCTCCGATGTGCCGGCGATCCTGAAATTCACCCGTCAGGTGTATTATATCGACAATCTCCAGGTCGGCCGGATCCGCCCCGGCGAAGTCCTGTTCTACGACCTGAACGGCGACGAGGTGCAGCTCCCCCTGACGGAGATCACCTGGGATACCGCCGCCGCGGAGAAAGATGGCTATGAGCATTTCATGCTCAAGGAAATTCATGAGCAGCCCCGGGCCGTCCGGGATACGCTGAACAGCCTGATCCGGGACGGAGCCGTTGATCTGTCCGGCGCCGGGCTGACGGACGATATTCTCCGGAGCATCCGCCGCATCGACATGGTGGCCTGCGGCTCCGCCTGGCACGTCAGCGTGGCCGCCCAGTATGTGATTGAGGACCTCGCCGGTCTCCCGGTGCGGGTGGAGCTGGCCAGTGAATACCGCTACCGCCGTATTCCCTCTTCCCCGGACACCCTGGTAATCGTCATCTCCCAGAGCGGCGAAACGGCGGACAGTCTGGCCGCCCTGCGGGTCGCGAAGGAGCGGGGCGCGCTCACCCTGGCGGTGGTCAACGTGATCGGCTCCACCATCGCCCGGGAAGCGGATCATACGCTCTATACCCTCGCCGGGCCGGAGATCGCCGTGGCGACCACCAAGGCCTACAGCGCCCAGCTGATCGCCATGGACGCGCTGGCGGTGCGCCTGGCGCTGGTGCGCGGCGCAATCACGGAGGAAAAATGCGCAGAGCTGATCACGGCGCTGCAGGCGATCCCGGATCAGATCAGCCGGGTGCTGGAGGAAAAGCAGCGGCTCCAGTGGTTCTCCTCCAAGATCGTCAACACCCACGATATCTTCTTCATCGGCCGGGGCCTGGATTACGCCATCAGCCTGGAAGGCAGCCTGAAGATGAAGGAAATCAGCTACATCCATTCGGAAGCCTATGCCGCGGGCGAGCTGAAGCACGGCACCATCAGCCTGATCGAGCATAACACCCTGGTCATCGGGGTGCTGACCCAGGGCAGCCTGTTCGAAAAGACCCTGAGCAATATGCTGGAATGCAAGAGCCGCGGCGCCTATCTGATGGGGCTGACCACCAACGGCAACTTCTCCGTGGAGGATTCGGTGAATTTCACCGTCTATGTGCCGAAAACCGATGAGCATTTCATCGCCTCCGTGGCCATCGTCCCGCTGCAGCTGCTGGGATATTACACCAGCGTCAACCGCGGGCTGGACGTGGATAAACCCCGCAATCTGGCCAAGAGCGTAACCGTGGAATAAAAGCGCCGGAAACCTGAAGCATCCCGAAATTAATGATGAAGCAAAGGGGCATTTTTTTCATGAAAAACTGTGCGATCGTCGGAATCAACTGGGGCGATGAAGGCAAGGGCCGAATCGTGGATCTGCTGACGGAAAACTTTGATATCGTGATCCGCTATCAGGGCGGCGGAAATGCCGGCCACACGGTCATCAATGATCAGGGAAAGTTCGCCCTCCATCTGCTCCCCTCCGGCATCTTTCATAAGGGCGTTGTCAACGTGCTGGGAAACGGGGTCGCCCTGGATCCGGAAAACCTGATCCGGGAAATCCGGGAGGTCGTCTCCCGGGGCGTTCCCGTCACCCCGGAGAATCTGAAAATCAGCGACCGGGCCTCCCTGCTGCTGCCGTGGCACCGGGATCTGGACGCGCTGGAGGAGGCGCGGCTGGCCGATAAGCAGTACGGATCCACGAAGCAGGGCATCGCTCCCTTCTATTCGGACAAGTATCAGAAGAAGACGGTGCTGGCCGGCGAGCTCTTCCATCCGGAGGAGCTGCGCGCTCATCTGCGGGATCTGCTGGAGTGGAAAAATCTGACGCTGACCCGGGTCTACGGCGCGCCGCCGGTCACCCTGGAGCAGCTGGAGGCATGGCTGGGAGAATGGGGCGAGGCCGTGAAGCCCTTTGTCTGCGATACGGGGCGCTATCTGAAGCAGGCCCGCGCCGATGGAAAGCGTATGCTCTTCGAGGCACAGCTGGGCGCCCTGCGGGATCTGGATTACGGAATCTGCCCCTACACGACCTCCTCCAATACGCTGGCGGCCTACGCCCCGATCGGCGCCGGCCTGCCGTCCCTGCGGACGGAGGAAGTGATCGGCGTGGTCAAGGCCTATTCCACCTGCGTGGGCGAAGGGCCCTTCGTCTGCGAGCTTTTCGGGGAGGAGGCGGAAAAGCTCCGGGAGGCCGGCGCGGAATACGGAGCGAAAACGGGCAGGCCCCGCCGTGTCGGGCCCATCGATCTGGTGGCCACCCGCTACGGCACGGAGATGCAGGGAGCGACCGCCATCGCCCTGACCAAGCTGGATGTGCTCAGCGCCTGGAAAACCATCCCGGTCTGCGTCCGCTACCGGGTGAACGGAGAGGAAACCGACGATTTCCCCTTCCCCACGGAGCTGAACGCCGCGGAGCCGGTCATCGAATACGCGGAGGGCTGGCAATGCGACATCTCCGGCGTGCGCCGCTGGGAGGATCTGCCGCAGGCCGCCAGGGACTATGTCACCCTGATTGAAAAAGCCATCGGCTGCCCGATCGTCTATATCTCAGTGGGCGCGGAACGGGACCGGATCATCATCCGGGAAACGCGGAGGGAAGAAAAATGACCGACCGATATGAATCACCCCTGTCCTCCCGGTATGCCTCGGACTTTATGCTGCAGCTCTTTTCCGCTGATTCCCGGTACCGGACCTGGCGGAAGCTCTGGACCGCGCTGGCCCGGGAGGAGCGGAACCTGGGCCTGCCCATCACGGAGGAACAGGTGGCCGCGCTGGAAGCGCATCAGGAGGATATCGATTACGACTGCGTGCGCCGGCGGGAGAAGGAAGTCCGCCACGACGTTATGGCCCATATCTACGCCTATGGCCAGGTCGCTCCCGAAGCGGCGGGCATCCTGCATCTGGGTGCCACCAGCTGCTATGTGACGGATAACGCCGACCTGATTCTGTATCGGGACGCCCTGCGGTATCTGCGGAAAGAGCTGCTGGGCGTGCTGGACGCGCTGGCCCGCTTCGCGGATAAATATAAGGATCTCCCCGCCCTCGGGTATACGCATTATCAGCCGGCCCAGCCGGTGACCCTCGGCAAAAGGGCGACGCTGTGGATGCAGGATTTCCTGAGCGATGTACGGGAGGTGGATTTCGCCCTGGAGAACATCCGCTTCCTCGGCTGCCGGGGCACCACCGGCACGGAGGCCAGCTTCATGAGCCTGTTCGGCGGGGACGGCGCGAAAATCGACGCCCTGAACCGGGCCCTGGCGGCCTCTTTCGGCTTTGACGCCTGCTATGAGGTCTGCGGCCAGACCTATCCGCGCAAAACCGACAGCCGGATTCTGAACGCCCTGTCCTCCATCGCCCAGAGCGCCTGCCGCATGGCCACGGATCTCCGGCTTCTGCAGCACGACCGTCAGGTGGAGGAACCCTTTGAGGAAAATCAGATCGGCTCTTCCGCCATGGCCTACAAGCGGAATCCCATGCGCTGCGAGCGGATCTGTTCCCTGAGCCGTTATATGATGGCAGACGCGCTGAACGCGCCCCTGACCGCCTCCGCCCAGTGGATGGAGCGCACGCTGGACGACAGCGCCAACCGCCGGATCTCCCTGCCAGAAGGTTTCCTCTGCGCCGACGCGGTGCTGCGCCTGGTGCGGAACGTGGCCGGCGGCCTGCGGGTGAACGAAAAAATCGTGGATAAAACCCTGCGGGAATACCTGCCCTTCATCGCGACGGAAAACCTGCTGATGGAGGCAGTCAAAAAGGGCGGCGACCGCCAGGAGCTGCATGAGATCATCCGCCGCTGCTCCATGGAAGCCACCGCCCGGATGAAAAACGGCGAGGACTGCGATCTGCTGCCCCGGCTGGCCGCCGAGCAGCGCTTCGGCCTCACCCTGGCGGAAATGGAAGCTCTTCTGGATCCGAAAAACTTTACCGGACGCTGCGGCGAACAGGTTTCCCGGTTTCTGGACCTGGTACGCCCCATGCTGACGGACGCGGCGCCGCAGGCTGACGCGATCGACCTCTAAGCGGGAAGGATGGGGACGGATGACAAAGTATATTTTTGTAACCGGCGGAGTCGTATCGGGCCTGGGCAAAGGCATCACGGCCGCTTCCCTGGGCCGGCTGCTCAAAGCCAGAGGGCTGAAGGTCGCGGCCCAGAAGCTGGATCCGTATATCAACGCGGATCCCGGCACCATGAGCCCCTATCAGCACGGCGAGGTCTATGTCACGGAAGACGGGGCGGAAACCGATCTGGATCTGGGGCATTATGAGCGCTTCATCGACGAGGATCTGAACAAGTATTCCAACCTGACCACCGGCAAGGTGTATTCCAACGTGATCCATAAGGAGCGGCAGGGCGGCTATCTGGGCAGCACGGTGCAGACCATTCCGCATATCACCGACGAGATCAAGCGCTTTATCTACCGGGTCGGGGAAAAAACCGACGCCGATGTGGTGATTACCGAAATCGGCGGCACCATCGGCGATATTGAATCCCAGCCCTTCATCGAGGCCATCCGCCAGGTGGGACTGGAGGCGGGACGGGAAAACGCCCTGTATATCCACGTCACGCTGGTTCCCTATCTGAAGGCCAGCGGCGAACACAAGTCCAAGCCCACCCAGCACAGCGTCAAGGAGCTGCAGGGCATGGGCATCAGTCCGAATATCATCGTGCTCCGGGCCGATGAAAAGATCACGGACACTTCCATCTTTTCGAAAATCGCCCATTTCTGCAATGTGAAGGAAGACTGCGTCATTGAAAACACCACGCTGCCGACCCTTTATGCCGCGCCCCTGATGCTGGAAAAGGCCGGCCTCGCGGCGGTCGCCTGCCGGGAGCTGGGACTGGAAACCCGGGATCCGGATCTGTCGGAGTGGGAAGCCCTGGTGGATCGCATCGGCCATCAGACCCGGCGCGTCGTCATCGGTCTGGTGGGAAAATACGTCCAGCTGCACGACGCCTACCTCTCCGTCGCCGAGGCGCTGCGCCACGCCGGCTATGCCCAGGATGTGAAGGTGGAAATCGAATGGATTGATTCCGAGTGGATCACGGAGAAAAACGCAGACCAGGTTCTCGGCTCCCTGCAGGGCATCATCGTTCCCGGCGGTTTCGGATCCCGGGGAATCGAGGGCATGATTCTGGCCGCCCGCTATGCCCGGGAGCACCACCTGCCCTATTTCGGTATCTGCCTGGGCATGCAGGTGGCCGTCATTGAATTTGCGCGGAACGCCGCCGGTCTGACCGGGGCTGATTCCCGGGAATTTAATGAAAACGCCCCGTACCGGGTGATTGATTTCATGCCCGGCCAGAGCGAGGAGATCGATAAGGGCGGAACCCTGCGGCTGGGCCGCTATCCCTGTGTCCTGCGGGAAGGCTCTGTGATCGCCGGCTGCTACGGCCGCACGGAGATCAGCGAGCGCCACCGCCACCGCTATGAGTTCGCCAACGATTACCGGGATCAGCTGACCGGAGCGGGACTCTGTCTCTCCGGCCTCTCCCCCGACGGCCGCCTGGTGGAAACGGTGGAGATTCCCGGGGAAGCCTTCTTCGTGGGTGTCCAGTTCCATCCGGAGTTCAAAAGCCGTCCGAACAAGCCCCATCCCCTCTTCCTCGGCTTCATCCGCGCCGCCCTGTCCTGATTTTGCCCCGGGTTTCCGTTCCGGAGCCGCCGCGCGCCGCTCTTGCCATTTCCTTTCTCAGAAGGTATAATCCGGCAGGAAGGAGGCGAGCGGACGCATGCAAAAGGCCGGTTTCTGCGAGATGAAGTTCCGTTCCATGCTGCTTACCAGCACGCTCACCCTTTCGGTGACGTATATCATGCTGCTGTGCGATACCATCGTCGCGGGCATGTTCGTCGGCCCGAAGGGTGTCGCGGCGATCAACGCGGTCACGCCGGTCACGGGGCTGATCACCTTTTCCGCCTCCATCTTTTCCATCGGCACGGGCATCGTTTACAGCCGAGAGATCGGCGCCATGCGCAAGAGCCGCGCGGATGAAATCTTCAGCCTGGGCCTGGTGTTAAACGTGGGGATCTCCGTTCTCACCGCGGTGCTGCTCCTGGCCTTCCGGAACGAATATTTCGAAGCGGACCATCTCGACGGCGAAATTCTGGAACTGGCCTCCGCCTATTACCGCTGGACGCCGCTGAACGCCGTCCTCGCCATTCTGAACTCCTATCTGACCAAGCTGGTTTACACCGACGGCGATGAAAAAAGCACCACCTTTTCCTATATCGTCCAGATCGGAAGCAACCTGTTTTTTTCCGTTCTTCTGGCCCGGTCTTATGGGATGGCCGGCATCATCCTCGGCACGATCATCGGGAATTTTCTCGGCATCCTGGCGGTCTGCCGCCACTTCTTTCTGAAAAGCAGCACCCTGCATTTTGTCCCGCGTTTCTCCTTCGCCGATACCGGACGGATCATGCGCTACAGCGTGGTGGACGCGGCGATCTATATCTGCTGGGCCGTGATGGACTACGTCCTGATCGGCCATGTGTCCGGCCGCTACGGCCAGGCGGGGGAAATCACGCTGGCGGTGGTCGTCGGCCTGCTGGAGTTCGGAATCGTGCTGGATGGGGTCGGCATGGCCGCCCAGCCCCTGCTGCAGACCTATCTGGGCGAAGAGAACCGGAAAATGGTCCGCCGCCTGATCCGCGACGCCATGAAGACGGCGGTCCTCGAAGGGCTGGCCGCGAACGTGCTGGTCTTTGCCTTCGCCCGGCCGTTCTGCGCGCTCTTTGGCATCACCGGCGGGCCCCAGCTGGCCGACGCCGTCCGCGCCCTGCGCATCGTTTCCTTCGGGCTGGTTTTCTGCAGCGTGCTGTCCCTGCTGACCTCCTACTACCTGCTGACGGACCATATCCGGCTGTCCGTCGGGATCATCGTGCTTAAGGACGGCCTGTTCTATACCCTGCTTCCCCTCCTGGGCTCCCTGCTGATGGGAGAGGACGCCATGTGGGCGGCCTTTGCCGTCGCGCCGCTGCTGGCCTTCCTCCTCACCTGCCTCTGGATCCGGCTTCGCTATGGCAGAAAGAGCTTCCCGCACCTGATGGAGATGACGGAGGACCGCGAAATCGTCGTCATGGATGAGCTGCTGGCGCCCGAAAGCGCTTCCCGGCTTTCCATCCTCGTGAACGAAGAGATTCTGAATCACGGCCACCGAAAAGAGACCGCCGCCCACGCGTCGCTCTTCACCGAGGAAATTGTCATGAACGCCTGGGAAATTAACCGGAAGCGCAGGAGGCCTCCCCATGTGGAGATCACCCTGCTGTTCGGCGCGGATTCTGTGCGGCTGATTGAGCGGGACAACGGCGAAATTCTGAACAGCACGGATCCGAACATGAGGATCAACGGAATCGGCAGCTATGTGCTCAGCCGCCTGATGAATCACCAGGAGAGCAGGCTCTATCTCATCACCACCGGCTATAACCGCGTTTTTCTGGACTTCCGCTTTCCCTTGTCACCCGTCTGTTTTGATGATAAAATATGCAATTGAAAAATCCGGCGGGCCTTTGTCCGTCCGGCACAGACCGAAACAGAGCAGAAAGGAAATGTTGCCATGCTGAAAATGCTGAATGACATCCGGACCCACGCGCTGAATACCCCGCAGAAGATCGCGGTCGTCGATCAGGGGGGCGAGCGCGCCACAGACTACGCGACGCTGATGGATATGTCCGCGAGGCTCGCTTCCTGGCTTCTGAAGCAGGGCCTCGGCCGGGAAAAGATCTTCGCCATCCGGGTTCCCCGCGGCCTGCATTATGTCACCTGCCGCCTGGCCGCCATGATCATCGGCACGGCCTGGGTCGGCGTCGAGGAAATGATGGGCGCGGAGCGGATCGAATTCATCATCAGGGACAGCGGCGCCCTGCTGACGGTGGATGAGGAGGCCTTCGGAAAGGCCATGGAGGAGGAACCCCTGCCCGTGGAAAGCTGGGCGGATCCGGATCCCCACGATCTGGCGTTCCTCTATTACACCTCCGGCAGCACCGGCAAAGCCAAGGGCGTGCTGGAGGAATACGGGGTCTACGACTATATCGTCGCCTCGACCTGGCGCGCGATCTGCCGCTATGTCCCGCTGAACTATGCCAATATCGCGCCGGAAGCCTTTATCGGCGGCATCTATCTGATGTGCGGCATTCTCAGCTCCGGCAATACGCTCCATCTGATCCCCCTCCCGCTGGTGCGGAATCCCGCGGGCCTGCTGGAATACTTCGCGAAGCATGAGATTCAGGGCTCCTGCATGCCGCCGACCCTGGTCAAGGCGCTGGAGCACGCGGGCGGAATGAAACTCAAGGTGCTGCATGTGACGGGCGAGGTCGCCGTGGATCTGTATTTCGACCATTACCCGATGATGAACGCCTACGGCCCCACGGAGTTCTCCTACCTGCCCTTCTTCTTTGATATCGATAAGCCCTATAAAAACACGCCGATCGGCACCCCGGATGAAAACACCCAGATGGTGCTGCTGGATGAAAACGGCAGGAAGAATCCGGACGAGGGCGTGCTGTATATCCGCCTGCCCTATTTCCGGGGATACCTGCACGACCAAACCCGGGATTATTTCGTCCAGGTGGACGGCGTCCCCTATTTCAGGGCCGGCGATTATCTGGTCCGGGATGAGCGCGGCAACTACACCCTGCTGGGCCGGGTGGACGATATGGTGAAAATCAACGGAAACCGCATCGAGCCCGCGGAAGTGGAATTCGCGGTCCGGGAGGTGCTCCATACGGATTTCGCCGCGGTCAAGGCCTGGGAGCGGGGCGGAAGCCGGTATCTGTGCGCCTATCACAAAACCGGCCGGAAGCTCGACCCGGCGGAGATGGCGGAAAAGCTCCGGCCCCTCCTGCCCCTGTATATGATCCCTTCCTGCTATATGGCGATTGACGAAATCCCGCTGAACCAGAACGGCAAGGTGAACAAGCTGGCGCTTCCGGAACCGGATGAGGACCTGCTCTTCGCCCCCTATGCCGATCCGGAGGACAGCCTCCAGCAGAAGCTCCGCGATGCCTTTGCCGGCGTGCTGGATGTCAGCGGCCGCCGGATCGGGATTGATGACGACTTCTTCCTCCTCGGCGGGGATTCCCTCCGGGCCATCGAGGTTGTGACCGCCTGCGGCCTTCCCCGGCTCACGGTGCAGGCCATCTATGAGGGCCGGACCGTCCGCCGGATTGCCGGCCTGCTCAATGCCGCGGCGGATGAACCGGAACAGGCTCCGGAAACGCCCGCCTGGGTTCCGCTGAACGCCGGGCAGCGCTACCTGCTGGAGGCGGACCTGAAGTATCCCGGCACCTGCATGCTGAATCTGCCGTTCCGTTTCAACCTGCTGCCGGAAGCGGATCCGGAGAAGATCGCGGCGGCCGTCCGGACGGCCGTTCAGGCCCACCCGGCCCTGACGGGAACCATTGAGCGGCAAAACGGCGAATGGATCCTCCGGTACCGGCCGGAACGCTCCGTCTCCGTTCCCGTGGAACAGATGACGGATGAAGCGCTGGAAAAAGAAGCCGCGGCCTTTGTGCGGCCCTTCACCCTGAACGGCGAGCCCCTTTTCCGCTGCCGCGTGATCCGGGGTGAAAGCAAAAATATCGTCCTCCTGGATGTGTATCATGTGATCTGCGACGGGTTCTCCGGCATGAAGCTGGTGGCGGACATCGGCGCCGCCTTCGTGGGCCTCGCTCCCGGCGCGGACCGGACTTATCAGCTGATGCTGGAGGAGGCGGAAAGCCGTTCCTCCGAACGGTTCCGGGAGGATATGGAGTATTTTGCCTCCCGCTATGACCGTCCCGGCTGGGATACCTGCCTGAAGCCGGATCATGAATCCGGCGGGAATACGAACGCGCAGCTCTTCCTGCCCTTCCCCTTCACCCGGCAGGAGGCCGCCGTCCCGGAGAAAAAATACGGCCTCGGAAAAGGCGGCCTGTATCTGGCCGCGGCGGCGCTGGCGCTGGCGGCCTGCAATGATTCCGAAAATATTCTGTTTACCTGGACCTGGCACGGCCGTTCCGACAGCCGGCGCATGGCCTCCGTGGGGCATTTCATGAAGGATCTCCCCATCGGCCTGCGCCTGAAGCGGGAGCTGTCCCTCGCCCGGCTCTTTGAGGAAATCGGCCGGCAGGTCAGCGGCGCCGTCTCCCACGGCAGCGTTTCCTACTGGGAGGAAAAGGGCTCCTATTACGGAAAGGATCTGCTCTGTTTCCTGTATCAGGGTGATCTGTATGATATTCCCGAAAGCGCGGAAATCGTCAGCAGCGTGGAAAACCTGCCCCGGCCCGGCGCCGCGGGCAACAACTCGCTGGATGTCGAGATTCTCGACGGGCGGGACGCCTTCGGCGTCCGGCTGAACTACAACGCCGAAAAATATGATCTCGGGAGCATGGAGCGCTTCGCGGAGTGTATCCGCGGTTTCGCCGCGAAGATGCTGAAGCTCGATCCGGGCACAGCGTCCGTGGCCGATGTGCTCGGCTGACGCTTCCGGATCCGGTTTCCCGGCCCTTTCATCGGCACATCCGCCGGTATGATCGCAGGATCGTACCGGCGGTTTTTTGCCTTCTTAACACGGTCTTAATACGCGCAGCGGAGTTTCTAACACCGCGCTTATCCGGTCCGTCCTATAATAAAGCACTACCGGAAGGACGGAGGGAGAAGCGTGCGGTTCTTTGGAAAGTTTCGGCTGACAACATTCCGGATCATTGCCTGCGGGTTCGTCGCGCTGATCCTGACCGGCACGCTGCTGCTTTCCCTGCCCTTCGCGAGCCGGAAGGCGGGAAGCGCGGAATGGCTGGACTGCCTGTTCACCGCGACCTCCGCGGTCTGCGTAACGGGGCTGGTCGTGCAGGATACGGCTTCCTTCTGGACGCCCTTCGGGCAGGCGGTCATCCTGGCCCTGATCCAGATCGGGGGCATGGGCGTGGTAACGGCCGCCGTCTCGCTGGCCTTTCTCTCCGGCCGGAAAATCGGGCTGATGCAGCGCGGCGTGATGCAGGAATCCATCTCCGCGCCGCAGCTGGGCGGTATTGTGCGGCTGACCCGTTTTATCGTTCTCACATCCCTGGGTATTGAAGCCGCGGGCGCCCTGCTGCTGCTTCCTTCCATGATCACCCGCTTCGGTGCCGGCAGCGGAATCTGGCATGCGGTCTTTCATGCCGTCTCCGCCTTCTGCAACGCGGGTTTTGACCTGATGGGATCGCAGGAACCCTTTTCATCTCTGACCGGATTCAGCCAGAATATCCTGGTCAACATCACCGTGATGCTGCTGATCACCGTCGGCGGCATCGGCTTTCTGGTATGGAACGACGTGAAAGAGCATGGCTTCCATTGGAAACAGTACCGGATGCAGACCAAGACGGTTCTGCTGACCTCAGCCTGCCTGATTCTATTGCCGGCCCTGTGGTTTTTCCTCTTTGAAGCGGAACAGTTTCCGACGGAGGAGCGCATCCTGCCGGCCCTGTTTCAGTCTGTCACCCTGCGCACGGCGGGCTTCAACACGATGGACCTGAACCGGCTCAGCGACTCAGGTCAGGCGCTGATGATCGTCTGCATGCTGGTGGGCGGTTCCCCCGGTTCCACGGCAGGCGGCATGAAAACCACCACGGTGGCAGTGCTGCTGACTGCAGCCTTTGCTGTTTTCCGCCGGAAGGACCATGCGACCCTCTGGGGCAGGCGGATCGCGGAAGATACGGTTCGTCAGGCCGTCGCCATCCTGATGATGTATCTCCTGTTATTCTTCTGCAGCGGCATGATCATCAGCAGGATCGAAGGCCTGTCCCTGATCAGCTGCCTGTTTGAAACAGCCTCTGCGATCGGAACCGTAGGGCTCACCCTGGGAATCACCCCCTCTCTTTCCGTTCCTTCCAGGCTGATTCTGATCACATTGATGTTCCTGGGCAGGGTCGGCGGTCTGACGCTGATCTATGCCGCGCAGTCGGTCAAAAAAGGATCGCAAAGCACGCTTCCGCTGGAAAAAATCACAGTAGGCTGAAGGAGGACAACGCATGAAATCCGTGTTACTGATCGGTCTGGGGCGATTTGGAACCCATATTGCCGAAAAGCTGAATGAGCTGCACCATCAGGTGATGGCCATCGATAAAAACGAGCAGAGAATCAACGATGCCCTGCCCCTGGTCACATATGCGCAGATCGGGGATGCCACCAGCAAGACTTTTCTGCGCTCCCTGGGGGTGGATAACTATGACGTATGCTTTGTCGCCATCGGGGATGACTTCCAGAGCTCCCTGATCGTGACCTCCTATCTGAAGGAACTCGGCGCGAAAAAGGTCATTTCCCGGGCCTCCAGAAATGTGCAGCGGCAGTTTCTGCTTCATAACGGCGCGGACGGGGTGGTCTATCCGGAGGAACAGCTGGCGGCATGGACGGCCATCCGGTATACAACGGATCATATTCTGGATTACATCGCCCTGGATGATCAGTTCGCCATTTATGATGTGTCCGTCCCGCCGGAATGGGACGGGAAAACCGTGGGTGCGCTGGATATCCGGAAAAAGTTTAATCTGAATCTGCTGGCTGTCCGAAGCAAAGGCATGCCAAGCCTGGCCGTGACCAGCGAAACACAATTAAAACAGAATCAGACAATCCTGGTTCTCGGCCAATGGAAGGATATCCAGAAATGCTTCCGAATATAGAAATTGTTTCCGTATATGCAGATGCTTTTCTTAAGGAAGGGACCGGTGCATGACGGACGTACTTTTGATTTTCGCCTTCCTGCTCATCGGATTCTGCGGATACCGGATTGTGACCCGCCTGGATCGGTTTCTGGATGAACACGTGAAGGAAGAAGAGGAGAAAGAGGATGAGCCGCGGCGAGGATAAACAGCAAAACAGCCATATTCTGGTCTGTCTTTCCTCATCGACTTCCAATGCCAGGGTGATCCATGCCGCTGCCCGGATTGCCGCCGCCTTTCAGGGCGGCTTTTCCGCGCTGTTCGTGGAAACGCCCGGCTACGCACAGATGTCGGACGACGATAAAAAACGCCTGCGCAGCAACATGAACCTGGCGGAAAAGCTGGGCGCCAAAATCGAAACGGTGATCGGGGACGACGTGCCGTATCAGATCGCCGAATACGCCCGCCTGTCCGGCGTTTCCTGTATCGTGGCGGGCCAGGCCAATACGGTCAGCGGCCTGCTCCGCAGAAGGCGCTCCCTGACGGACCGCCTGATCAATTACGCGCCGGATCTGGATTATTTTATCATTCCCGATCATGGAACCCGCGTGTATGTCGCCCGGAAGGCGCCGCAAAGCAGCCGGAATCGGACGCTGCTGGACACAGGGATTTTTCTGGCCGCCCTGGGTCTCTGTACGCTGATCGGCTTTTTATTTTCCCATCTGGGGTTTACCGATGCCAATATCATCATGATCTATCTGCTGGGGCTGCTGGCGGTGTCCATCGGCACGTCGCACCGGGCCTTCAGCCTGATCTGGGCCGTGGTCAGCGTGCTGCTGTTTGACCTGCTTTTCACCACGCCGCGCTTTACCTTCTATGCGTACGGCACGGGCTATCCGGTCACCTTTCTGGTCATGTTCGCCGCCGCCTTTCTGATCAGCTCCCAGGCGATCCGCCTGAAGCGGAACGCCCGGCAGTCAGCCCAGACAGCCCGCAGGGTGAGCGTCGTCCTGGAAACGGACCGGCAGCTGTCCAGAGCAGAATCCCGGGAAGAAATTCTTTCTGTGCTGGCAGGCCAGCTGACCCAGCTTCTGAAAAGGAGTCTGGTGGTCTATCCGGCGGTGGACGACAGCCTGGAGGATCCCGTCTTCTATCCCGCCGCGGAGGATACCACCCCCTATCGCATGGATCAGGAGCGCAAAGCCGTGGAATGGGCCTTTGCCCGGCGGAAGCGCGCCGGCGCGACCACGGACCGGTATTCTCAGAGCGATTATCTGTATTACAGCATGCGCGTACAGGACCGTACCTACGGCGTCGTGGGCGTGGCGATCCATAATTCCCCGCTGGATGCTTCGGAAGAAAGCATGCTTTCCTCCGTGGTGGGCGAATGCTCCCTGGCCCTGGAAAACGCCCGTAACGCCCGGGAAAAAGAGGAATCCATGGTGCTGGCGGAAAACGAGCGCCTGCGGGCGAATTTGCTCCGGGCCGTTTCCCACGATCTGCGCACGCCGCTGACCTCCATCATGGGCAACGCAGATAATCTGCTGACCAGCGGGGAAAGCATGGACCGCGATACCCGGCGCCGGCTGTACGGCGATATCTATACGGACGCGCAGTGGCTGACCGGCATGGTGGAAAATCTGTTATCCGCCAGCCGGATGGAGGACTGAAGCCTGAAGCTGAACATGAGCCCCGAGCTCATGGACGATATGATCGCGGAAGCCGTGCGCCACATGGGCCGGCGGCTGGACGGCTTCACTCTGGATATTCGGAATCCCGGATCCCTTCTGTTCGTGCAGGCAGATGCCCGGCTGATCGTACAGGTGATCATCAATCTGCTGGACAACGCCGTCAAATACGCTCCGGCCGGAACCGGCATCGTAATCGGTTCCCGGGAGGAAGGCGGAAACGTGATGGTTTCCGTCGCGGATGAAGGTCCGGGCATCCCGGAGGATCAGAAGCCGCATGTATTCGACCTGTTCTGGTCCGGCAATAATCTGTCCGGCGACAGCCGCAGAGGGCTGGGACTGGGGCTCGCCCTGTGCCAGTCCATTATGAAGGCGCACGGCGGGAGGATTTCCGTCCGTGACAACGAGCCCCGCGGCACGGTTTTTGAACTGACTTTTCCCAAAGCGGAGGTGAGCCTGGATGAATAAGCCGCTGATTCTGATCGTGGAGGATGATCCGCCCATCCGCAACCTGATTTCAGTCGCCCTGGAAACTCATGACTACCGCTTCCTGACCGCACCGAACGGCGGAACGGCCATCATGGAGGCCTCCTCCCATAATCCGGATATTATGCTGCTGGATCTGGGCCTTCCGGATCTGGACGGGGTGGAGGTGATCCGGAAAATCCGTTCCTGGTCCAATCTTCCGATCATTGTGATCAGCGCCCGCAGCGACGACAGCGACAAGATCGAAGCGCTCGATGCCGGAGCGGACGATTATCTGATCAAGCCCTTTTCGGTGGATGAACTGCTGGCCCGGCTCCGCGCCACAATCCGGCGGCTGAACCAGATGCAGAGCGACAGCTCGGAAACGTCGGAAATGATCAACGGTCCCCTGCGGATCGATTATGCCGCCGGCTGCGCCTTTCTCTCGGAAAAGGAGCTGCGCCTGACGCCGATCGAATATAAGCTGCTGTGCGTGCTGGCCCGCAACTGCGGAAAAGTGCTGACCCATAAATTCATCACGCAGCAGGTCTGGGGCGCCGCCTGGGAAAATCACGCGGCTTCTCTGCGTGTGTTTATGGCCACGCTGCGCAAAAAGCTGGAAGTCTCCGGGGATGCCCCGCCCTTTATTCAGACCCACGTCGGCATCGGCTACAGAATGATCCGGGCCGGGAACGCCCCGGACTCCGGCGCTCATGATATCCCCTGACGGAGTTTGAGAAATATCCTAACCATACCCCTTCGCTCCTGTCGCAATGACAGGAGTTTTTTCGTTTGCGGCGAAAATAACAGGTGCGGGCTTTAGGGCAAGCCCATACCCGGGCTGTAATAGATTTGAAGGAAAATACCGGTATACACTGCTTAATGTGTCATAAAGTTTCATCTTCAAGCTGCTGGGTCGCAGAATCACACAAAATATCATTACTATTTCTTCCGGATCAGACACTCCTTCCCCTGGAAGGCGAAGCCGTATTTCAGGATATTCCCAGCCGGAATGCCCCGGGCAAGTAGTCCCGTTTCATACCGTTTTTCTTCTATCTGTTTCAGGGCATTCTGAACCGTATCTTCCAGCGTCTTCTCGCCCCTTCTGGCATTGAAGACTTTAAATTCCATGATGGCAACCGGCTTCCCGGTGTCTTTCGGTTCCATTACTACGTCATACCGTCCGTAACCGCTTTCCTGGTTGGACGTTATCACATACTCCCGGCTGTTTTCCGCCAAAAGCCCCAGTACCAGACCGTGATAAAAGTTTTCCGGCAGCTTGACAGCTGGGTTCTTTCCTCCATCAAAGGAACTCATGGAGGTCATCATGATATCATTCAGATATTCCTCCATACTCTCCACATCTCCCAGCAGCATGGCTTTGGCAAATCTGGACAAACCGCCGGTCTGGGCGAACCAGTCCTGAACCATCTGTACAAACATCAGACGGACTTCCAGGTTGGTCAGTGTCAGGGTGTACAATGGCTTTTTCCCTGTCCTGGCAGACTCCAGTTTTGAGATCATATGAACGATTTTCAGGTATCCGGTCGCCAGCAACAGGCTCCACACAGCGTCCGGGTTCGTATCCAGCTGGTTATAGATAATCTGCTCATCCACCGGCACCGTCACATTCCCGCCCTTCAGCAGGATTTCAAACTGACTCTTGATCTCCGGTTCCCCCGTGCGCAGCAGTTTTCCAATCAGTCCGTTGCCGCTGGAATTCGCCCACCAGGTGTCATATATCCCCGTGTTCAGGAAATTGGTCACGGACCAGGGGTTATAGATCTCTGTCACGGAGCCGAACGTGAAGCCGTCATACCAGTTTTTTACCTCCTGCCTCGCCTTCTCATCGAAGCCCTGTTGCTCCAGGGAAGCAAAAACTTCTTCTTCCGTGAACCCGAAAGAGGTCGCATACATCTCCGATGTCGTGGTCACCACCACCAGGTTGTTCAGGTCGGAAAAAATGGATTCCTTGCTGACCCGGGTAATTCCCGTCATGATCCCCCGTTCCAGAAAGGGATTCGTCTTAAAAGCATTGTTAAACATGCTTCTCGTTAATGCCGCCAGCTCGTCCCAGTATCCGTGGATATATGCTTCCTGCAGCGGCGTATCATATTCGTCCAGAAATAGCAGGACTTTTTTTCCATGAATTTTTGCCAGCAATGTCGTAAGCAGATTCAGGGCCATGGAGGCATCCTCGTCTCTCATGTCCTCCCTGATCTGGTACAGCGCTATCTGTTCATTTTTATCCAGCTTATCTGTCTGATACAATTCGGGATAAGCGGAAAACAACTGTACCAGCACCTTCTTCATTTTGATCATCGTACTGGCATAGGTTGTTTCCTTAATCCCCGCGAAGGACAGAAAAATCACCGGCCATTTTCCCTGCTGCAGTCTCATATCCGGATCCTCCCAGACCTTCAGGCCTTCAAAGAGCTCCGGGCGGTTTGCATATTTATTGGAGAAAAAACAGTTCAGCGTGGACATATTCAGGGTCTTACCAAATCGTCGGGGACGGGTAATCAGGGTCACATCATCATTTCCCTGCCACCAATCCCTGATGAAATCAGTTTTATCCACGTAAAAGCCGTTGTGAATCCTCAGCTTTTCAAAATCCTGTACACCGATTCCAATTTCCCGCTTCAACCCTTATTTCTCCTTTCCTGCTGAAGCACAAACACCGATCAGAAATCACTCATACACTCCGACACTCATGGCAGATGAAATGCATCCTTTACCACGGGGCCGATCGAAGGGTATCAGATCAAATTGTGTATCGAAATGTGAAAGACTGGCTGAAACGCCTGTAAGCAAAAGAAGCGCCAGAATGTTTCTGCCTGATCGTATAAGCGTTCCTCAGCAGACGGTATTTCCGCGGACATACTCCGTCAGCCGTGGGGGAATTCCAGCACGATGCATTCAAAGGGCCGCAGGCTGTAGGTAATCCGATGGGAATACCCGTCGCATTCGTTCCATTCCGCGGTCAGCGGCGCGATGCCGTCCGCCGGATTCCCCTGCCCGGGCAGGCTGTCATAGGTGCTGAATACCCGCTTGTACAGGCCGCCGAATGGAACGCCGGCACTGTAATCGTAATAGGTGACGGGAGACAGATTCAGAATGCAGAGCACCGCGCCGTTATAATCCCAGGGGTTCCGGCGGATAAAGGCCAGGATATTCCGGTCCGCGTCGCCCCGGTTGACCCATTCGAAG
Organism: Clostridia bacterium; assembly: GCA_017652125.1. Lineage (GTDB taxonomy): Bacteria > Bacillota > Clostridia > Christensenellales > Aristaeellaceae > Aristaeella. Next base: position 115 of record JAGCBO010000230.1, on the reverse strand, counting down.
GTCGCCGGGTTTTTGCTGTCGCAGTGCAGGCTGGGATACATCTTATACAGGCCCACCAGATTCCGTACGCACTGCATCACATCCCGGTGGCCGAACTCGTCCGCCAGATGCCAGT
>JAGCBO010000002.1 GCA_017652125.1 Clostridia bacterium | reverse complement strand
TCCACGGCCTGCCGGAGGCTGCGGCCGATCAGCCGCTGAATTTCCACGCCCCGGCCGTCCTTTTTGATTCCGTCCCGCTTTTTCCGCTCCGTCGTCGACGCCGGCAGCATCGCGTATTCCGCGGTGACCCATCCCTGGCCCTTCCCCTTCAGGAAGGGCGGCACGGCCTCCTCCACGCTGGCGGTGCAGATCACGCGGGTATTGCCCGTCGCGATCAGGCAGCTGCCGTACGCGGTCCGCACAAAATCCGGCTCGATGGTCACCGGCCGTTTTTCCGAAGGCTGTCTTCCGTCTGCTCTCATGGTTCCTCCCCGTCTCCGGCAGGATTTTTCCCCGCCGGGTCGAATTGTATATTGCACGGAAAGCGATCCGTACCGATTCCGCCCGCGGGAACCCGCGGGACAACCTGAAAGAAGCTGATCTCCTTGAAAGAGCGCCTGAAAAAGCTGTTTACCAACGTGTGGAATGTTCCCAACGCCCTGACCATGCTCCGTCTGGCGCTGATCCCGGTCTTCGTCTGGCTTTTCTGGAACGCGGACCGGAAGCTCGCCCTGGCCGTCTTCATCATCGCCAGCCTGACCGACATGCTGGACGGGATGCTGGCCCGGAAGCTGAATCAGATCACCGACTTCGGCAAGCTCTTCGATCCCCTGGCGGACAAGCTCATGGTGCTGACCGCCCTGATCTGTCAGGGAATGGCCGGGGTTTTCCCCTGGAGCGCCATCCTGATCGTCTGCTGCAAGGAGCTGCTGATGCTGCTGGGCGGGCTGTTCATGCTGAAAAAGGACGTCGTCGTCTATGCCAACTACGCCGGGAAGACGGCCCAGGTCTTCTTCATCCTGAGCCTGATCCTCTCCTTCTTCCACCAGGAGCTCGCCGACTGGGGCACGCAGCTGGATCTGATCTTCCTGTGGATCACCGTGGGGCTGGCGATCCTGGCCATGATCATCTATCTTGTCAGCTATCTGAAGGTGCTCGCCTCCCGGAAGCAGCCTCCGGCCGCCGGAGCCTGAAATCCGGGATTGTCCTCCGCGTCCCGACCGCCGCGCCCGCGGCGGTTTTTTTAATGCTCCGCGAAGTTCAGGCTGCGCTCCACCGCCCTGTGCCAGCCCTTCAGCTCCAGCCGGCGGGTGGCTTCATCCATCCGGGGCGTGAAAATCAGGTCCGGATGCCACACGGCGGCGGTTTCCTCCATGCTGCCGTATACGCCGGCGCCCAGCCCGGCCAGCAGCGCCGCGCCGAGGGCCGTGGTTTCCAGCACCGCGGGACGCACGACCGGAATATTGCTGATATCCGCCTGAAACTGCATCAGGAAGCCGTTGGCGCTGGCGCCGCCGTCCACCTGCAGCCGCTCCGGCCGCCGGCCGCAGTCCCGGCTCATCGCTTCCATCAGGTCCGCGCTCTGATAGGCGATGGCCTCCAGCGCCGCCCGGATGATCTGCGCCCTTCCGGTGCCCCGGGTCATCCCGATCAGCGTTCCCCGGCTGTACATATCCCACCAGGGCGCGCCCAGGCCGGTAAAGGCCGGAACCAGATATACCCCGCCCGTGCCGGAAATGCTCCGGGCGATCCCCTCCGTTTCGGAGGCATGCGTGATCAGCTTCAGCTCGTCCCGCAGCCACTGGATGGTCGCCCCGCCCATAAACACGCTGCCCTCCAGGGCGTAGGTGGGCTTTCCGCCGATCCTCCAGGCCATGGTGCTCAGCAGGCCGTTTTCGCTCCGGACCGGCCGGTCGCCGGTATTCATCAGCATAAAGCAGCCGGTGCCGTAGGTGTTCTTCAGATCGCCGACCTTCAGGCAGGCCTGGCCGAAGAGGCTGGCATGCTGATCCCCCGCCATGCCCGTCACCGGGATGGCCCGCCCCAGGATGGCGGGATCCAGCAGGCCGATGGGGCCGGCGCTGTCCACCACCTCGGGGAGGCAGGCCCGGGGAATGTTCATCAGCTTCAGCAGGTCCTCATCCCAGTCCTGGGTATGCAGATTGAACAGCATGGTGCGGCCGGCGTTGGTCGCGTCGGTCACATGGGGGCGGCCCTCCAGCAGGTTCCAGCACAGATAGCTGTCCACCGTGCCGAAGCAGAGCTCTCCCCGTTCCGCCCGGTCCCGCAGGTTATAGTAATCCAGCATCCATTTCAGCTTGGTTCCGGAGAAATAAGCGTCCGGCACCAGCCCGGTGCGCTCCCGGATCATTTCGCCGCAGCCGTCCGCCACCAGCTGATCCACGATCTGGCTGGTCCGGCGGCACTGCCAGACGATGGCGTTGCCGACGCATTCCCCCGTCCGGCGGTCCCAGAGAAAGGTGGTCTCCCGCTGGTTGGTGATGCCGATCGCCGCGATCTCCGCCACGTCGATTCCGCTGAGCTTGACCGTCTCCCGCAGCGCGCCGATCTGGCTTTCCAGAATATCCCGGGGGTCATGCTCCACCCAGCCGGGCTTCGGATAATGCTGCGGGAATTCCCGGTTGAAGGAGGCGACCGTCTGCCCCTCCGTCGTGAAAATCACCGCCCGGGAACTGGTGGTTCCCTGATCCAGCGCAACCAGATACTTTGCCATCCGAACTCCTCCTTCGTCTCAGCCGATTCCGAACGCGTCCTCGCCGGGCTCCTCCTCATCCGGCATTCCCGGATCGGGTTCTTCCTCTTCCGGGATCCTCTCATCAATGCCTTCCGCCTCCGGCGCCTCTCCGGCGGGCTCCGCCTTCTCCGCCGGGGCCGCCGGCGCGGGGGCCGGAGCCGCGTTTGCGCCGCTCAGGATCTTCACGCCGTAAATATAGGTCGCCCCTTTGCCGGTGGTGGAAATCACCATCATATCGTTATAGACCGCCGGGGAGGCGTCAATCCGGCCGTCCACCTGCAGGGTGCTGATCACCTGGCCGGTCAGGCCTTCCAGCAGATGGATCACGCCGCTTTCGTCGCACTGAATCAGCCAGCCGTCCCCATCCTCGGAATACACCGCCACCGGCGAGCTTTCGCTCCGCTGCTGCATGCCGTAGGCCCAGGCCACCCGGCCGCTTTCCTTGTCCAGCGCGATCAGCGCCGAGGTCACCGGAGACCGGAAGCCCAGCGCCGTGCTGCCCTCCGCGGAAAGGCCGGTCACCGTGAAATACACCAGGCCGCCCAGCCGGTTCTGGCCGATCACCGGGCTCGCCTTGGCGCCTACGTCGTTCGTTTCCTTCTTTCCCTTGGCCACCCCGACTTCCGCCGTCCAGATCAGCTTTCCGGAAAGCGCGTCGAAACGGCGGATCTGCACGCTGCCGCTCTTCCGGTTTTCCAGCATGTTCGCGGTATACAGATTCAGCTGCCGGTTCTCCGTCATGTCCAGCGCCACCGCGGCCTTCACCGCGTCCCCGGTCTGCACCGCCCAGACCGGCTTCAGGGTATCGGTATCCACGCAGCGGAGCACGCCCGCCAGATCCGCGTAGAAAACATATCTGTCATAGGCCGCCAGGGAGGATTCCACCGCCGTCTGCGCGTCCTTTTCCCCCTTGGCCTTGGACCGGAGCACCACCGTGGAGGCCGCCATCTTGTAAACCCCGGCCTGATAATCGAACTCGCTGTTCAGCGCCTGCAGATACAGCATGCCGTTGGTGCCCGCCGTGATCATCGTATCCGAAGTCCGGTCGATCAGGGCAGAGGTTTCAAAGCTGCCGACATTGTTGAAGGCCCGGTGCATCTTCCCGTCCAGCCCGTCGATCAGCGCCAGCTCCTTCTGGTTATACAGATTGTACTGACGCAGGCCGATCTTGCCGGTTTTAATCTTCATCTTCCGGGCAAACTGGCCCACGTTCATATAGGGAAAGCCGCTGGGATGCACGCTGGGCGATCCCCGCAGGGGGTAGCCCAGCCGGATGCTGTTGCGGGTCAGCCTGCCGTCGGCCAGATCCAGGAAGCGGATGGAACCGTCCAGACCGGCGACGATCACTTCCTTCAGCCCGCTGACTTCCTTCTTGTCATCCTCGATATTACTTTTTTCCCGGACTTCCTTGCTCCATTTGACGATGGCCGCCTGGCCGGTCCAGCCCACGCCGTAATAGGTCGTATTGGTTCCCCGGACGCTGCCGGTTTCCGCCGTCCAGGCGACCGCCAGCCCTTCCGCGCCGCTGACGGTCCCGCAGGCCGCGTTCCGGCGGAAATTATCCCCCCGGAAGGTCAGCACCCCCATGGGCTTTTTGCTGTATTCATCCCCCACGGGCATGCGGATCAGCTCTTTGGCCGCGCGGCTGTATTCCTTCTGCACCTTGCTGCCCACATACACGTTATTGGTGGTGATCAGGGAAGGATCCGCTTCCTCCGCCGCCTCCGCCGTCAGCGCCGGGGTCGACGTCGGGGCCGGCGTGGCCGTCGGCGCCTCCGTCGGGGTCGGAATCTCCGTGGGCGCCGGCCGCTCCGTCGCGGTCACCGGTTCCTCCGCGGTCTCCTCCGGGGGGATCAGGGCGGCCGGAACGGTCTCCTCCGGTTCCGGGGTCGGCTCCTCCGTCGGCGCCGGCGTTTCCGTTTCCTTCGCCAGCGGCAGCGCGTTCACCGGTTCCGTTCCCTTTCCGTCCACCGGCAGCGAGGCGACCGACAGCCGGACGATTTTATCCGTATCCTGCCATTTCCCGCCCTGCCGTCTGGCCTGCAGCCGGACCGAGCCCTCGTAGCCGTCGTTCAGGTGCAGGGTCAGAATCCACACGCTGTCCGCGAGATTATCCCCCTGGGCCAGCGTGGTCTCCAGGGCCCGGCCTTCCTCATCCGTCAGCCGGATGCTTTCCACATCCTTGGCGGTCACCACGGAGAAGGTCACGTCCGTCGGCGCCATGGTTCCCTGATTGCCGGAAACGGAGAAGGAGGTCAGACTGATGGGATCCTCCTGCTTTTCCCCCATGAACGGCAGCACCTTCGCCACCGTCCGGCGGATCGTGTGATCCTCCGGCAGCACAAAGCGGATCGCCGCCAGCAGACCGGCGGCCAGCACGACCAGCCCCGCGATCACCAGCAGCAGACGCCGCTTGCTTTTCTTCTTTCCCTTTTCCAGATAGGCCCGGGCGTCCGGCGTCTGATACTGGTTTTCCGGATAGGCCCGCACCCGGGTATCCTTCGGCGGCACGCCGCGGGACCCCTCCCGGACGGTATGCCGGATCGGCTCCCGGGCCGGCGCGCCCGTTTCCTCGCGGGCTTCCTCCCGGTGCTGCCGGAGAATGCTTTCGCTCATCCGCCCGGGCGCATAGCCCACCCGCTGGCGGTTCGGCCGCTCCGCGGTCGGG
>JAGCBO010000229.1 GCA_017652125.1 Clostridia bacterium | reverse complement strand
GTCAGCTTATAATCCGCCCCGCAGGAAAGCAGATACATGAATCCGACATCGTGATTCAGCTGATTAAACACGCGGAATTCATCCGTCAGAAGGCGCTCGGTTCTGCGCGCTTCGGTCATGAAAGCTTCCTCTTTGCTCTCCGCATAGAAAAGCCACATCAGCCCGGGCCAGAATCCGCCGGTCCACCAGCTGTTTCCGTCATAGGGGGAGGAAATCCATTCGCCGTTTTCGCTCTTATAGGGGATGATGCCGGCTTCCGCGGCCTTCACGGCGCTCAGGCGGAACTTGGCTTTGGCTTTTTCAAAAGCTTCTTCGTAGCGTGTCATTTGTCTTTTCCTCCCAGTATTTCTCTTTCGAGGGCCGCGGCCGCAGCCAGAACGGACTCCGGCACCTTTTCCGGCATCCGGTCCTCCGGATCGGAATACACGGCGCAGAGCAGAACGGTTTCCCCGGGCTCCGCCTCACCCAGCAGCATGGGAAGCACGCAGCGGGGCCAGATCAGATTCGTATTGGGTTCCGTATGAATGACTTCTCCCCGGGCGTAGCCTTTCAGCGCGAAGATCGCGGAGGAACCGCAGGCTCCGTGAGCGGCCGCCTTTTCCGGATCCTGAATCCGTACGGAGGAGATCCGGTCGCAGGGCCGGGCTCCGGCCCAGTCCTTGCGGACGGAGAAGGCGCCTTCCGCCAGCTCCAGCGGAAGCTCCGACCGGATCACATGCATCCGCAGATGCCAGGAATCCAGCGGGAGGATGACGGATTCAATCCGGACCCCTTCCATGGGAGACCAGGTAAAGCGGACGTCCCGCTCCGTGAGATGAAAATCATCGCACCCGCTGCGCGTGTGCCAGAGATCCTTTCCCCTGCGCCGGACGGTCAGCATGGAATCATAGGCGCCCTTGACCAGCGTGGTGGATTCCTTGGTTACCGAAAAGGCAAAGTGGGTGGAATAGGCGAATTTCTCATATTTCTCGTCTTCGTGCATATGCTCCCAGGCATGATTGCCGGCCGTATAGGCGACCACCTGGCGGTTTGCCTCATCCCGGGTCAGCAGCAGCCGGACCTGTTCATCCAGGAAGACCCGCGGCGCCGCAAAGGCTTCCTCCTCCGCCTGCCAGAAGGGATGGCTTTCCGGAACCGCCAGGGCGAAGAAGGTTTTCAGCCCCCAGTAAGGAGAGCCGGGCGCGTTATACCCCTCGGCGGCGCAGAGATTCGGATAGCCGTAGCCCACGGTCAGGCATCCGCCCCGGTCAAAGATGGGCATGCTCAGCCACCAGCGGAGATTGGACAGCAGCAGATGCTTCATCTGGCCCCATCGGACGGACTCACAGTCCACATCCGCCAGCGCCATGGCCGCCCAGAAGCTGCTCTGGCAGAAGCGGTAGGTCAGACTGCGCCCGTAGGGGAGGGCCCGGCCTTCCCGGTCAAACCAGCAGGCGAAGCGGGGAGCCATCAGACGGGCCCGCTCCTTCATCCGGGCGCAGCGCTCCGGATCTTCCCGGTCCATGACCGCGCAGTAAACCAGGCTGTAGAAATGAAAGCCCCAGATGGTGTAATAATCCCGCTTGGTGGGATAATCGAAATACCATCCGTCGCCCACATAATGGCTTTCCATCATATCCAGGTCTTCCCGGAGACGGTTTTCGTCCACGGGACAGCCGACCTTCCGGAATCCGATATTGACGAGGATCCGGAAAAAACGCCAGTTGTTTTTCGGCATATCATAGACGTTGATCTGATTCAGCCACCGGAACAGATTCTGGCGCTGGTTTTCGTCCAGCTCCTGCCAGAAGCGTTCCGGCGCCAGGGAGAGACCGACGCCGATGACCGCCATTTCGACCATCCGCTGATCGTAATCAAAGAGATTGCCCCAGTATTCGGGATGATCCGGATCCGTTCCGTGGATCAGACCGTCCTTCCAGAGAGCCCAGAAGGGTTCCGCTTCCGGACATTTTCCGATCAGCATGGGAACCAGCGCCCAGAGCGCCCGGCTCCAGCCTTCCATGCCCGCCACATCCTCGCTGTAATGGGCGGAGCCTTCTCCCACGATCATGCGCGCGTGGGCCGGGGTCAGACAGTCCTTCAGCGGCTCCAGCAGCCGTACCGCCGCCTGAACCAGATCCTGACGGGTTTTCAACGGGTGATTCATGACCGGGTTCATGACAATCGCTCCTTTTTTTCTGTAGGGTGAACCGGATTTACCGGTTTTCCGGCTCTCTGCGCCGGAACTGCCAGACGGCCTGCAACGCGGGGACCGGTCCGGGCGGCGCGATCTGAACGCGCCAGAGGCTTCCGGGCCAGTTGCGGGCCATCCGGGGATCCGTGACGGGGATTTCCTGACATTCCGCCTTCCAGCCGGAGGGAAGCGGCAGCTGAAGCTTCGCCGTTTCCAGCAGGGAAGCGGACAGGACCGGCCGGTTCCGGAAAAGGAAGACCCAGGAGGGGAGGCAGGGAACGGCGGTTTCGATCCGGTCCGTGACGGTCAGCCCTTCCGCGGTCAGGGACAGGGTGCGGTGACAGGAGGAAAGCCGGGCTTCCGCGGGATAGGCGCCCGCCAGCTCCAGGGCCAGCCCGTCCGGGAGACAGGTTACGTTTTCCGCCCGGTATCCGGGGCCGGGCGCCTGCTCGCAATCCCCGATCAGCGGCACGTTATGATAGGCGGAGCGGGTATTCCACAGCGTATACCGGTCTTCGGAGAAGGTTTTGGCCGTATACACCATGTTGCCGGCATCCACGATTTCCGGCTCTCCGTCCAGGAAGAGCAGGAAGGTTCCCACGTCGTAATGATTATGGTTTTCACCGTTATGGCCGCCCTTGCAGCCCAGGGTCCAGCCGCCCCGCCGGACCATCCGGACCTGCAGATCCGGCAGCCAGCCTTCCCAGCCGGCTTCCGCCGCGGGGGAAGCGGGATCCGGGACAGGCTCCGCCGGATGGAACAGCTTTCGCAGAAGCCGGGAGAGATGGGGCACATCGTCCAGCTCCGCCAGAAGCGGACCGCGATGCCGCAGACCCAGCCGGACAAGGGCCGCGTTTCCGGTCTTTTCTCCGGCCGTCTGAATCCGCTCGCCCGAAAGAACCGGCCGGGCGTCACAGTCCGCAAAATTCAGGAAATAGCCGTTTCCGATTTCTGCCTTCAGCGGGAAGGAAAGAATATTCCGGATTTTCTCCTCCTCCCAGAGGGCCATGGTTCCGCCGGTGGCTTCCTCCAGCAGCTGCAGACAGTCCAGCAGCGCGCCGCCGGCCATATTCCAGTATCCGGCGCCTTCGTCGCATCCGCCGTCCGACGGAACGACCGCCAGCCACCGGTCCAGCATGCCGCAGGCGCGCCCGAGCAGCGCGGAAAGGGCCGGGCGGCTCATACCGGACCCCAGCGCGCAGATCATGATATTGGAAACGATCCAGGGGGTCCAGTTATTCAGATCCGTGCGGCGGAAGCCCATCCACCAGCAGTCGTCATTTTCCATAAACGGGGAAAGCAGGCGGCGGTCAATTTCCCGCATCAGGCGTTCCGTCAGCCCAGGGGCGGCCTGACGGAGCGGTCCTTCCAGCATGCCTTTGACCAGCGTCAGAATCATGCCGGTCTGGGCGGCGAACAGATCGATGTAGCGATCCTCCGGATCCGGCAGCGGATGCTCCTTCTGCGAGGGGGCGCCGGGAATCGGATTGATCCGGTGGGCGCTGATGACCCAGGAGCTTTCCTCGCAAAGGCACCAGATGCCGTTGATCACGTCATCCAGCGTTTCCGTCCGGCCCAGACAGCAGGCCAGGGCCGACAGGCACAGCTTCCGCCGGCGGAAGAAATAGGGGTTTTCATCCGCTTTCCGGCTGCCGTTCCGGGTAAAGGCCAGAAAATCCGTGGCCAGCCGCATGGGGTAGGGCAGGCGGGCATATTCCGCCGCCCGGTTCAGCAGCTCTTCCCGGTCGGCGGCGGCAATCCCCTCCCAGGCCGCCCGGTCTTCCGCGGAGGGAACAAGCGGAGGAAGGGGATCGGCGAGAACCGCTTTTTTCCAGTATTCTGTCAGCATAGCCTTCACCGCCGCTTACCCCTTCAGTCCGCTGGTGGCAATGCCTTCAATGAAATAGCGCTGCAGGCACAGGAAGACCACCGATACCGGAATCAGGGACACCATGGAGGCGGCCATGATCAGATGATAATCGCTGGAGTTTTCCTGAATAAAGCGGCGCAGACCGACCTGAATGGTCTTGACGCTTTCGGTGGTCAGATAAATCATGGGACCCATATAGTCGTTCCAGGTGCCGATGAAGGTGAAGATGACCAGGGTGGCTATGGCGGCCTTGGACAGGGG
>JAGCBO010000228.1 GCA_017652125.1 Clostridia bacterium | reverse complement strand
GAAGAAACACATGCCGGAGCGATCCGGCATTCATGACCGTGTAGCTCAGTTGGCAAGAGCGGAGGAATCGCAGATCCTCAAAGTCGCTGGTTCGAGTCCAGCCGCGGTCACCAGGGCGAAAGCCTTAATACAGCCGCCGGGTGCTGGGAACCCGGAATGGATCCACAGCATAAAACTGACGGATCGGAAAGACGATCTGACAGCCGGGAAAGACCGGCACAAATGAGGCTTTAACTCATAGTTAGGGGTGATGAAATGGACAGAGAGAAGGTTATCAAAGGGTTGGAACATTGTACCTCACATGATGACGGCAGAGATAAATTCGGCGGCGTTGGCAAATGTGGAGGTTGCCCGTATTACGGACATGATTGCACAGACAGAATGAAAAAGGATGCCATTGCCCTGCTGCAAGAGCAGGAACACAAAGACAAAATGTTCCATGCTCTTGAGGACGATTGGAAACAGTTGAAGAAACTGTTAAATGAGCAGAATGACGAGATTAAAGAACTGCGGTCAATGGTTGAGTTCTGGAAAGAAAAAGCACTACACACTTAGACGCAACGTTATGCGCGGTGGCGGAATGGAAGACGCGATCACCCGGCAATCGATAGGGAGGATCCGCCGGGTACGGATGCCCTGTCATGCGAGGTTCAAATCCTCGCCCGCGCCAATATTGGCGGTGCGATGAAAAAGCACGCGCCAAGTGAGAAGGGGAGAGCAGAAGCAACCGGCAGACAACCGGACGTGAAAGTCGTCGCCCTGGATAAGTTGTCAGGACCGGCGGAGGGCAAGCCTTCGGAAACCGCGGGATCGGTTCCGCATTCCAAGGCTTGTATGGAGTATTAACAAATGAACAAATCCACCGTCAGGAATCAGAAAAAAATGGCGGTGGCAGCGGGAAGGGTCCGGGAAGGGTGCAAACGCCTTCCCGGGGTAGGAGGATCCGATGAGCTGGGAGTTTGAGGACCTGTTCGATATAAGCGCGGGAAGAAGCGGAAGCCTGCTGGACGGGGAATGGCAGGACGGGTACTGGCGGGACATGCCGACGGAGATCCGGGTCGGGCAGATGGGATACCGGACACGGACGATCAAAGCAGGGCCGCGGCTGGAAGTGGAGATCTTCCCGATCTTCGGACGGGAAACCGCCGGACGGGCCAGGGCGGCAAAGCGGAACCTGACGCCGGAACGGGTGCAGCGGAACAACGAGGAACGGAGCAAGCGGAAGCTGATCCAGCTGATCGACGGGAACTTTGACGAACGGGACCTGCACCTGACGCTGACATACAGGGGAGCACCGCCGACATACGGGAAAGCGCAGGCGGACGTGAAGAACTTCCTGCGGGCAGTGAAGCGGAGAAGGGAAAAGTCAAAACTTGACGAGTTGAAATACATTTACACGATAGAAGGCAACGACGACGGAACCAGGGAACGGATCCACATCCACATGGTGATCAACGGCGGGATCGACCGGCAGGAACTGGAAGACATCTGGGGCAAGGG
>JAGCBO010000227.1 GCA_017652125.1 Clostridia bacterium | reverse complement strand
TTTGCGGAATCCGCGCGCCGCCGGTTTCGGAATTCCGCACGGGCGCCTCGTCGATTCCTTCCGTGGGCTGTGCCTGCAGAAGCATGGGCACCGGTTTTTCCAGGGCATCCTTTTCCCGCAGGGCCTCAAGCACCAGAGCGGTCATCGCCCCGGATACGCCGGCCTCGTCCCTGAACCGAACCTCCAGCTTATTGGGGTGAACATTCACGTCCACCGCCTCATAGGGAAGGGTCAGATGAAGTACACAGACGGGAAATTTTCCGATCATGACCCGTTCCCGGCAGCCTTCTTCCAGTGCGGCGGACAGAAGCGTGCTCATCATCATCCGTCCGTTGATAAAGAAGCACTCGTTATTCCGGTTGCCGCGGGCCAGTTCCCCGATTCCCACAAACCCATGAATCAGTACGCCGCTCTCATGTCCTTCCACCGGCCGCATGCTCTTCAGCGCCGCGCCGCCGAAAACGGCATGCACGGCGGAGGAAAGCTGTCCGTCTCCGGCGGACTGACAGAGAACCTTCCCGCTGTTGATCAGCCGGAAGCTGACGTCCGGACGGCTCAGGATCAGATGCGTCACCAGCTCGTTCACCGCGGCGGCTTCCGCGGAAGGCTTTTTCATGAATCCTTTCCGAACGGGTGTATTAAAGAAAAGATCCGTCACGATGATGTTGGTTCCGACAGGACAGGCATGCTCCTCAACGGAGACGATGCTGCCTCCCTCGTTGATCACCTTCAGGCCGGTATCCCGGTCCGCTGTCCGGGTGATCAGAGTCACACGCGCTACCGCGGCAATGCTGGCCAGCGCCTCTCCCCGGAATCCAAGGGTGGCAATGGCGTTCAGTTCCTCGTCCTTCCGGATTTTGCTGGTCGCGTGCCGTTCGAAAGCCATGCGGATATCGCTTTCATCGATTCCGCAGCCATTGTCTGTCACGCGTATATATTCCAGTCCGCCCTCCCGGATCTCGACGGTGACTGCGGTGGCTCCGGCATCCAGACTGTTTTCCACCAGCTCCTTCACGGCCGCCGCCGGCCGCTCCACCACCTCGCCGGCAGCGATCTTCCCGATCATTTCCTTGCTGAGAGGCCGGATTTTTCCCATAGGCTGTCTCCTTCCTGCACCTGTTCCGGTCGCCGGGTCATACATTCCGGGCCTTTTCCTTTAAGAGGAAAAGCCTGTTGATCGCATCCATGGGCGTCAGGGACATCACATCGATCTCCGCGAGTTCCTGAATCAGTTCCGTCTTCCTGTACTCAAACAGATCCACCTGCTCGTTCTTCCGGCGTCTTCCCTCGCCCAGAATGTTCTTTCCGATGGCATTCTGATTGATATTGCTGACCTCCAGCCTGGCCTGAATCTCATGGGCCCTGGCGATCACCGGCCTGGGTACGCCCGCCAGCCGGGCCACATGGACGCCGAAGCTCTTATCCGCGCCGCCCCGGACGATCTTGCGAAGGAAAAGAACATCTTCTCCGTGTTCCTTCACCGAGATGCAGAAATTCTTTACGCCGTCCAGATGCCCTTCCAGCTCGCTCAGCTCGTGATAATGCGTCGCGAAAAGCGTTTTTGCTCCGATCCTCTGCTTGTCGCAGATATATTCCACCACGGCCCAGGCAATGGCCAGGCCGTCGAAGGTGCTGGTCCCCCTCCCGATTTCATCCAGAATAATCAGGCTCTGCGCGGTGGCGTTCCGGAGAATCTCCGCCGTTTCGCTCATTTCCACCATAAAGGTACTCTGTCCGCTGGCCAGATCGTCCGAGGCGCCGACCCGGGTAAAAATCCGGTCGCAGACGGGGATTTTCGCCTGATCGGCCGGCACGAAGGAACCGATCTGCGCCATCAGGCAGATCAGGGCCACCTGCCGCATATACGTGCTTTTTCCGGCCATATTCGGCCCGGTAATGATCATCATGCGGTTTTCATCGGTATCCAGCAGCGTATCGTTTGGAACAAAGCCGGATTCCGGCAGCGTCTGCTCCACCACCGGATGCCGTCCCTCCGTGATCTGCAGGCTCCCGTCCTCCGTGATCTCCGGCCGAACATACCGGTTTTCCACCGCCGTCCGGGCCAGGCTCTGCAGCACGTCCAGGCTTTTCACCCCGTCGGTGATGAGCTGAATCTCCCCGATCCGCTGCGAAATCCGGTCCCGGATTTCATTGAACAGCCTCAGCTCCAGCCGTATGCTCAGCTCCTGATCGCCGATGATTTTCTG
>JAGCBO010000226.1 GCA_017652125.1 Clostridia bacterium | reverse complement strand
TGACAGCCGGACCGAGCAATACGCTCAGGTTCTCATGCTGACAGGCTTCTCCCAGGGCTTCCCCCATCTTTTCCATCATATACGGATCAAAGGAGGCCGCCGTCGCGCTGGCTGCGGGAAAACAAACCGCCTTGATGCTGTCGTTGATTCCCAGGTGGTCGGCTTCCTGATCCTGTTTGCGCAGGCCATGGGGGCCGTCGCTGACCATGGTCGCCGGGATGCCCAGACGCTCCACGGGCTTGGTATGCCAGAAGTCCAGCCCGGACAGAAGCCCGGCCTTTTCTTCCAGCGTCATCTGCGCAACCAGGTTTTGAATCTCCTTCTTTTCCATATGACACCTCCGTCAGTATTGTTGTGATTTTACTCTTCGTCCCCGGAATCGTCCGCCTCTTCGGCAATGACGGGCGTTTCGTTTGCCGGTTCATCCTTCTTCTCCTTTTTCGGTTTGTTCCTGCTCATGTTGCTTACGCCGGAGACCTTGCTGTTGTTGAGGATGACCACATTTCCGTTATCATCGGTGATTTCCGTGGTGCGGATGCCCATATCCGTGACATAGCCCTTCGCGCCGCCGACGCTCACATAATCCCCGACATGGACGGATCCCTCCAGCATCATGAAGAAGCCTGCAAGCAGGTCCGCCGCCATGCTCTGCGCGCCCATACCGACAGCGATGGAAATGATCCCGGCCGAAGCGATAAGCGCCGTGGTGTTCACGCCGAACATTCCCAGGATGCAGAAGGCAAGGAAGGCAACGGCGATATAGGAGATGAGGCTGCCCGTCAGCCGGGTGATCGTCTTGGCCCGCAGACCCAAACGGTTTTCCAGATGATCCAGCACGGTCTTGATCAGGTATACGCAGAAGAGCGTACCGACCAGGATGAAAATCGCCGCCCAGAGGGAATACAGATGCAGGCCCTTCGACCACCGTCCGCTGAACACATAGTCAAAGGTGGTCCACCATCCGTTTGAGTGGGTAATCAGAACAGCGATCAGGAACAGGCCCATGAAAACGACATATCCGTCGTAGAAGGTCATCATCGGGTTTTTCTTCCTGTCAGGAAGTTCCAGTTCCTTCAGATCCTTCTCCGCATTCTCCATGGCCTTCGCGCTCTGCAGGCCCGCGGCCGGATAATACACTCCCGCGAGAATCAGCAGCACCGCCAGCGTCATCAGAATGGCGGCATTCTGTGCGTAGGAATCTCCATTCTCCGGCACCATGAACAGAATCGTTTTTCCGTCTGACGCTTTTGCGGAAACATACACATTCGTTCCGTTCCAGGTGGCAAACCCTTCATAGCTGCTTCCGGGTGTGACTTCGGTCAGATAGTTCTCCGCCTTCAGGCCGATCATCCTGGGATCGGTGTGAGCGATAAAGCATCCGTCCGCGTCGTTGATCGCGGCAGCCGTATGACCCTTCAGCACATGGAACGTATTAATCGTGTTTTCCAGCTTCATTCTTTTCAGTTCGGCAGTCAGATCCCCGGCGCTGTAGACCGCCAGGAGGAATCCGTCCGGCTGTCCGGCGCTGTTTGTCATCATAATCGCTGCGCCGATCTGCATTTTCTCAGAATAGGGATCCGCGGCCGGGCCCGAAACCGCGCTGGGATAGCCCAGCAAAACCGCCTGATAATCCTGGCTGAGGTTATCTTTGACGGAGAAACCCGTATAGCTGTTGCTCGAGACAACCTCCTGCCCTTCTTTGTCAAAGCGCATCAGATATTCCGTCCCGGCGATCCGGCTGAGCTCCTCCAGGCCTGAGCGTGTCTGATATTCCGGATGATCTGTCACGAATTCCGCCAGCGTCTGCGCACGTATACGGTAGAAATCCATATAGATTCCGCGGATCTTTTCCTCCTGGTCCTTCCGCCAGTCGAGCTCATACTGAAGGGTCTCCCGATTGTTCACAGCACTGTATATGACCGTCGTCCGGTTCTCCAGAAGCAGAAGCATGGTTGAAATGGCGGCGGTCACCACAACGGCCGCCAGCAGCCCCGGCCAGGTAATCCTGAAAATGTCTTTGAGCGTAGTCTTATCCGTTTTCTTTTCGGACTTTTCCCGAAGAAGCCGGCGGTAAACATAGAGCTCAATCAGCACGATTCCCCATCCGATGAGCGCCAGTATCGCCACCGCGATATAGATGCCGTTTCCGATCACTTTCATCAGCGGAACCGTCAGCAGGATGCTCGTTTCTTCCTGCGGATAGACCGTCAGCGCCGACAGATAACGGCGGCCCAGGAGCGAGATGA
Organism: Clostridia bacterium; assembly: GCA_017652125.1. Classification (GTDB taxonomy): domain Bacteria; phylum Bacillota; class Clostridia; order Christensenellales; family Aristaeellaceae; genus Aristaeella. Next base: position 7,693 of record JAGCBO010000226.1, on the reverse strand, counting down.
TTCTGAACTGTGCGCCATTCTCAGCACCCCGGGCTTTTTCGCCGTCCTGAAAAACCTTTGTCAGCTCCTCAGTGAGCCGGGTGATCTGTTCCGGCGTGAGATCTTCCACCGCGCTGATGTTCAGCCTGCTGCCGTTCTTTGCATAGGCGCCCGTTTCATCATCGGAAAGAATGTGGCCCAGCATGCCGCTCCAGTCCTCAAGCAGCGCGTACATCTCCAGCACTGTATCGCAGGAGAATTCAAATACCAGGCTTTGATTCGCGGATCCGGGTACGGGAATCATTACGAACCCTCTGCCGTCATTCCGGCTGTTCTCCTCCCCTTCTTTCGGAACCGCGGGATATAACTCCAGATGAAGCGCACGCGGCTCAAGTGTCTGAATGCAGGCCTGAAAGCGATCCTCCGGGGTTTCGACGCCTGTGGTGGCAATCACGTTTCTCTGTCCGTCCAGAAGGGTGGCGCTGGCGGCGGAAATCTCTTTCCGAACCCGTTCCAGTTCATCGGCATCCGTAAGCCCGCTTTCTTCCATATAGATTTTCAGGCCCAGCTCTGCGCGGGTCAGCGCGTCTTCTTCAATAATGCGTTTGCGGACATCCAGTTCCCTCTGACTGCTTTCAACGTTCCCCGGAATCTCCGCGATATACCCGCTCAGGCGGTTCTTATGAACATTTTCGCAGATTTTGAAGGCCGCAAAAAGGACAATCGCCGCGATGAGCAGAAAGGTCACCACGGTTACAACGGCAAGCTTTTTGCCGTTTTTTTCCCGAAGCACTGATTTGATGTCCGTGAAAGCTGACATAACTGATCCCCTTTGTCAAAGTATTCTGAAACGAAGGCAGTTCATGAATCATATTCACTTGATTCCATCATGCCGTTCTTTTGTACTTCCGTAAAAGTATACCATTTTGAGACTCTGCTTTTCAACTGTTTTGTCCGGCGACGAAATATCATGACCGACGTGGATTCTCCCCGATGAATACCATCAGCCGGATGTATCTGCAAAGCACTTTATATCCGGTATAAGCATGCTCAAAAGCAATGCAAGGCTTCCATGACTCCTTGCCGTGTTTTTGGCGCTAAGGATCTGTCTCGAAATAAACTGAGCAGAGGCGTAAAGGATGAAGTCGTAGTCGCAAGGCGGAGGAGAGAGACGATGTGGTGCATCGTTGACCGACGACAACGCAGCGAATGCGGCTTCAGACGAGCGTAAATGCTCAGGTTATTGATGAGCAGATCCTAAGTCGATTTGAAAATGAGTTAGCGCCAGAATCTGTTATTGATTTCAGCGCTAACTCGCTTAACATATTGAAGTGATCCGGAGAAAAGCAGCCGGAAAAAGATTCTCCCTCCCCTTGTTAAATTCAGGAAAACATCGTAAAATAAAGGAAATCAGCGGATCTGATCTCCGGCTGAACCGAATAATACAGAAAGATGGTGAATGTGAATGAAAAAAACACTGGCCCTGCTGCTGGCGCTTTGCATGCTGCTGGCGATGATCCCCGTGCTCGCGGAAGAGAACGCTGCCGGGAGCGCTCCCGAGAGCGCTTCCGGTACCTGGTATCTGGTGATGTTCGGATTAACCGCCGGCACCTTTAACCTGAATGAAGACGGAAGCGCAGCCGTTGAATTTGCAGCCAACGGCGCGGAACAGAAACTGGAAGGAAGCTGGGCGCAGGATGCGGACCGGATTTCCCTCACAGTGAGCGGTCAAACGCTGAAGCTGATCCTGAGCGGTACTGAGCTGACCATCGATCCGGAAGGTCTGTCCGCCGCGAACCTGATTCAGACCGGCCTTACCATGCCGGACATGAATATGGATCTGTCCGCTCTGGCCAATCTGGTTCGGTTTTCCCGGGAGCCAGGAAAGATTACCATGGCGGAACTGAACGCGTATCAGGAAGGCGGCGTGCTGCCGGAGGGAAAAACCAAGGAAGATATGGATGCGATTCAGGCGGAATTAATGCTCGCTTTGATGTCGATGTTTGAGAGCGCCGGCGACTCCGCTCCGGAAGGCCCCGGCCCTGAGCTGGCCCTCGTGGAGGATAATTTCTATGTCCGGGAAGGCTCCGATGCTCAGGAGGCGATCTATCTCGCCAAGGTTCAGAACACGACGGACACCCCGGTTTTTCTGACCGGCGCCACCATCGTTCTGACGGACGCGGATAAAAACGTGATCGGCCAGAGCGATATTCTCGGATACACCGGTTCCTGCTACCTGGAGCCCGGCGAAGCCACTTTCGTTTCCATTTATGCCGATCTGCCTCTTGGCGTCGTGGTGGATCACTATACCGTGAATCTGACAACCGCTCTTCAGGGCTACGGGACGGATACCATCCTGGATGTAGCCGCCGCTGAGCTGAGAGAAGATAATGAATACGGGCTCAGCTATAACGCTGCCGCCACCATTACGAATTCCACGGAGAAGCCGATGGCGCTCATCAGCGTCGTGATCGCGGTCCGGGATTCAGATGGAAAGCTGATCGATCTCTCCGAAGCCGGACTGTATCAGCATGAACTGGGCGCCGGCAGCACCATCACCCTGGTGAGCATGCTGGACTCCCGCGCAGTGGATTACTGCACAGGCCGTGGCGTCAAACCGGCTCAGGTGGAAGCTCTTGCCTGGATTCCCACGTTCTAATCTGTCCCGGAAATGATTCAAAGGCCCCGCCGCGGAATGAACTGCGGCGGGGCCTTTCTGATGGAACCTGCAAAAAAGCCGGAGAACAAAGGGGTTACAGGATGTCGATCATCTGATCGAATCCGGTCGTTGTGAAGATTTCCTTCACCGGATCGCTGGCGTTCGCCACGGTCACCGATCCCGGTCCCAGCTTCTTGACGGCCATAAGCAGAACCCTTAGGCCGGCGGAAGAGATGTATTCCAGCGTTCCGGCCTCGATTCTGATTTTTTTGATGTCGTCAAAGTTATTCTCCAGGACTTCCAGGAGTGCCGGAGCGCTGATGGTGTCGATGCGGCCGCTCACGATGCACAGCAGCTGATCTTCATCGTCGCTGGCGAAGGTGATATTCAGGTTATCCACCTGTTTGGCTCCCTGAATGGCCGGAGCTTTTCTGAAACCCGGATCGGCCGTCATCTTCCACAGAGAGGAGGCTTTCAGCTGACGGATCAGGTTCTCTTTCCAGGCTTCCGGAAGCCCCTCCAGCAGGACAGAATGCGCCTCTGAATCCCAGAAAGGCAGCTTTTCCACGATCATCCCATGGGCTTCCAGGAATTCCTGAATCTTCTCCGCGCTCCAGCGGGCGACGCCGTCATCGTAGATATTATGATCGCGCATGGTCTTTTTCCGGGCCTCATTGTAAAGCCGGACCGCGTCCGGACTGCTCATGCAGGCGACCGCAAACGCCTCATAGTCCACGCCGAAGTCGGACGTAATCCAGGCGCCGCCGTGCCGGAGCAGAATTTCCCGGATGCCGCCGATCAGCTGGGCAAATTCATTTCCGGACAGATACTGCGTCAGACCTTCGCAGGAGATCAGCAGCTTTCCCTTCAGCCAGTCCGCCGCCTCAATCAGAGAGGCCGCGTTCGTCGCGTCGCCTCCCACATAGGCGGGATGGGATTTACCGATCCGGTTCCTGGAAGCAAAGCCCAGCAGCTTCTCCGCAACGACCGGAACCTCCACGCCTACATAATCGATGCCTTCCTTTTCGCAGTAAAGAGCGCGGGGCGTATATCCGCAGGCAATATCCAGCAGATTCCGGCAGTCCTCCTCCTGCAGATAATGCGAGAGCTTTTCATATCGGGCGACCACCGCCAGAGAGGAGCCGGCCAGCAGGGCTTTCTTCTCTTCTTCCGGCATATTCGGCTGACCGCTGTTTTCCCGCTGGTTTTTCTGCGTAATTTCGTCCTGAACGTCCAGCTCGGCAATCATTTTCCGGGCGTCCTGATTACCGGCTCCCGCCAGAAAATAGAGCGTGGTTTTTGCCGTCAGATAGGTGGGGTTGACCATTGATCTGTAGTCCATTGTTTTTTCCTTTGCTTTTGTTTCAGCGTTTCCTGTTCTGTGCTGTATTTCTGAAAACTCCCTGCTTTCTTCCTGAAAGCAGCGTCGTTTATCCGTTTTCGTCTGCCCGCGGTCAGTCCCGGCGCAGACAGTTGATCAGCTGCTCCAGCCCGGCGTTTTCCCATTCAACCAGTTCAATTCCCAGTTTGACCGCGCGCATCCGCATGTTAGCCCGGGTTTTCGTCGCCATGCCGGAGGTTACCAGCAGCGCCCGGGCGTATTTCCCGCCGAAACGGTCCCGCAGAATGGCCAGCTCGTTCAGGGCTTCCGTATGAACCTCGCAGGTTTTGCAGCTGATAAACACCGGGCTGATCCCCTGGACCGCCATGACATCGATCTCATTGGTCACGCTGTCATGATGAATCGCGCCGCCCTGCCAGTTGACCACCGCGCTGAGCACCACATCGTCAAAGCAGCCGGCCAGATGGCAGGCCCGGAAAACCTGCAGCTCCAGCACCGCCCCGATATCGCGCAGCCAGAAGCGAACGGTTTCATCCGGGAAGCGAAAAGAGATCCGGTCCTCCAGGATCTGAAGATCCTGAATCAGGTTCTCCTCGGCCAGCTCCCTGAAGAGATCAGGATCGGCCTGCACCATCTTGTTCCCGGCTTTTTTCCGCAGCGGACCGTCCGCTTCCAGATCCCCGGATTCGGCGCTGGAGATCTTCTGAATAAAGCTGATCTGTCCGTTCCAGATCCGGCGGTAAAGGGAGTAAACCCTGAAAAGGCGGTCAATTTCCTCCAGCCGGTCCCGCAGGAGCGTATGATCCTCGCGGCCCGGCAGCAGGGTTCCTCCGGCCATCTTCAGGCATCCCGCCACGTCCAGACGGACAGTGCAGGGCAGGCTTCGGGCAAAGGAAGCGTTTTTGATTTCATAGAAGGCGTTCCTTTTCCGGCTGTAGGTGAAAACCGCGGTATCGCCGGAACAGGCGCCGGCCGCGAACAGCGAAGCATCCGTACCGCCGGAAATATCGATGGCGCAGTCGTTGTGGGATGCCAGAATCTCCCCGAGCACCCGTTCCGTACTCCTGGCGTCCAGCAGACTGACGGAAACGAAGGTGACCCGTACGGGACAGTTCATGTACTGGAAAAACGCCCGCAGAGACCGTCTGAACTCCCGGTCCTCCGCGCTTTCCGGCGGGCAGAGCAGAATCATCTCCTTCGGCTGAAACATCAGGGAGGACAGCACATTGTTGATGGGACTCGGATCGTACAGTTCAATCAGTGTCTGCATTTCTTTTCACCCCCTCCGTCGTTTCTTTGCCGGCTCTCAACCGGTTTTCCCGTATTGCAGTTCCGTCAACGCCTGATCAAGAACAGACTCCGGTCTGATTTCCGGCCGGATCCATTCCCGGACCGCGCTCTCCGGCAGGATCAGGGGCATCCGGTCATGAATAAAGCGGATGCTTTCTCCCGGTTCCCTGGTCAGCACCACAAAGCAGGGAATGCCGTTTTCCATCCTGTACAGACCGCAGAGCCAGGTGACGGACTCCCCTGCCGGCTGCAGCCGGTATTTGTCCCCCGTCTTCTTCTTTCCGTTTCCGTCGGTCTGATGCTCCCATTCGTAATAGCAGACGGCCGGAATCATGCAGCGATGGCTCTTCCAGGATTCCCGGAAAAGAGGCTTCTCCGCGGCGGTTTCCGTCCTCGCGTTGATCAGCAGGCTCCGGTTCCCTGTGCTGAATCCCCATTTCATCGGATAGACCCGCTGCTTTCCGTCCCGCCCGGTGGCCAGCACGGGAGCGGCGTTCGCGGGATAAACCTCCCCTTCCGTCACTACCCGGGTTGCGGGAGCAAACCGTTCGATGAGGGCGGAGCGGTTCATCGCCTCGATATAGGGACGCAGCTCCGGCGAAAGGGCAACCAGATAGCGGCAGCACATCGTCTCTTCCCGTCCTTCAGCCGTTGATCTGATCCAGATCGTAGGGTGTCGTCTGATAGACCATGTAGTTCAGCCAGTTCGCGTACAGCAGATTCGCGTGCCCGCGCCAGGTGACCATGGGCGGCTTCGTATCATCGTCGTTGGGATAGTAATTCTTCGGCACCTCAATCGGAAGCCCCGCGTTTTTATCCCGCAGGTATTCCTTTTCAAGGGTCCGGGGATCATATTCGCTGTGCCCCATGATATAAACCTGGCGGCCGTTCTCCGTGATCATGGCATAGATCCCGGCCTCCTGGGAGGAAGCGATAATCTTCAGCTGTCCGCAGGCTTCCACATCGCTCCGAAGCACCGTCGTATGGCGGCTGTGGGGCGCCATGAACACGTCGTCAAAACCGCGCAGCAGGATATAATTTTTCCGCTCCGCCCGGTGGGCAAAAACGCCGAACAGCTTCTTGTCCAGAGGCCGCTTCTCAATGCCGTAATGGTAATACAGGCCGGCCTGCGCACCCCAGCAGATATGGAAGGTGGAATGCACATGCTTCTTGCTCCACTCCATGATCTCGCAGAGTTCTTCCCAGTACTCCACTTCTTCAAAGGGCATCTGTTCCACCGGCGCCCCGGTAATGATCATTCCGTCAAAATTCTGATCCCGGATCTCGTCAAAGGTGCGGTAGAAAGCCGTCAGATGTTCCATCGGTGTATTTTTGGACACATGCGTGCCCATCATGATCAGCTCGGTTTCCACCTGCAGGGCTGTATTGCCCAGCAGCCGGAGCAGCTGCGTTTCCGTATCGATCTTCGTCGGCATCAGGTTTACGATGGCGATTCGCAGAGGACGAATATCCTGTGTCGTAGCCCTGTTTTCCGTCATGACAAAGATATTCTCCTCCGTCAGTGTCCGGTAAGCAGGCAGCTCGTTGGAGATTTTAATCGGCATTTTCCCCAGTCCCCCTTTCGAGGTGATTAGAGATTCCTCCGGTTCGCCGGTTTTGTCCGGGAAAGGCGAAGAATCATATACAACGGATTATATCACAGACGGCGCGAAAAATGAACTGTCTTCTGATGGCCGCGGTCCGGGCGCAAAAACCGGTTCAGCCCTGAGGCTGAACCGGTGGGATTCCCGATATTCTTCTTTTCCGGAAGAAGGCGGATTAATACATGCCGCCCATTCCGCCGCCAGCGGGAGCAGCGGGTTCCGGTTCCGGAATGTCCGCCACCAGCGTCTCGGTGGTCAGGATCATCGCGGCGATGGAAGCCGCATTCTGCAGCGCGCTCCGGGTCACCTTGGTAGGATCGATGATGCCGCGCTCGACCATGTCCACATATTCGCCCTTCAGCGCGTCGTAGCCATAGCCGTTCTTCTTGGCGTTCTTGATGTGATCCACAATCACGCTGCCGTCGATTCCGGCGTTCGCGGCGATCTGACGGATCGGCTCCTCCAGCGCGCGCAGCACGATCTGCACGCCGGTCCTGGCATCGCCGGCATACTTATCCAGCAGTGCGGCAACCTTCGGGCTCACGTTCAGCAGGGCGATGCCGCCGCCGGGCACGATACCCTCTTCGGTCGCGGCACGGGTCGCGGCCAGAGCATCCTCGATCCGCATCTTCCGCTCTTTCATTTCCATTTCGGTAGCGGCGCCGACCTGGATCACCGCTACGCCGCCGGCCAGCTTGGCCTGGCGCTCCTGCAGCTTTTCCTTGTCATAGTCGCTGGTGGTTTCGCCGATCTGGGCACGGATCTGGCTCACGCGGGCCTTGATGTCCTCTTTGCTGCCGGCGCCATCGATGATCGTGG
>JAGCBO010000225.1 GCA_017652125.1 Clostridia bacterium | reverse complement strand
GTTCACGGTTTACGCCATCACCGGTTACCTGGAAGGCACGGGCATCCTGTGGTCCCTGATGCTGCCCATCGGCATGTGTTATTTCATTTCGGTCAAAATGGGAATCCTTCTTTCCGCCTATTACTCCCTGCTGTATTTTATCCTGTTCCTGACTCCCCTTGGCGCCAGGACCACAGCATTTTATACATCTGCCTTTGTGATCCGTTTCCCGATGGCGTTCTTCAGCCTTTCGGTCTTCACCGCCATCGCCATGGTTCAGTATCACCGTTCAGTGCTGCTGGAAATCCGCTATACTGACCGGCTGAACGCGGAGGTCGCCCGCCAGACCGCCGTGGCGGAGGAACGCGCCAGGAAAATCGAGGAAATGTCCCTCCAGACCATCCAGACCCTGGCCTATGCCATCGATGCGAAGGATCCCTATACCAAGGGCCATTCCACCCGGGTCAGCCAGTACTCCGCGATCATCGCGGAAAAGCTGGGCTGGAGTCCGGACCGGATCAGCGACCTGCGGTATGCCGCCCTGCTCCATGATATCGGAAAAATCGGCGTTCCCGATTCGATCCTGAACAATCCGAAAAAACTTACGGAAGTGGAATACTCCATCATCAAATCCCATACTACCATGGGCGGCGATATCCTGCGGGACCGTACCATGATCCGTTCCGCGGAGGATGTCGCCCGCAGTCATCATGAACGCTATGACGGCCGGGGGTATCCCGCCGGACTGAAAGGCGAGGAAATCTCCGCCGAAGCCCGGATCGTCGCCATTGCCGATGCCTTTGACGCCATGTCCTCCAACCGCATTTACCGGAAGGCCTGTGATCCGGAATACATTCTGCGGGAGCTGGAGCAGGGCCGCGGAACCCAGTTTGATCCGGAGTTTACCGGGGTGTTCCTCCAGCTGCTGAAGGAAGGCCACCTGGAAGAAATCCTGCAGAAGGACGCTCCTGAAAGCGCCGGCAGCCCGGAATCCCCCTCCGCCCTGCTGCAGGAGGTAGTGGAGGCCTTTGCTGCCCAGAGCGCGGCGGATGCCGTGGATCTCATCACCGGCGTCATGTCCCGTTCCGCAGGCGAGGGAGCCATCGCCAAAAGGATGCAGCAGGAAGCCGGCTGCCTTGCTTTTGTGGACATGGATAACCTCAAAACAATCAACGATACCCTCGGTCACGAATCCGGAGACCATGCCCTCCACCTGTTGGGTGAAATCCTCCTGTCCTGCGTCGGGGAGGACGGTCTTTGCTGCCGTCTCGGCGGGGATGAATTTCTCCTTTTCCTGCCGGGTTTCACCCGGGAGGCGGCGGAAAAGCGGATCCGGATCATCATCAGCAGGTTTGACGAAAAAAAGGCGGAAAGCTCCGCCACCACCGTCGCCACTCTCTCCGCCGGCCTGGTCATGTGTTCTCCATCCGATACCTACCTGACGGCCTACAACCGGGCGGACAAAGCCCTTTACCATGTGAAGCAGAACGGCAAAAACGGCTACAGCTTCTTCAACGAGGAAAGCGAACTGGATACCACGGATGTAAACCGCCTGGTTCCGGGCATCCGCACCGCCGGCCGGTACAGCGGCGGCCTGAGCGTGGAATACCGGCATTTTACCAGGCTTTATGACTTCATTGAAAACCTGGAAAGCCGCTTCTCCCAGCCCTTCAAGCTGGTCCTGATTACCCTGTCCCCGGCGGAGGAATCCACCGTCCGTATTGAAGAGCAGGAAAACGCCATGTACTATATGGAACAGGCAATCCGCCAGACCATCCGGGGCGTGGACGTGCTGACGCGCTACAGCAGCCGGCAGTACCTGGTCATCCTGGTGGGCGCCAAAGCGGAAGGCGTGCAGGGCGCCGTGGACCGGATCTTCCGCGGTTATTACAAAATGAATGGCAGCGGCGCCTTTACTCCGGCCTTTACCGTGGCCGATCCGGAGGAAGCCAAGGAGCGCGGTGCCCTGTAAAAAGTACCACGTGGTCTTCTGGACCCGGGGCCTGTCTGAGAACCGGGCAGGGCGCCGCGTTGACAATCCCAGCAAGGAAGAGCTGGAAGCACTAATGGCCGAATACCGTGCAAAGGCGACGGATGAAGAAAAAGCCATCATGGGTGATAAGCCGTCTCCCTGTTTCCTCCCGGCAACTATATCGGAGCCCGATATTGCCTGGAATTCCTGCTTACCTCTTCTTCACGTACCGCGTCGCCGCGCTTTCCAGGTGATCCCCCAGATACCCGATGACAATCCTCTTCAGCTCCGGATCATAGCAGAAATGCAGCCGCTGATGTGCCGGCTCCCCCTTCACGCTCTTCAGCTTCAGGTGCGGCTCCACGGAAATCTTCCTTCCCTCATACTCATCCTCCCGCAGCCGCATGAGGGCGCTGTCCTTCCGCGTCATAGAGCCTTCCTGCATGGCTGTCTCACACCCGGCTACCCTTGTTACGTCTTCTTCCGTCAGGTTCTCTTCCTTTTCCCGGAAAAGATCCGTCAGATCATTGGCAACCATGTACAGGATTTCCCATAGATGGTCCGTTTTCAGCCCGCACCGGGAAGCTTCCCATTCGCCTCTTTCCGTAAAGCCCAGCCGGTCCGGAT
>JAGCBO010000224.1 GCA_017652125.1 Clostridia bacterium | reverse complement strand
CTCTTCAGTCACGCGAAAAAGACGTTTTGCCCTTTCGGTATGCGGATTGTACTCATTTTCAGCGTATTAACAATGATTCAGCCTCGAAACCCCTTCCTTTTTCTGCCGTTTCCGATCCGGCGACGGCCGTTTCTGTCCTTTCAACGGACGAATCGGGCGGCTATTTTTGTGCCAGAGTAATCGAGGATTTGAATTTGACTTTCGCCGGGACCGCAGCGATGCGTTCCCGGCTCTTTCTGTCCTTTTTTCCGAGGAATGTCCGACTATTTTTGCATCTGTGAAACTGTACGACGCCATACACGAGATGCGGCGGCTCACCCGGGAGGGTGTCCCGTTCTCGTTCACCTACATGTCGTACAACCAGTCGAAGGGCACCACAGACGGCATCGTCCACGTCCGGTCGGCGAAGCTCCGGAAGCGAGAAACGAAGGAATTCAACCGGAACGCCGAGGACCAGGAGGCCTATCTGAACCTGGACACGAACGAGCCGCGCCGGTTCTGGCACCCCCTTCTGATGGAATTCAACGGCAAAAAAGTGACGTTATGACGGAAGTGAAAGCGATCGGCCGGCATTCCTATGCCGCGCATATGGACGACGGTCGGGTCTATCTGCTGTCGAACAAACTCGGGGACGGGATTCCCGGGAATTTCTGGCGGATGGGTGATCCGAACTGGGAAGTCCTTCCCATGGACATCGGCGGCGAGCGCATCGTGCCATTCGGGCACGACAACCGGCTCCCCGTCAGGCTGCGGGAGATCCTGGACGAGAATAACCTCGCGCCAGGCGTCCTGGACCGACAGTTGGGACTCATCTATGGCCAAGGGCCGTTCCTGTACCGGCTGGCCTACCAGAACGGGGAGATTGTCCGGGAATGGATTCAGGATAACGAGGTGGAAACATGGCTCCTGAACTGGGATGCTCCGTCATTCATCAAGGGAGCACTGGCCGACTACCTGCACCTGAAAGGCTATTTCAATGCCGTTTACCTGGAAAGGGGGCGACGCATCGGCCGACAGCCCCGGATTGCTTCCCTGGAACACATTCCGGCAAAGAACGCGCGCCTGGAATGGACCGACTCCCGGAACATCCGGGACGTCAAGCATATCATCGTGGGCGACTTCGAGCACGACTGCACCGGTACCGGAACGATGAAATACCCAGTGTATGACCGCCGGAACCCGGGCCTGTACCCGGCGGCGGCCTCCTACAACCACACCTATTCCTTCGGCCGTGACTTCTACTCCATCCCCCAGTACTGGGGGACGCTGCGCTGGATTATCCGTGGATCGGAGATCCCGACCATCTTCAAATACGTTACCGACAACGGCCTGAACCTCGCCTACCACGTCCATTCCCCGCAGGGATACTGGGACGCGAAGCGGGAATGGATCCGCCGCATCCATCCGGAATGGGCATCTGACGATGCGAAGGTCGAAGAGGAGATCCGCAGGATGACCGACAAGTTCCTGACCAACCTCACGGAGGTCTTGTCCGGGAAGGAGAATGCCGGCAAGTTCTTCCACACGGTGGATGTCATCGACGAAGTGACCGGAAAGCCGGTCGAGTGGTCCATCGAGCCCATTGACCAGAAGATCAAGGATTTCGTGGAGAGCCAGCTGAAGATTGCCGAGGCATCCTCTTCGGCCATCACCTCCGGGATGGGACTGCATCCGGCCCTGTCGAACCTGATTATCAACGGGAAGCTGGCCAGCGGCTCGGAGCTGCTGTATGCCTTCAAGCTTTTCCTGTCCAGCGACACGGAGATTCCGGAATCTACCGTCCTGGAGCCCATCAACCAGGCTATCGCCTTCAATTTCCCCGGGAAGAACCTCCGGGTGGGATTCTACCACCGCTCCGTGAAGACGGAGGAGGCCACACCGACGAACGACCGCATCAAAAACGAATAGGCCATGCTTTTCAACAGGGACGGAAACGGCAGTGTGGAGCTGCAGCAGATTACGGGCATCTTTTCAGCGTCCAACGACTTCAGCGTCATCGCCTCCGAGATCGAGGACGCCACTCGGACGGTGGCCGCCCTTGTCGGTGAGGCTGTGGTAGCGAAGGCTGAAAAGGGTTATTATTACGACAAGCTGGAGATGAATGGACTGGTACAGGCCGTCCGGCAGGCGATTGCCGTTCTCGCGGTCTCCCGATACTCCCGGAACAACCTGGTGTCCCATGGAGACCACGGAGCCCGGCTGCCTGCGGATGAGAACGAGAAGATCCCCTGGGAATGGATGATCGACCGGGACGAACGCAACCAACGCGAGCGATGGTTCCGCTCCATGGATGCCCTGTACGGATTCCTGGAGAAAACGGCGGAACCGGCGTGGATGGAGTCGGATATCCGGAAGGCGTTCAAAGCCTCCATCGTGGGTTCTCTGCAGGCATTCGAGCGGGTCTATCCGGTCGACGGGTCGTATTACGTGTACTACATGCTCCAGAACCTGGTCATCGAGAGTCAGCCGCCCATCAGGCGGATGGTCGGTGCCGGGAACTGGGAAGCGATGACCGGATCCGACCCGCAGCAGCTGCACCGGGATCTGTTGCCGCTCTGCCAGCGGTACGCCATCGTTTCCGCCCTCATCAAGGCGGTGCGCCGGTGGAACCTGGAAGTGTTCCCGCTCACGATCGCCCGCCGGTTCTCTCCCTCATATCAGGGAAACAAGGCTTCCAGGGTAGCCACCCGTGAGGAGATGGAAGCTTACGTCGCCGGGTTGGAAGGGCAGCTTGACGATATCCGCGATGAAATCGCCGAGGTCCTCTCCGGCGAGAATCCTTTCACTGACTTCGACCCCATTCCGACGGGAGACCGACGGAAGAAATTCTTCTCTGCCCAATGACGGAAATCGAGGTCTATGAAACAGGCCAGAAGGTGTATATCCCTTCCTCCTGGTCCGAGATGAAGCCGGATCAGGTGCAGGCTGTTTTCCGGATCCATGATATGGCTTTCCGGAAAGGATGGTCGCTGATGGAAAGGAACGTGAGGATCCTGTACCGGCTGCTGGGAATCCGTCCCGGATGGAAGCGACCGACGCCGCAGATGGCCGAAAACGTGGCCATGCTGTGCGAGCGGTGCCTCGGCTTTCTGGGGAATGAAGGGCTGACCTTCGACGGCCTGGCCAATCCCTTGCCCCGGACCGGGCGGCTCCATGGACCCGCCGAGCTGCTGCAGGACCTCACATTCGGGGAGTTCCGTGCAGCGACCCGTGCACAGCAGGCATTCCTGAAGGAGAACCGTCCCGAGGAACTGGACGAGCTGGTGGCCGTGCTGTACCGGAGCCGGTACCGGACGGAGAATCGTGCCGGGAGGCGCGCCGGTCCGCTTGCTGGGGAATCGTTCCGGAAGGACCTCCGTAGGGCGCACCGGTTGCCCGACTGGCAGAAACGGCTCATACTGCTTTGGTATTGCTCCTGCCTGAACTACCTACAGACGGGACGTATAGTCTTGAACGGCGAGGACGTGGACCTGTCCCTGCTGTTCCAGGATTCCGGACCATCCAAGGGTCCGTCGGCGACCTGGAACGACCTGCTCTTCCAGATTGCAAAAGAGCAGATGATAGGAAACATCGACCGCGTGGAAGAGGAGCCGCTGTTCTCGGTCCTCGCCATCATGTGGTCAAACTACAAAGAGGCAAAACGCTATGAAGAGGCTACAAAGGCTCGCAAGGGTCACTGATTACCTGCATCGGTTTCGGTTACCGTCCTGCCCGGATATCGTCCCGATCATGACGGTGAACCAGGAGAACGCCACATCCCAGCTGGCCAGGGCTGCCGGGGAGCAGCTGCTGATCGCCCTTCCCGAAGGGAGCAGCGGCGGCCGCGACTCCGACACTTTCGACGAGCAGGTCTCCTTCGCCATCTTCGCGCTCTCCAAGGTGAACGGGCCTGCACGTACGTCGGAGTCCGCCCAGGCTGCCTACGGACACCTGCTGGCCCTCCTGGACGCCTGCCTGGACCAACTTGTCCTGGATTTGACGGGCGGCGGTACCGGTCAGCCCTGCACGCCGCTCATGGGGCTGGAGCTCACGAAAGCCGATGTCGTACCGGAATACTCCGTTTTCGGTGGCTGGAGCGGCTATTACATGGAAATCGTTCTTGAGTAATGGGTGTCAGGGAACGGTTTATCAAGAAGACGCTTGAGTCCGAGGGACAGCGCATGCTCCGTGCCCAGGGTCTGGCAATGGAAGAGGGACTGCGCTTCCACACCGGCGAGACCTTCAACCTACGGAGCATAACCGTCACCGAGAAGGGCGAGATGAGTGGCACCCTTACCTTCCACCACACCGTCCAGGAACGCTTCCTGGACATGCGACGCCTCCGGCATGGCTCCACCGAGTCTAAAAGGCCGAAATCTCGCCGCATCCACAACCGCTTCGTCATGGGCATGTACAACGCCATCGCCCGCGAACTCATGTACGGCTTAACCGAGGACGTCGCCGCGAGGATCCGGGAGGAGATGGACCAGGGTGGCGCGTGATTTGAAGTACTAACAGAGTTTTAATTGAGTTTTAACGAAGTTTTTAACTAAGTTTTT
>JAGCBO010000223.1 GCA_017652125.1 Clostridia bacterium | reverse complement strand
AGGCCGATCTCCTCCGCGGTGTTCAGCATGGCGGAAATATAGCTTTCGTGCTGCGCGGAAATCCGGGAGAGCCGGTTGATCTGGTTGCCGATGATCTCCTCCCGGACCCTGGCGCTCAGCTGTACATACAGGTAGCCGGTGATGCTGAAAAAGAGCAGCAGCACCACCGCGATATACGAAAACGCGTACCGTATGAAGACGGAGGATCTGCTTTTCCTGATCACGTTTCCTTCTCCTTCCAGCGGTCATAGATCTGCTGGTAAATCCGCTGATAGTCGCCGCTTCCGTTTTCCCGCAGCTGCTTCCGGAAGGCTTCCCGCTGCTCCTCCGTCACGCCCCGGGTGACCATGGCGACAATCCCGGCGTCCGTCAGCGCCTTCAGCTTTGCCTTCAGCCGGGAGATTTCGGCGGACTGTTCCAGCGTCTTGGACGCGACGGAGGTCAGAATCTTGCAGGATACGGGTTCAAGCACTCCGGATTTTTCATACAGGGCGCAATAGCCTGCCTTTTCCTGGCGGTGGGCCGCCGGAACATATACGGAATTATAGTAATCCGCCGGCGCGAAAAACTGACCGCAGATGAGGGGAACCGACTGATACAGCTCGTTGTCCGGGGGAACATAGCTGACCTCGTAGCGGCCGTCTTCCCGCCGGGTCAGCGTGTCGCCGACGGCGCCGTTCTGCGATACAAGCATGTTTTCCGTTTCAAACTGGGCGTCCAGCCACCGGAGACTGGCCTCGATGTTCCGGTTGTCGACGGTCAGGGCCGCCCCGAACTCGATGATGTCCATGTTTCGCGGCAGGCAGGCCTCCCGGCCTTCCGCGTGAACCGGCAGCATCACCCGGTACTGGCCGGCCACGCCGGGGGAAAGCGCCGTATTCTGCAGCCGCCAGTAGCTGAAAAGCCCCGTGTTGCCCTCGTTGACCCGGGCGGCCCAGATGCTGCTTCCCTGGCTGATGAAGTCCGCGCTCAGAAGGCCTTCCCGGTACAGCCGGTGCAGCCAGTCCAGCGTTTCGAAAAACGCGTCCTCCTCCGGGGCGAAGCGCACCTTTCCTTCCCGGTCCACATAGATATAATCCTCATTCAGCGGAAGGCCGAAGAAGGAAAACAGGTTGTAGATCCCGGTGGTATTGTCGTCAAAGGTGAATTCCAGCGGGATTTCATCCTGCTGCCCGTTGCCGTTGGGGTCGTCGTCCCGGAAATGCCGGAGCGTTTCCGTCAGCTGCTCCACGGTTTCGGGAACGGGGAGCCCGAGCCGGTCCAGCCAGGTCTGATTGATAAAGAAATGGCCGCTGGTGTTGACATCCTGGGAAATCAGGAACCCCAGCTGATAGATATGCCCGTCGGAAGCGGTCAGCTGTTCCCGCAGGCCGGCCTGGTTCATGCGGGCGGCATAGTTGGGCAGGAAGCCCCTGTCGATATAGTCCTCCAGCGGCACCAGCAGATGGCGGGTTACGCCGTAGGTTTCCACATCCAGGGAGCCCCGCAGGATCATATCCGGCATTTTTCCCTTGACAAAGGCCAGGCCGACGGAGCTGCTCCACTCGGAATCCTTGACCTCCGTAAAATCCACATGGACGCCGGTCTGCGCTTCAATCTGCTGATAATACCACATGTTGCTGAAGTCCACCGCGATATTTTCCATCTCATACTGCAGCGCCGAAAGCGATACGCCGGGAGCGGCGGCCTTCTGTTCCGGCTGCGGGGAAGCGCACCCCGTCAGCAGGAGGAAAGCCGGCAGCAGGGAAGAGAGCAGGCGGATCCATTTCACGGAACGATTCATAGCGACTCCTTCTGAACAAAACGAAAACGGGCACTGCCGTCGGAAGCGGGTTCTGCGGCAGTGCCCGGCGGCTCTCCATGCCGTTATTTTAGCATTTCGGGCCGCGCCGTTCAAGAATTTTACTTGGCCAGATAGGCGTCATAGGCGTTCTGATACAGGGCGATATAGCGCTCCGCTCCGATGGCCTTCGCCTGTTCCTGGAAGGCGTTCCAGCTCTCGTCGGTGACGCCGTTGCGCACGAAGTTGGCAAAGGATTCCTCCACCAGCTTCTGCAGCTCGGTATAGAGATCTGCGGCTTCGGTGGCGTCTTCGTTGCTCATCTTGCTCAGATCCCGCAGATACTGGAAGCTTCTGGGCTCCAGCACGCCGGATTCCGCGTACCACTTGCTGTCCTCATAGCGTTCCACGCGATGGGGCGCCATCTGGTAGATGGAGGTGTAGTAGTCGCCGGGGGCAAAGAACTGACCCATCGTGACCGGCACGAACTGATACAGGCCGTTGTCCGCCGGGATATCGATCACTTCGTACTTGCCCTGGTCGTTCAGCACGATCTGCTCGCCGACCCTGCCGTTCAGGGAAACCATCATGGTTTCGGTTTCCAGCTGGGCGTCGATCCACTTCAGGGCCGCCACGGGATCCTTGCAGTTCTTCGTCAGATAGGCGCCGGCTTCCGGCACTTCCAGGATCTGGGATACGCAGGCCCTGAAGCCGTCCGCGGCGGGAGGCAGGATGGACTTGAAGTTTTCCACGTTCTCCGCCTTGATGGCGGTGTTGATCAGGCGCAGGTAGCAGAAGTAGCCGACTTCGCCGTTGTTGACCTTGTTGGCCCACAGGTTGGAATCCTGGGTCAGGGATTCCGGATCCATCAGTTCTTCCTCATACAGCTGATGCAGCCATTCAACGCAGGCGCGCCAGCCGTCCTGGGCGCAGGTGAACTGCACCTTGTTGTTTTCGTCGATGAAGTAGTAGTAGGTGTTTTCCGGCACGCCGAAGGAGGCGAACTGATTCCAGATGGTTTCCGGTCCGAACTGGGTGTAGGAGGCGGAGAAGGGCCACTTGATTCCGTCGGCCTTCATGGCCCGGAGCAGCTCCGTCACTTCGCCGATGGTGGTCGGGACGGCCTTGCCCAGCTTGTCCAGCTCCTTCTGGTTCACGTACCAGGTGCCGGTATGGTTCACGTTCTGGGCCATCAGGAATCCGATGAAGTAGGTCTTGCCGTCGCTGGCGGGAATGGAGTCGCCGGCGTTGTTGATCTGCAGGCGGCTGACGTAGTTGGGCATGATCTCCTCGGTCAGGTATTCGTCCAGCGGAAGCAGCAGACCCTGGGATACGCCGTATTCTTCCACGTCCACCGCGTGGCGGAGGATCATGTCGGGCATCTGGTCCGGCACGGCGAACATCAGGTTGACGTTCGTGGCCCAGTCCGCGTCCTTCACCATCTGGAAGGTGACGTGGGTTCCGGTCTTCTTTTCCAGTTCCTCAAAGAACCAGAGGCCGTTAAAGTCGGTGTTCTGGTTCTCCAGCGCGTACTGGAAGGCGGTGAGCTCCGTCTTCGCTTCGGCGACGGCGGCGCTCAGGCTGAGCAGCATGCAGCAGGCCAGCAGCAGGGAAACGAGTTTCTTCATAGGGGGTTCCTCCTTTTCTATTTTCAGGGCCCGAGGCCCCGGGATCCGGAAGCGGGTGCGGGCGTTACCCTTTCAGGGAGCCGATCATGACGCCCTTCACGAAATATTTCTGCATGAAGATATACAGCACCACGGCCGGCACGGTGGCCACCACGATACAGCAGTATTTGGCGACTTCCGCTTTGCGCAGCGCGGCCTGCAGGCCGCCCAGGTTGTCCGCGTAGGCCGCGAAGAAGGTGTCCGAGGAGCCGGTGGAGGTGAGGGAAGCCAGAATCTCCCGCAGCACCAGCTGCAGGGGATACAGGCCGCGGTCCCGCAGCATGACCAGGCCGGTGAAATAGTCGTTCCAGCGGGCGACGCCGTAGTAGACGGACAGCACCGCCACGATGGTACCGGAAAGGGGCAGCACGCATCGGAAGAAATAGGTAAAATGATCCGCCCCGTCGATGACGGCCGCCTCGTACAGGTCGTTGGGAATACTGGTCTGAATATAGGTCCGGGCGACCATCAGGTTCCAGACGGAAACCAGATTCATCAGGATCATCACGGCCCGGGTGTTATACAGCCCCAGATCCCGCACATTGAGGAAGATCGGGATCAGGCCGCCCGAGAAAAACATGGTGAAGGTGATCGCCAGGTTCACCAGCTTTTTTCCGGCGAATTTCCGGGAAAGCGCGTAGGCGGCCGCGAGAGAGATGATCACGCTCAGGGCGGAGCCGGCGACGGTGTAGAAAATGGAATTCAGATAGCTGCCCAGCAGCTCGCTGTTCTGAAAAACCGCCTCATATCCCATCAGGGAGAAATCCACCGGCCAGATCAGCACCCGGGCCTGCAGCACGGCGTCCGGATCCGAAACGGAGGCGA
The DNA here is from genome assembly GCA_017652125.1 of Clostridia bacterium. Classification (GTDB taxonomy): domain Bacteria; phylum Bacillota; class Clostridia; order Christensenellales; family Aristaeellaceae; genus Aristaeella. The sequence goes on along the minus strand of JAGCBO010000223.1, from coordinate 8,936 downwards.
TCAGAATCAGCCAGAGGGGATAAAGCACGATGAACAGGACGATCCCCCAGAAAAGGAGATTGACGACGTTAAAGATCCGATCCTGCCGGGTTTCGCGGACGTGCTTCCGCCTTTTATCCTTCATGGAAAGAACAGTCATCCGGATGTCTCCTTTCTCAGAACAGGCTGATATCGCTCAGCCTGCGGGATACGCCGTTCACCAGCATGATGATGACGAAGTTGATCACATTCAGGCACAGGCCGATGGCGGAAGCGTAGGAATACTGCGCCTTGGAGGCGGCGATACCCACGTTGTACACATAAACCCCCAGGATGTCGGAGGTCGCCATGTTTCCACTGGTCTGCAGCAGCAGCGCCTTGTCCGTATTGGAGGAAAGCAGCGATCCGCAGTTCAGGATCAGCATCATCACCGCGATCGGTACCAGATGGGGCAGGTCGATATGCCGGATTTTGTTCCAGCGGGTGGCTCCGTCGATCGTGGCCGCCTCATACAGCTGGGGATCAATGCTCGTCAGCGTGGCGATGTAGAGGATGGTGTTCCATCCGGCGTTCTGCCAGATTTCCGACCCGATAAACAGCGGCCGGAACCAGTCGGCCTCCATGATAAAGTAGATGCTTTTTCCCCCGGCGGCCGTAATCAGGGAATTGATGATCCCGTTGGTCGGGGAGAAAAAGAGGTAGATCATGCCGGCCAGCACGACCGTGGAAATGAAGTGGGGCACATAGATCGCCGTCTGGGCAAAGCCCTTGAAGCGCTTTCCCCGCAGCTGGTTCAGCATGATGGCCAGCAGGATCGGAACCGGGAACCCGAAAAGAAGGCCGAAGAAGTTCAGCAGAAAGGTGTTCAGGAACATTCTTCCGCAGTAGTAGCTGGAAAAGAACTTTTCAAAGTATTTCAGCCCGACCCACTGGCTTCCGGTGATCCCGAAGGCAGCCTTGTAGTCCCGGAAGGCAATCTGAACGCCGTACATCGGAAAATAACAGAAGACAATGAAAAACGCGAGGCACGGAAGCATCAGAACCCAGAGCTGCCAGTCCCGGCGCAGGGCCAGGGCCGTTCTGCGCCGGAGGCCGCCGGAGCGGGGCCGGACGGATGCGGAAACACTCATCGGGAAAAACCTCCTTTACGGGGATGGGCTTCGGGGCTGTGAAATTGGGCCGGATCGTTTTTTCACCCTGATTATGACCGAAACAGAGGCGGGACGGAAGACGCACAATTTTTGCGCATCGTTGAAAAATAAGGGCTGAAAGGCTCTGCTCGCATATGCAGTATTTTTGCGCTTGCCCGGACCGCCGCGAAAAACCCGGCCGCGACTTCCGCCGCGGCCGGGCTGTCTTCCCTGATGATTCAGTATACCTCATCATGAAGGCTTTTCGCAAGAAACACTCTTGATTCGCTTTGCGGACCGGATATATAATCAGAGGGAATCCGAACTGAAAAGAAGGAGGAGCGTGCCGCTCCGGGCCGCGTGAATGAAAGAAAAATGAAAAAACTGCTTTTTCAGGGAGTCTGCCAGACCCTGATTCTGATGGTTGCGCTGTTCCTGTTTTCCGCCTCGCTTCTGATGTACGTGTTCACGGACATGAAGGAACTGGAGAAGGCCGATCCGGATACCTTTGCCGCACTGGAGGCGATTCAGCTGACGATACAGGCGATCCCGAACGGACAGAACGGAACCGGAAACACCCAGACGGAGTCTGAAAAAACCACGGTCAGAATCACCGCGGACCAGACCGCCGGCGCGCCTACCCTGCAGCAGCAGATTATGCAGCTGCTGCTGGAACGCCCTGAGGTAACCGGGTTCTTCTATGCGGGGCTTTTTGGACTGATGATCGTTACGATGATTCCGGAGGTTCTGCCCTGGCAGAAATGTGAAAAAAAGAAGCGGCTCCGTTTTCTGGTCTGCGCCGGGTCTTATCTGGGCTGCGGGGTTCCCTTTCTGTTTATGGGGGCGACGGAGTGGTCCATCCTGATCATGAATATTGTGTACTGCCTGGGGCTGCTGGCCAGGATGGGCGTCAGTCTGACGGGCAGGCACCGGGTCCGGAATATCGCGCCGGATCTGATTCTGTTTTTGCTGATCGCCGTGAACTTCATCCAGTTCCCGACCCATTCATTCTTTGTGCTGGCGATGATCGCCCTGCGTTCCCTGAAGCAGATTCTGAAGCTTTCCTTCTCGCAGATCCGGCTGGATGTTCTCCGGAAAGTCATTCGCAAATCCTATGCCACGGAAATCCTGTTCGGAATGCTCCTGCTGATGATTGCCTTCTCCATCCTGCTGGGCACGATGGATGAGAACATGACGAGCTTCGGGGACGCGCTTTGGTTCTGCTTTGCTACCGTGACCACGATCGGCTACGGGGATGTGACTTCCTCTTCGCTGGTCGGCCGGGTCCTGGCGGTGATTCTGGGAGTCTACGGGATTGTGGTCGTCGCCCTGATTACTTCCATCATTGTGAACTTCTATAATGAAACGAAAGCGGATCCGGATCCGGAGCAGGAGCCGGAAAGTGCGTCGGAGCAGGAAAACGCGCCGGATCAGAAAAGCCCGGCGCTGCCTGAAAAAACGTGAAATGAAAACGGGGGAGCGGGACGGGGAGGATCAGCCTCTCCGGAACCGGACCCGACGCAGCCTTCCCCCCATCGCGGCCAGCATCTGCCGGGGGGTTCCGTCCCGGTCGTTCTCCAGCGGCGGAACCAGCAGCAGCGACACCAGCAGGCGCAGCACAACGCCGATGATGACCAGAACCTGCAGGCGGTCCGGCCTTCCGGAAAACAGGCCGGCGTTTTCCCAGAATTCCAGGAGCGCCCCGCCGCAAAGGGTACCGAAGGCCACGCCCACCAGGGACGTGACGCAGGCAAAGATGGCGATATAGGAGGGACGCGCTTCATCCGGAGAGGCGGAAAGCTGCATGCTGTTCGCCGCCAGATTGCACCCGCTCCAGCAGGCGGCGCCAAAGAAATTGCGCAGCAGCACAGGCCAGATACTTCCCGGCACGGAGAAGAGATAGAACGCATCCGTCAATGACGTCGCGACCGTGGAAATCAGCATAACGCTCCGGCAGCCGTAGTGATTCATGGCCTTGCCCCACCGGGACATCACCAGGATCGTCGCCACCGCGGCGGCCGCGGTGCCGAATACCGTCATCTGCATGAAGGAAAGCCCCATATCATTGATGGAATACCTGCCCAGATACGGTCCGGTCAGGTTGGAGGCAAAGCACCAGGCCGTCCACATCACAATCAGGCGGCAGAAGGGACGCTCCTTCCGGATCCGCTTCAGCACGGCGCCCATATGCAGCTTCCGCGGAGCATCGCTGTATTTCTCCTCACACAGGCCAAAGCAAAGCATATCCAGCATGCCCAGGAAGCCGCCCAGGGCAAAGACGACGATATACCGGATGTTGACAGGCAGGGTATCCAGCATCCACGCGATCAGAAGGCCAAAGGCCAGATTGAATCCCGCGATCAGCATATCCCGGAAGGAAAACCATCTTCCCCGGAGCCGGGCCGGCGCCAGGTCGGAAAACCACGGGAGCCAGCAGACATTGATAACCGCCCCGCAGCAGGAGGATATCCCCAGCAGGAAAATCATGGTCCACAGCGGGAGCCAGGCGGGATTCGCCGGAATCACCAGGGGAATCAGGCCGAAGAGAATCCACAGCGCCCGGGAAAACAGCCCCAGGGTCAGCATATAGCGTTTTCGCTGATGGGTGCGGTTGACCAGCATGGAAAAGGGAATCTGCAAAAGGGCCGCCGCCTGCGGAATGCCGTTGATCAGCCCGAAAGCCAGATCGCCCGCGTGCAGCTCGTTGGCCAGGCCCACCATGGCGGTCGTTCCGCCGCCGCAGATAATGCCGTGCAGATTGCCGAAAAGATTGGCCAGCAGAATCAGGTTCAGACTCCGTCGGATGATCTTCGGCAGCTGAAATTCATCATAGAGGAGAGAAAGGGATGACGTTCCCGGCTTCCGAAGATGAATCCGCATAGCAACGATCCTGCTTCCTTCGATTCGTAGTGTCAGGAATTATAGTATGATTAAACCCGGCCGTCAATAGGAGGGGAAGACGGTTTCGTGACGGTTTTATGACTCCTGTTTCCCTTCGTTTTCCCTGGCTTCCTGCGCCTTATGAATATTGTCGATATTCTCCGTTGTGCCGCCGCCATGGTCATCCGCGGAGCGGAATTCACCCTTGGCCACCAGGCGCATGAAGGCGTCCACCACGTCGGCGGTCAGCTGGGTTCCGGACACTTCCTGAATGATGGAAACCGCTTTTTCGAAGTTCATCCGTTTCCGGTACGGACGGTCGGAATACATGGCGTCAAAGCAGTCCGCCACCGCGATAATCTGGGCCACCCGGGGAATCTCGTCCCCCTTCAGGTGATTGGGATAGCCTTTCCCGTCCGGTCGTTCATGATGCGCCTGGGCGCCGGTCGCCAGTTCCGGCATGATGCTGATCTGCTTCAGGGCATTATATCCTTTGGTCGTATGGGACTTGATGATTTCAAACTCCTCATCCGTCAGCTTGCCGGCCTTGTTCAGGACTTCGGGAGGCACGCCGATCTTCCCGATATCATGCAGAAGCGCGATCTGGGTAAACTTGTCCACCGTTTCCTCATCATATCCCAGTTCCTTGGCCAGCAGAGCGGTATATTTGGCCACCCGGGAGGAATGGCCGTTGGTATACCTGTCCTTCATATCAATGACTTTCGCGAAGGCATGCGTGATCTCCTTGACAAGGAGCGCGGTTTCATGGTTCTTCTTTTTCAGGGCAAGCGTCTTTTTCCGCGTATACAGCCAGACGCCGATACTGATCAGCGCAATGGCGGCCGCCCCGGCGACGACGTTAAACCAGATTTCCTCATAGAAGTTTTTTTCCTTACGGATCTGGACGGATACTTCCCTGTTGCCGCGGCCCATGGAATCCTTAATCTGCATCACAAAGCGGTAATCACCGCCGCGCAGGTTGGTATAGTCCGCCGGCCCCAGTTCGCTGCGGTCCATGGTGGTCATGGTATGGTCGAAGCCTTCCAGATAATAGGATACCTGGGGGTTCATCGGAGAATAATTGTAGACAAAACTGTATACCGTCAGCTTCCTTGTGTCCGCCGGAATCACAAAGGATCCGGACTCATCCGGGTAACGTCTGATGCCGTCCGTATCCACAAAGGGAACCGCCGCTTTGAGATCGTTGACATTTTCAAACGGCTTTTCAACATTCACCTTGACCACGCCCGAAGAGCTGGCGATATAGAAGTTTCCGTCCTCCGTCAGGCTGCTGTAGGAGTTGGCCGTGGCCATATAGGGCAGGCCGCTGGGAATGCCGTAAAACACGGGTTCGATCTCCCCGTTTGCCAGCAGTTCATCCGCGGACACCACATAGATGCCGTTGCTGGCCAGCACCCAGACGTCTCCCTTGCTGTTTTCGATCAGATCGTAGTTGTTCGGATAGGGGAAGCGCCGGATGGTATGCACCTGATAATCCGCCGTCATATACGCCAGGGAATTGCTGGTGATGATCCAGTATACATTCCGGCTGGGACTGCGCTTGATGCGCAGGATGATGTCGGAATTCAGGCCGTCATCCTTTCCGATATTCCGGGTTTCGCCGGAGCCGGCGATATAGATCCCGCCGCCGTCCGAGCCAAGAATCACCTCGCCGTTAAATCCCTCCGTCAGGGTCAGGATCTCGGAAATGGCGATCCCGTCCGCCTCGCCGTAGCCTTCGGTAACCCGGTCCCCGTCGATGATGCTGACACCGCCGGTATTGGCCACCAGGATCCGCCCGTCTTCACATTCGCTGACGGTACGGATCCGGTCCGAAAAGAGCCCGTCCTCCTGGGTGAAGGCGACCAGTTCTCCCCGGTCATAGCGGAGCAGGCCGTGCTTGCGCCAGGTGGCGATCCAGATGCGGTTTTTGCTGTCCCTGAACACGGTGCGGATCCGTACGCCGTCCAGATAGGCCAGCAGATCCTCCGCCTCCAGCGTTTTGCCCGAGGCCGTGACGGCCCGGGTCAGCGGAAGAGAATCCAGTTTATGATTGTTCTCCGTAACAGTCAGTCCGCTGTCGGATGCAATGAACAGCCGGTCGCCGAGGACACAGGTGGAATTGACGACCGCGGCGGGAAGGCCGCACCGGTCAAAGACATCCGCGAACTGATTCGGCACGATCTTCATGACGCCCTGCCGGGTGGAGGTAAACCAGAGGTTCCCCTCATAGTCCGTCATCACATGGCCGACGGAATTGTTCATCGGAACGTTTTCCAGCAGGTGGAAGCCGTTTTCATCCAGGTTTCCGATACCGTCGCCGGAACAGATCCAGATCTGGCCGTCAATGAACTCCATGGATTCCGTGTCGGAAAGCGGGGAGATATCCAGCGCATCCGAACCCATAAAGCGGTCTTCAATGGTTCCGTGAAAAATCCTGCTGCTGTCGGTCCCGACATACAGGGCTCCGGGCTCCGCGGGATCCGGCAGGATGGAGATGATGTTTTCAACCGTGTCCTCATGGCTGAGGAAAACGGTGATTTTTCCGTTTTTCATGGCGAAAACGTCTCCGGAAGCGGTCAGGCCGTAAACCAGGCCGCTGCTTCCGGGCCGGAGCTCCCGGATGGTCAGGGCGGAGATCCGATCATCCCGGAGGTCAGACAGATTCATATCCCGGTCAATCAGGGCAATGCCGACGGTGCTGCCGACATAGATCAGGCCGTCGGAGCCTTCCACCACGGCGCGGATGCTGGAGGATTTCATCCCTTCCGCCTTGTCCCACTGGCGGAGTTCCCCCTTTTCCATCAGGAACACGCCGGAATCGTTGGTCCCGATCCACAGCCGGTCCCGGCTGTCGGTAAACAGGCAGCGGACGTTGGCGATGCCCGTGGTGGAGTCGAAACGCTCAAAGGTATGCCCGTCGTACCGGATCAGTCCGGCATAGCTGCCGAGCCAGATAAACCCCTCGGAGGTTTCCGTAATGGCGTTGGCTTCGGAGGTCGGCAGTCCGTTGGGGTTATTGTACAGGATGGCTGAAAAGCCCTCGGCCCGCCCGGTGGGATCCACGCTCAGCGGCAGATTCGGCACACCGGAAGCGTTCATGGCATTCGGCTCCCCCAGGGCTCCGAAAACCAGGAAAACGAGAAGCAGGGTCACAATATATGCAATTCTTCTTTTTTTCATGTTCATCCTCACCGTCAGTTTTTTGAGGGAAACATTCAACACGCAATCCGTTGCAGAGTCATCCTCTGCAACGGACATCATATCATTTTTTCAGTGAGATGACAATCATTCCGGCTGCATTCGTTCACATTTCGGCGCCTGCGCATCCCGGGTATTGATAACTATCATTCGGCCGTCCCGGCGGTCCAAAAGCGGCCGCCTTGATCCCCGTTTTCTCCTGTGCTATAATGCCTGTGCACTGCTTTTCCGGCCTTACGGCGGTCAAAAGCTCGCCATGGCCGACTGCGCCATCAACGTATCCTATGAGGACAAGGTGGATGACCAGGGCAATGTCACCCTGAGCGCCGCTCAGCAGGTCTCGGAGGTCGCCGTGGAAACCGCGCGCACCGCCCGGCTCTTCGGCATCGATCCGAAGATCGCGATGCTGTCTTTCTCCACCAACGGTTCCGCCCAGGGCCCCGGACCGGAAATGATGCGGGAAGCCGCTGCCATCGTCAAACAGACCCACCCCGAGCTCGCCTGCGACGGCGAGATGCAGTTTGACGCCGCCTTCGTTCCGGAGGTCGGCCAGCTGAAGTTCCCCGGCAGCCCGGTCGCCGGCTATGCCAACACCTTTATTTTCCCGGAAATTCAGTCCGGCAATATCGGCTACAAGATCGCTCAGCGCCTCGGCGGCTTCATGGCCATCGGCCCCATTCTGCAGGGTCTGAACGCCCCCATCAACGACCTTTCCCGCGGCTGCAACGCGGAGGAGGTATATCTGATGAGCATCATCACCGCCGCCCAGGGCATCAGCGGACAATGATTTCGGACGCGACGGAAGCCCGGGTCAGGTCCTCCCGCCGGGACAGGCCGAACCAGGGCGTTCCGTCCGGCCGGAAATGCACCCGGCGGATCCCGTCGCACCGGAGGCTCTCCTTCAGGCCGGTCTCCGCGTGATAGGCGATCATCAGGTCTCCGTCCTCGTCGGTATAAAAGGAATTATGCCCGGGCCCGTATTCGCCTTCCACGGAATAGAACGTCAGAACCGGAACCGCGCTCTTCGTCCAGGAGGCCGGATCCAGCAGGTTGCTGCCGGTTTCCGCGGTCATCAGCCCCAGCGCGTAGGTATAGCTGTTGGCGGATCCGCCGGAATAGGTCATATAGATCCTTCCGTCCCGCTGAAACGCGTGAGGTCCTTCGTTGTTAATGGTTCCGGCCACGTTTTCCCAGCCGTACAGCGGCCGGGTCAGCAGCACCGGATCGCTGGTCAGACGCCAGGGCTCCCGCTCGTCAATGGAGGCGATATACAGCATGGAGCCGGAATCCAGCGGCGTGCCGATATGCTCCCGCCAGGACCAGATCACATAGGAGCCGCTCCGTGCGGGGATATAGGTCATATCCAGGGTAATGGCGGTATCCGCCAGCGGCGTTCCGTCCTTCAGCACCACGCGGACGGGGTTTTCCCAGCCGTCCGGATCAATGATCCGCCCGGCTTTTTTCTTTTTCATGACGTGGCACTGGGGTCCCCATTCATGGCCGCTGACCGCGAAGAGAATATACAGCTCGCCGCCGATGACATGGAATTCCGGCGCCCAGAAGGTCTGCTCAAAGCCGCGCTCCGGGCTGAAGGGAAGGATCAGATGCTCCGTCACGCCCTCCGCGAAAAGCGCCTCCACCGTGTCGCCCTCCCGGACATAGAGGCGGATATCGTCCAGGTTGTCGTTGGTGGAGATATAATACCATTTTCCTTCCCAGGGGAAGAGGACGGGACCCCCGTATCCT
>JAGCBO010000222.1 GCA_017652125.1 Clostridia bacterium | reverse complement strand
GAATTCCCACAAAGATCACCAGGGCCGCCAGCAGCGCCGCCGCAATGATCCAGGGAATCAGCCGCCGGATCAGGGCTTTCCTTCTCATGCTCTCTCTGCCCTCCTTAATTCAGCCGGACAACAATTTCCCGGTACATGCTGATGACATAGCTCAGCGCATCGCTCAGGAGGCTGAAGAACACCAGCAGAAGGAAGATGATCACGAAGGCGCCGACCACCGTCACAATCAGGAAGATGAAGGTCTTCCCGGGACCGTAATCGTGCACCTCCATCAGGCCGACAAACACCAGAAATACGCACCAGATCACGCTGATGCTCAGCATGACGCTGTACAGACTGGCTTCCTCGAAGGTCAGCATATTGCTGACCAGAATCATCGGAAGCTGAATCAGGATATAGGGCACCAGCGCATAGCACATGGCCATGTAGATATCCCGGAAGCGCCCTTTTCCGTCGAACAGGGTCGTCATCGCCCAGTTGGCCAGGCAGAGGATAATGAACGGCAGCGCCAGGGAGGCCATTTCCTCAAAAATATTGATATACTGAACCGGAGCGGAGATGAACTGAAAGCTGGTCAGCATCAGCTTCAGCACCCGCGTCAGCAGGAACAGAATCAGAAAGGTATGCGCCGCCGCCAGGGATCCCCGCTTCTCATGGACCAGATCCCAGAACCCGTCAAAGGGATGCGTGATCACATGCAGCGCGTAGCGGAGCGACCCGGCGTACCGCGTTCCCGCTTTCTTCCCTTCGGACGCGCCGGGGGCCAGAATGCTTTTGCCGGTCTTATTTGCGAACCTTGCTGTGCTCATGCATGATCACCTCCCGTTTCATCCGTCTGACCCTTCCGATTCCCAGCGGAATCAGCAGCGCCGCGCCGACGATCAGCAGGATCCATCCGATATTGGCCTCCACCCATTCCTTCCGGTACAGCTTGAAAGCCCTTCCGTAGTTCTGCCGGTCGTGAGCCAGTTTGAAATAATCCATGGCGTCCTCATACTGATTCTGGCGGAGAATGGCCCGTCCGATTCCCCGGAACGCCAGCGGATAATTGGCGTTCATCTTCAGCACGTTCCGCCACAGCTCCGCGCTTTCGTCATATTCGCCCCGCAGATAGGCTTCGCTGGCATCATAAATGGTCTGGCCGTATTCGGTTGTCTGGAACAGGGTAATGCTGTTTTCCAGCTGATCCATGACCAGAAGATCGTATCCCATGTGCTCAACGCTGATGGCGCCGGTAAAGGCTCCCTCCACATTGCCCTTGGTGCCGAAGGCCCATAAAAGCACGCCCTGGCTGTCGTAACCGAACAGGCGGCCCCGGGTCCGGTCCAGCGCCACGTAAATATCGTTGTTCATCACGGTGATATCCACAAACTTGCTGGGTCCGCTGCTTTCGCTTCCCTGCTCGACCCACCACAAATCCCCGATGGGCGGGAAACGGTCGTTCTTAATCAGAATATCGCTGCCCAGGCTGTTCAGCCGCCGGATCGGCTTGGCGCTGTCGCTCTTCAGATCGTATTCGCTGAAAACGATATTGGTCGCGTAGATGAATCCTTCCGAATCGATATAGATGTTCTCATACTCCGTTGGAACAAAGCTTTCCGTCTGCGCCCGCTGTTCCTTCGTCTGGAAATACCGCTTCCAGATATATTCCGCCATGGATACGGATACCGAATTGGCTCCGATGAACCCGGAGAAGGTTCCGTCCGCTTCGTACTTGGCCAGGCCCTTGTTGACGTTCTGGCACAGCGCATACACCCGGCCGGCTACATCCACCACGATTTTCCGGGGCAGAAAGTTCAGGCTCTGATCAAAGGTGGCGTCGGACGGCTTGGTGAAATCCTGAATCCAGTTCAGGTTTCTGTCCATCTTGGTCACCCGCTGGTTTCCGTAATCCGCCACGTAAAGATTCCCTTCCCCGTCCGCAAAAACATCGTAGGGCTGACTGAAGGTATTGACCGGACCGCCCGTCATCTCCCGGATAATCCGCCGGACGGAGAAGGCATTGTCTTTCCGTTCCAGCTCCAGAATCCGGTTGTTGCTCGTATCGCAGACATAGAGCAGGTTCCCCCGGGCGTAAAGTGCCTGGGGCTTATTAATCCGGACGCCTTCCAGGTTCTCCAGTCCCAGCGTCATGCTGTCCACCACCGTGGCGACCCGGTACGCGTCGGGACTGGACTGGGGTTCCTCCCAGTAATCGTAGGTGTAGGTATAGCTGGTGCTGAATCCATCATCCGCCAGCGCCGCCTGTCCCAGCATCAGACCGATCGTCAGTATGCACAGGACCGCCAGAGCGCGGCGGAAAGAGCCCGCTCTGCCCGAATGGTTTCCCGCGCGGGTCTTTCTGTTCGTTGACCGGGTTTCCGTTTTCACCCGCTGTTCCTCCTCCCGTCGGATGATTCCCATCTTTCGTTGATCGTCCTCTTTCCCCTGATCGTCCGTCAGTCCTTGATTCCGGAGGAAGCCATGGTTTCCAGAATCCGGCTCTGGCTGAAGACGAAGATCAGAATGGGAACCGCCACGATAATCACATTGGCCGCGGCCACCTGGCCCGTACGGGCAATACCGCCGGCCTGGATCTGCTGCAGGGCGTAGACCAGGGTCTTTTTCGCCTCTGAATAGATGACCGTCGCGGCGCTGGTATTCCACAGGCTCTGGACGCTGAAAATGATCATGGTCAGCCAGGCCGGCTTGACGTTGGGCATCACGATGCTCCAGAAGATCCGGAACATCCCGGCGCCGTCGATGGTGGCGGCCTCGATCAGCGCGGTGGGCAGCCCTTCCATGAACTGTTTCATCAGGAAGAGCCCGATCGGAGCCGCGAAGGCCGGCAGAATCAGCGCCCAGTAGGTATCGATCATTCCCAGATTGCTCATGATCAGGTAGTTGGGAATGCCCGTCACATAACCGGAGAACATCAGGCAGGTGGTCACCACGGCAAAGAAGGCTTTCCCGCCCGGAAAATCGTACTTGGCCAGGACAAATGCCGCCATGCTGGCGATCACCAGATGACCGAAGGTGCCGACCAGCGTGATAAATACGGTGTTCACCAGATACCGGCTGAACGGCACCCAGCTCTGTCCCATCGTGACGAACAGATCAGAGAAGTTGTCCATCGTGGGATGCTGCGGCCAGACGGGCGGCGGGAACCGGAAAAGCTCATCCAGCGGCTTCAGGCTGGAACCCACCAGGAAAACCAGCGGGAAAATCATCATCACGCCCACCAGCGCCAGCAGCAGATAAATGCCGATATCGCCGGCAATGGAGCGGTTGGGATGGCGACGGGTGATCAGATGCTTCTTCGGGACCTGAATCTTCTCCCCCCGCAGCTCCGCCAGCCGGTGCAGCTCCTCTCCCCGCGTGCGGGGAATCACGGGCTTATCCGCCCAGTGATCCATGATATAGGTGTGGAGCTTGAGTCCGTGATCCAGTTCGATTATATACCGGTTATCGTCCTTCAGGATCACCGTCATCTGCGTGCTCGTGCCGCCCCGGCGGATGTTGTCCACCCGGTGCATCCGGTTGTAGCGCCAGTCCGCCAGCGGCTGAGCGGTTTTCCGGGAATAGAAGGTCGCGCCTTCTTCATCCGCTTCCAGGTAGCCCCTGTATTTCTTTCCGTCAATCGTCTGCAGCGTACCGGTTGATCGGATCCTGTTGCTGTTTTCACTCATCTCAGGTCCCTACCCTTCCCAGCAGCGCGCTGATTGCTTTCTTGCACAGAATCATCACCAGGAAAAGCAGGGTGGCGATGGCGCTGGCATAACCCATTTCAAACCGGCTGAAGCCGTAGTCGAACAGATGGGTTACGACGGTCCGGGCGGCGTAATCCGTGCTGGGATAGCCGCACAGCGCCCGGGGAACATCGCATACGTTAAAGGCGGAGGTAATGGACATCACCGCGCCGAAGAGCAGCATGGGCTTCATGCTGGGCAGCGTGATGTGATACAGTTCCTGCCAGCGGTTCCGCACGCCGTCCACATAGCCCGACTCATACATGCTCCGGTCGATTCCCTGGAATCCGGCCACAAAGCTCAGGAAGCCCGTGCCCATGCTCATCCACAGGATCACGATGATCAGGATGGTCATCATATAATTGGGATCCGTCAGCCACAGGCGGGGAGCTTCAATGATACCGAACTCCATCAGGATGGAGTTGAACCAGCCGTAGGCGTCTCCCCGGAAAATGATGGAGAAGACGGTGAAGGCCGCGCCGGCAATGGAAGGCGCGTAGAAGATGACCACCGCCACCGCCCGCAGCCACTTGGGCAGTTCATTGATGAACCAGGCGAACAGGAAGGACAGGATGTATCCGACCGGGCCCGTAATCACCGCGATCACGAAGGTATTCTTGATGGCCGTCAGGAAAACCTCATCCTGCAGAATCAGATTGATGTAGTTCTGCAGCCCGATAAACCGCGGAGGCTCCAGAATGTTGTAATAGGTAAAGCTGTAAATGATGGAAGTGGCAATGGGCAGGATAAAGAAAGTGAAAAACAGGATGGCGTAAGGCGCCAGGAACAGATAGCATACTTTGTTCCGTTTGGCCTGCGCCAGACCGTGTATCATTTTCTCCCGTCTCATCGTCGCCCATCTGGAAGCGAAGGACTGCGTCTGCTGCATGGTCTTTGATCCCCCTTTCCCCGTTGCTTCAGTCCAGCGGCAGGTTGAATTCCTGCCGTTTGATCCGGATTTCCTCATTGATGGTTCTGGCATAGTTCAGAAGCGTCTCCCGGGGATCCTCCTTGGTATTGATCACCCGGCGGATGGCGTTGGTGATATGGCGCGTCGTGGAATATCCGCCGGCGATCTCCGGGAAGCCCCGCGTATGCGTCATCTGCTCTTCCAGCACCGCCAGCTGACTGCCGGACCAGGCCAGCTGCTTCAGCGCGTCCCGGTTGGCGGTCTGATACCGGGCGGAGGAACCGAGAATACTCTCCATCTCCCGGCCGAAGCGGGTCTGCGCGTCTTTCCCGACCCACCACTTCATGAATTCCCAGGCGTTCTGCCGGGTCTTTTCGTTTTTCGTTGCCACCATCATGCAGCACAGGCCGTCGGTCTGCACCGTCCGGTCCAGCGTGCCGTCCTCCCGGATCGTTCCCGGGAACAGCGTGAAGTCCCACAGGCCGCGGATTTCCGGCGCGGAAACCATCAGCGTGTTATAGGTCGCGTAGGAAGCCACGCCCAGCGGCATTTCTCCGGAACGGAACCGGCTGACAAAATCGAACACCGTCGGCAGCCCGTAGTCATTGTACAGGCTGGTATAGCGCTTGAACGCCGCGACCCCGGCCTCGCTGTCGATCAGCGTCCGCTTCCCGTCGGCATCGTAAATGGATCCGCCGTTCTGGAAGATCATGGAGTCCAGCACGGAAATATCCGCGATCGCGATATCCGGGAAGTTGACAGCCACCGTCAGGCTGTTCCCCTGAATGGTCGGCAGTTCGGCGATCAGCTCATCCCAGGTCTGCGGAATCGGCAGCCCCAGCTCCTCCATGACATCGCTGCGATAGAAAAGCAGCGGGAAGTTCTGCGTCTCCGGAAGGCCGTAAACACCCTTCCGGACCCCGTTGTTATAGGTCAGAGGCTCCAGAATGCTGTCGGTAAAGGGCCTGATGACTTCCTCGAAATCGGGGAACTGACTCAGATCCTCCACCGCGTTCCGCATGGCGTAGTTGACCGCGAACCAGCCGCTGACGCTCAGCACCACATCCGGCCCGTTTCCGGCCACCACGGCGGTCAGAATCGCGTCCGCCTGAACCAGTTTGACGTTCACCTTGATTCCCGTCTCGGTGGTGAAGCTGTCGTCCACCATGGTCTTCAGCACCGTGCTCTGGTCTCGGCCGGTGGTAATCCACAGCTCCAGCACGTCGTCGGTATCGTCGTATTTATCGCCCAGCGTGTTGTAATCCACGAAGAAGGAGCTGGCGCAGCTGCGGATTTCATGAATCAGTCCCGCAAAGAAGCTTCCTCCGACCTTCGGAACCGGCGCCTTTTCCCCGGTGATCATGATCAGATCGATGTCCAGCTTGCTTTCGGACATATTCTGCATCGCCGTTCCCAGGGAGGTGATATTGTCCTTGAAGTTGACAAAGGACTCAGTGATCCGGTCATTGTTTTCCACAAACTGTTCCAGCTGGTTCGCCAGCGCCTGGGCCGCCGCGACCCGGTCGCTCTTCTCGCCGGTGGTCGCCACCACGTCGTCCACAATCTTATACAGGCGTTTGCTTTCCAGATCCATGGCCTGGATCGCTTCCGGATAGATTTTCGCCAGATTGTAGTCCCGGAACCGGTCCGGATTGGCGCCCGTCAGCACCAGCAGCTTCCGGTAAATCTGATTCAGGCGGAAGATGCTGTCCTCCACCCGTTTCAGCACCGGCCCCATCTGCCCGAGCGTCACTTCCATCCGGATGGTATGTCTCCCCCGGGTCAGGTAGAAGCGGAAGGGCTTCCCCTCCCCGTCTCCCAGCGTGCGCATTTCCCAGCCGGTGTTGTATCCGAAGGTAACCGCCTCCAGATCTTCGAAAGGCACTTTCCCGTCGATGAAAACGGTCCGGGCGCTCAGCGCTCCCCGCTGATACATCTGTCTGCCCTTAATGGAGATATGATAATACCCGTCCTCCGGCACCTCAAAATCCCACTGGATCCATTCTCCCGCGTGAGTCCAGGGATCGCCTCCGATATAGTTCAGCACCGTGTTGGACACGGAATAGGGCACCGTCTGGGGCGAACTCCGGTCATACCGGGCATACAGGCTGGGAGAGGACCGCAGCCCCGCGCTTTCCCCCTGAACCGTCTGGCTGTATGCCTGCGCTTCCGCGCTCATGGTCACTTCCGGCTGCTCCGCCAGATACTCCTGATAGGAAGGATACCGGACGATCGGCGTCAGCGTCAGCCCGGTCAGAATCATGGGTTCGTTCACGCTTTTCAGCGTCAGGGTATTCTCTCCTTCCCGGAAGTAAAACGCATAGGGCTCCGTCTGATAACCCATATCATCCTGACAGTAGGCTGACTGGGTGTCAAAAACCTCGATCTGGCTGGGGCGTATATCGTTTCCCTGATTGTCCCTGCGCACCGCTTCCTTGTCTGTCCACAGACGGCTGAAGCACAGCGTACCGGCGCCGGAGAACGGAAGCTCCCCGTTGATCAGAATCTGGCGCTCAATATCCACGCCGCGGCTTTCCGTCGTCAGATAATCCAGCCGGATATTATACAGCCCTCCCTGGGGCACGCTGACCTTCCAGGTCACCTCCGCGCTTTCAGAGGTATACAGTCCTTCCGGACGAAGCTCTCCATCCCCCTCGAAAACCTGCAGATCCACCGGCACCTCCCGGGTGACCTCCGGCTCTCCGCTATGAGCGTTCACATAGGCTTCGTAGGTATTGGCCCGCCCGATTCCGCTCACATCCGTGCTCAGATCGGCCCCCTCGTATTTGGCCCTGAAGTCCCCCCGGTCCTGGCTCAGCCAAAAAACAAGAGCCGCCAGAATAGCGACCACAAGAACCCCGATGAGAATGTTCCGCGCTCTTCTTGACATGAGTTCATCTCCTCAGATGCAAACCCGCCGGCGCTGAATACGCAACAGCAGCCTTCTGCTTGATTCAGCAAAAAACGCACAGAACCGGCAAATCATGCAATTCTCCTCTTCCCGCCGAAAGCGGGGAATCAGACAACGTAATTATAAACAATTCTCCGGCCGGTTGTCAACGAAATTTGCTCTGCCGAACAGGAACCGAACAATCCATTTTTTACCATTCCCGTTTGGATCTTGATTATTTTTCCGTATCCTTTATAATTGAATGTCGAGAGATTTTTCCGGGATAAACAGCGGCGGAGCGAAGGCCCGGCCGCCGTGTGATTTCTGAGAGGAAGTTGATTGCCGTGAAAAAATGGGGAGCGCTTTTTCTGTCCCTGATCCTGTTCCTGATTCCCTGTGCTCAGGCAGAGCCTCCAATTCCGACAGAAGGGATCGTGATTCCTGTGATGAACGAACTGAAGCAGTTTGATCTTCCTGAGAACGAAGCCATGGAAACCGTGCGCCGCATGAAAGCCGGCTGGAATCTGGGGAATACTTTTGATTCTTTTGCCGATTCCGGCAGCGGGCGGAGCGCCGGCGACGGAATGGAAACCTACTGGAACAATCCCCGGACCACGCCGGAGCTGATGGCCTCTCTCCGGGAGGCCGGCTTCAATACCCTGCGGCTTCCCGTCAGCTGGCATAATCATGTGGACGAGAATTACGTGATTAATCCGGACTGGCTGAACCGCGTGGTCGAGGTGGCGGATTATGCCCTCTCGCTGGATATGTATGTCATTGTCAACGTCCATCATGACAATCACGAGAATCCTTCCGCCTATTTCTATCCGGATGAAGCGCATTACGAGCAGTCCGCCGCCTATCTCACGGCCATCTGGACCCAGCTGGCCGCAGCCTTTGCGGACCGGGATGAACATCTGATTCTGGAATCCATGAACGAGCCCCGTCTCGTCGGCTCTTCCTTTGAGTGGAGCTGGAATGCGGCCAGCAAGGAATGCAAGGAGTCCGCGGACTGCATCAACCGGCTGAATCAGCTGTTTGTGGATACGGTGCGCGCTTCCGGCGGGCGGAACGCCACCCGCTATCTGATGGTTCCGGCCTACTGCGCAGCCCCCTGGAGCGCCGTCAACACGCTCTTCCGGCTGCCGGAGGATACCGTGGAAAACCGCCTCATTGTTTCCGCCCACGCCTATACGCCCTATCCCTTTGCCCTGGAACCGGGCAAGGGAGATTCCGTCTTCTCTCTGGATGACACCGCCAAAAAAACCGAAATCGCCGTTTTCCTGAACGAGCTGTACCGCTGCTTCGTATCGAAGGGGATTCCCGTCGTCATGGATGAGTTCGGCGCGGTGGAACGAAACGGGAATCTGCAGGACCGGGTGAATTTCACCGCCTGGTATGTGGCCTGCGCCAGCATCCGCGGCATCACCTGCTGCTGGTGGGATAACGGCGTCTTTTCCGGCGATGGAGAACGCTTCGGTCTGATCAACCGCCGTACGCTTCAATGGGTGTATCCGGACATTCCGCTGACCATCGATCAGAACTCCCTGATCAACCGCTGATTGAAAGTCTACTTTCCGTAATCAGCCATCTGCTGCTCGCTGAGCAGGACGATTTCTCCGGTTTCCTCATCGGTGGAAACATACCAGATTTCCTCGATCCCGTCCACGTTCACGGCCCGGAAACGGATATTGGGCAGAACCTCCGGCAGCCAGTCGAACACCGCGATGACTTCGGACGGATCGAGTTTTTTTCTGGAATATAGCTGCTTCGTCTTCTTCACCCGGAAGGTTTTGTCATTCCAGGTCAGCTTTTCCACCCGGAACCGGGTCACCGGCAGATCCGCGAAGATCCAGTAGATATTGGTCGATTTTCTGTTGACCACCAGATCCTTAACCACCTGATGCTGCCCGTCGTATTCATAGGAGCTGACCACATGGAAGGAACCGCCTTCAGCGGTCGGTTTCGTGGAGCCTCCCGGCGCGGAGGTGAAGGTAAAGGTTCCGACCATCTGATGAAGCGTATCGCGGAAGTTCCCGTAATCGTTGGCCGGATACAGGCAGACAAGGACAAAATCCAGTTCGCTCCCTTCCGGATCCACAATGTACGCCTCTTTCATCCGTTCCCCGTCAGCGGAACGGTAAAGCGCGTAATGCACCTCGGCATCCACCTTCAGTTCAGCCGGAGGCTCCTCCGCGGGCAGGCGCGTCATTTTCTCCCGCTCGCCCCGGTCATCCGGATAGTCCCCGTCCGCCAGCCAGCGCTGCCAGTCTTTCGGCCCGGCATAGATCACAAGGAGCGCGACGGTGGCATCCTCCTGTTCCACATCCAGGGCAACATCGATATCCCATCCATACTCTTCCTTCAGCGCGCTGAAGCTTATCATGGTGTCCGGATACCGCACGGAATAGGCTCCGTCGCTCATGGTTTCCCAGGTATCCGGAACCGCCAGGGCCGCTGTCCCCGAAAGAAGGAAACTCATTACCAGCAGCATCGCGATTCCCCGTTTTCCCATCTTTTTTTCCTCCTCCGCTGCATTCTCCCGGTCGGGAGTCCGTTCTCCCTCCGTTTTTTTCCACGGGTTATGAGCAGGCTTCCCTCCGGACCGGCCGTCCGTCCAGGATCGCCGCTTGTTTTACGCTTCCCTCAGATCATAGCATGTTCGCGTCAGAATGTATACGATGAAAATGGATCCGGTCTATTGAGAATGAGCCCGGGTTGTGATATCTTACCAGACGGCGCGGCAGCATACGGATCCGTGATTCCGCCGGGAACCGGATCGTGACCGGAGGGCTCCCGCCGGCTTCTGCGCTCCGGCATTTATCTGCGATTGCTGAAGGGGAAACGGGATGAAACTGTATATAGACCCCGGTACGGGAAGCATGCTGTTCACCGTGCTGATCGGGGTGATCGGGGCGCTGATCTACGCATTGCGGAATGCGGTGCTGAAAGCCCGCTTCATGGTCAGCGGCGGAAAAAGCGGGAAAGCGGAAAAGGATGTCTGGCCGTACGTGATCTTCACAGACAGCAAACGCTACTGGAACGTGTTTGAACCCATCTGTGACGAAATGGAAAAAAGGCAGCAGCGGCTCCTGTATCTGACAGCCTCCGAAGATGATCCGGCCTTTGGCAAGCCCTATCAGCATGTGAAGGTGGAGTTCGCCGGAAAAGGAAACCGGGCCTATGCCCGCATGAACATGCTTCGGGCGGATATCGTGCTATCCAGCACACCCGGCCTCGATGTATACCAGTGGAAGCGCTCCCGGGATGTGAAATGGTACGTGCACATCCCCCATCAGATTTCGGATCTGACCTCCTACCGGATGTTCGGGATCGACTATTATGACGCGATTCTTCTGACGGGATCCTTCCAGCGCCGCCGGATCCGGCTGCTGGAGGCGCTCCGTCATCTGCAGGAAAAGGAGCTGCCGGTAACCGGTCTTCCCTATCTGGACACCATGCTGGAGCGGGTCCGGACGGAAAAGGCCGTGCAGAATCACCCCCCCGTCGTGCTGGTGGCCCCTTCCTGGGGAAAAAGCTCCATTTTTCATCGGTACGGGGAAAGCATCTTTGACGTTCTTCTGAAAACGGACTACCGGATCATCATCCGGCCTCATCCCCAGTCCTTTGAATCCGAAAAGGAGCTGATGGACCGTTTCATGAACCGCTATCCGGAAAGCGGCCGTCTGCGCTGGGACCGCAGCAACGATAATTACGAAGTGCTGAAGGAGGCGGATCTGCTGATCTCGGATTATTCCGGAGTGATGATCGATTTCAGCTTTGTGTTCGGAAAACCGGTCATCTTCGCGGATACCGCCTTTGATCCGACGCCATACGACGCCGTCTGGCTGAAGGACGATCCCTTCTGGCTTTTCACCATCCTGGACCGCATCGGCGTCCGGCTGATCCCGGAGAAAGTGGATCAGCTCCCCGCGATGATTGAGGAAAGCCTTCACTCCGACGCTCTGCGGGAAAGCCGGGAAGCCGTCCGGAGGGAATCCTGGGAATGCGTCGGGGAGTCCGCCGTCCGGATCGCGGATTATCTTCTGAGCACCCGGGACCGGCTGACGGCTTCATCGCTTTCTCCACAGGATCCAGCCAAGGATGGCAATTCCGGCACAGGGAATCAGATTCACCAGCATTCCGGCCTGCAGGCTGACTGAGCCGGCCACAAAGCCGATCACGGCCGGCATCAGAATACCGCCCGTCGCCGCCACCGGCAGCAGAATGCCCATGCTTTCAGGGCTCATGACCGATCCGGTCATGGCGGTGGACATCGGATTGACTCCGGCAATCGCCGCGGAAAACAGGAAGAGCACCGCAACCGCCGGAACCGCCTCCTGCTGCGGGATCATCAGCCCGTACAGAACCGTGCAGGCCAGCCCCATCAGGCACAGGGCACGGGCCTTGTTTCTGACCGGAATCACAAAGGCCAGCAGCAGCCGGGCCATCAGGGTCGCGCTCCACATCACGGTCATGGTATACGCGCTGAAAATCCCGCTGAGTATCTCCTGATTTCTGTAATAGGTGACCATCCAGCCGGTGACGCTGGTTTCAGCCGCGTTCTGGCAGAACACCATCGCGGTCAGCAGCCAGAATTTTCCGGATCGCAGAAAGGAACGGTCGGCAGGCTCCTTTTTTCTTTTCTCCGCGGCTCCGGGCTGTTTTCCGGGAAAACGGGCGCCGGCAAAAACCAGCCACATCACCAGGCCGCAGACGGCCAGCCCGATCATCGGCGCCCGGCTGCTGACGCCGCTCAGGCCGGATACCACGAAGGGGCACAGCAGCGCGCCGCAGGCATAACAGGAGTGCAGAATCTGCAGGGATTTTCCCCGATCCCGGGCATGCATCCCCGCCATCACCGTGCAGCGGTTCAGCGCGGTTCCCTTCGCCAGCCCGATCGCAAAGAAAGCCGCCATCAGCACCGCAACCGCCTGGGTGGCGGCAATCGTCCCGTATCCCAGCAGATAGCCCAGCGTCAGGGTCAGCACCGCGGCGCGGGTACCGATCTTTCCCGGCAGATATCCGGCCAGAAAAGCCGCCAGCATGTTTCCGACGCTCATCAGGGAGAGCAGTCCGCCCGTTTCCGCATAGGTCAGTCCGAATTTTTCCTGCAGAAGACTGACCACCACGCCGCTGGCAATCGCGCAGACTCCGCTGAGAAAAAAGGCGCTGTATCCCCGGCCTCTGATTCCTGCTTCATTCCCTGCTTCATTCATGGTTCGTTTCTCCATTTCCCGTATGCACCGGTATCTCCGTTTTCCCGGAAGAACCGGTCTGAAGTGATTGTCTTTCCCCCCGGATCCGGTTTATAATAACCGGCGACAGGATTCCACGCAAGAGCAGGAGGCAGCCATATGATCCGCGTTCAGTCTATTTTTCCCGGAATCGATCATCTGACAGACGGGATGGGCGTCTGCATGACTTTGCTCCAGGGAACGGAGCGGGCTCTCCTGTTCGACACAGGATACGGAACGGAGGATGTCCGTCAGGCGGTCGCTCCCCTGATCCATGGCAAAGAGCTCACCGTGCTGCTGAGCCACGGGCACCACGACCATATTCTGGGTTCCCGCTGGTTCAGCCGGGTTTTTCTCGCCCGGGAGGATTTTCCGGAATACCGTCTCCGCACGGGTCTGCCGCAGCGGGAAAAAGTAGCCGCTCAGGCCGCCGCCAAAGGGGTCGGGCTGCCCGCTGATTTCCTGACGGCTCCCTGTCCCGGGCCGGAGGCTTTCCTTCTGCCGGACCGGACCGCCGGGTTTCCCTCCCGCCAGCTGGATCTGGGGGGCCTGGATCTGCTGGTGATTCAGGTTCCCGGTCATACCCCCGGCAGTCTGATGGTCTATGTGGAACAGAGGCAGCTGCTGCTGACCGCGGACAACTGGAACCCCTGCACCTGGCTCTGGTTCCCCAGCGCCGTTCCGGCTCCGGTCTGGCGGGAAAACATGCTGAAGGTGCTGGATGCGCTTCCGGTTCAGCAGGTTCTGTGTTCTCATCATTCCGCGCTCTGGGACGGAGAGGTTCCCCGGCGGTTTATCGCCGGTCTGACGGATTCCCGGCTGGCCCTGGCTGTTCCGGTATCGCTTGATCCGTCTGTCGATACCCGCCAGGCTTCGCCGGACGGGGAAGGCATGGTCTTTGTCTTTGATTATTCCAAATTCAGGTCCTGCGCCGGAGCATAAAGGTCCGGATAGAGTCCCAGCTCTATCAGCTTGCCGCGCAGGCTTTTCATATCTTCCCAGGCCTGGACCTTTTTCGCCGGATCCCGAAGCAGCGCCGAGGGATGATAGGTCGGCATGATCCAGGTGCCTTTTCGCTCCTGCCATCTTCCCCGTTCCCGGGTGATACGGATTTCCGGATCCAGCACGGCTTTGGCCGCGGTGCTCCCCAGCAGAACGATGACCTTGGGCCGTACCAGCCAGGTCTGCATCCGGAGATGAATTTTACAGGCCTCCGCCTCTTCCGGCGTCGGAACGCGGTTGTTCGGAGGCCGGCATTTCACAATATTACAGATATAGACCCTCTCCCGCGGCAGCTGAATCGCTTCCAGCATTCGGGTCAGCAGCTGCCCCGCGGGACCGACAAAGGCCAGCCCCTGTTCATCTTCCACCTGTCCGGGGCCTTCGCCGATCAGCATCAGCGGCGCTTTGCGGTCTCCCTGCCCCGGAACCTTATGCTGAATATGCCCGCACAGGCCGCATAGCCGGCAGGCTTCCACCTGTTGTTCGAATAAATCCCAGCTGATCTCCGCCATCTTATCCGCCTGCCTGCTTCAGAATTCATTCCATTCTACCGCAAAGTTTCCCGTGCTTCAATCCTGATTTTGCCGGTCTCTGTGCCCTGCTCCGCTGCTTCGGTGCATCCCCGGATAGACAGATCATCCGGATGATCGAAAAACTTCGAATATCAGAGAAAAAGCGAGATTGAATGAGTTTTTTCAGGATAGTATCCGGAATTCCGTATTGTTTGACTGTTTTTGACCTTTTATTAGTTTGACTTTCTTTGATGTTTGAATATAATAATCATTGTTCCGAGAGGGACCGGAGAAGCCCGAAGGACTTCCCCGAAGAATGAATCAATGAAACGGAGGTTCTGAATATGAGTAATTATCTTCCTACCCTGTTTGGTGAAAATCTGATGGATGTGTTCAACGACTTTGACCGGGATTTCTTCCGCGGCTTCCGGTTCCCCGAGCATATGCTCTACGGCAAGAACGCGCCGCACATGATGAAGACCGACGTCCGGGAGACGGAAGGCGGCTATGAAATCGATATGGATCTGCCCGGATTCAAGAAGGATGAAATCGCTCTGGAGCTGAGCAACGGCACCCTGACCGTTTCCACCCGGAAATCCCTGGAAAAGAAGGATGAGGACAGCAATGGCAAGGTGCTTCGCCAGGAGCGCTATTCCGGCAGCATGAGCCGCAGCTTCTATGTGGGCGATTATATCACCGAAGAGGACGTCAAGGCCCGCTTCGAGGACGGCGTGCTTCATCTGACGGTTCCGAAGAAGGATCAGAAAAAGGTGGAGGAAAAGAAAACCATTCTGATCGAAGGATAATTCCGCCGGATCAGTCATCCAGGCAAAGGGCCCGGTCTCCTGAAGGAGACCGGGCCCTTGTCATTGCTCGGATCAGACGGGCGGGATTCAGTCCGCCAGAACATCATAAACCAGCACGATTCCGTTGGCCGCTTCATACAGCAGCTTTCCGTCCTCCGTTTTGGAGAAGATCACTTCGGCATTTTCATCGGAATCCTGGCTGTCATATTCGCCCTGGGCATTCTTCGTGAAAACGGTCATGGAGCCGGTTCCGGACAGCTTGCCGGTGGCGGCGTCATAATCGCAGTTCGCCAGCGTAACGGTGTAGGTCTCCGCATCCGTCGCTCCGCGGGTGACCCAGACCGTATAGAACCAGTCTTCCTCCCGGGAAGTCCCGTTCCACTGGATCTTCACGCTCACGGTCTCCGCTTCGCCGGCATCGCTCTTCCAGTTCCCTTTGAAGTTTCCGATATTGGAGAACTGTACGCCGTCGCCGGCATGATCCCGCGGATCGTTCCATTCCAGTTTCCCGTCGGCGCTGATCGTGAAGACCGCGTTCGTGCCTTCCGGATCCAGCTCACTGTATTTGGGCTCGCCGAAGATTTTTTCGGAAGATTCGCCAACGGTGAAGGAAGATCTTTCCGAATGCATGGATACCAGCGCATCCTTGCTCTCATCGTAATGACAGTTATACTGCCACTGATCCCCGGTCAGATTCATCGGATCCGTCGTATCATTCCGGGTAATGCAGACACGGTAGCCTTCTTCTTCATAATCGATCTCCACCAGGCAGTTGTCCGCCGCCCAGTTGGTTTCAAACTTTTTACCGCCTTCCGGCTGGGGAACCTCGTCCGCCAGGGCCGCTCCGACGGTCAGCGTCAGCAGCAGGCACAGAGACAAAACAAGCGAAATCACGTGTTTTGCGGAAAAAACAGAGTTGCGCGGCATATTCATGGAAATAACCTCCTTCAGTTTACTGATCCGCATGGATCGTTTTCAGATGCATTGTACATGATTTTCCCTTTTTTCACAAGCGGCTTATTCCCTGGCCACCGTCTTCATCTGCACATTGATATATTTAT
>JAGCBO010000221.1 GCA_017652125.1 Clostridia bacterium | reverse complement strand
TCTTGAAATCACCAGTTTTTTGCCATGTCGGATCTTCAACCAATTCCAGCCGTACATCCCATACCGGAGTGATTCGTAGCTTTTTGATGTATTTTTCAAACAATGCTGTTATTTCTGTATTTTCCATGCTTAACAATCTCCTTACCCGACAATTCCAAATATATTTTCCGATATTTCTTGCTAACAGGCATCCCGGCAAACTGGAATTTGTCCGGCAGCTGTTCACAGCTTTTTACAGGTAAACTCGTCGTACATCAGGCAGCCGTCACCAAATTTCAGTTTCAACATACCGCTCTTCCGACCAAATTCGTTTTCACCGATCAGATAGAGGCGGAACGTGAACTCGCCATATTCCTCGCTGATCGCCCTGGCGTAAAGCTCCCCGTCCTGCAAAAAAACTTCGTCGATCATGAATTCTTCATCTTCGGGATGCTCGTATTTTCCACAGAAGTTTTTCCATGTGGATTTGTCAGGATTTAGGATGGCAAGATCCTCGATGGTCCGGATGGGCTCAGCTTCCTTGCCGGCAGCAATCGCCCGCAGTCCGTTCCATGCACCCATACCGGCTCTGTAATCCCACGGATCGCGGCTGAAAAGCATGACAAGCACCCGGTCCGCGTCGATCCAGCGTTCAAACCAGGTGAAGACGCCCGGCATACCGCCGCTGTGGCTGACGACGAGGCCCAGCTCTTTGTCGCGGCCAACTCCCCAGCCAAAGCCGTAACCCAGGCCTTCGTCCTCATCATAAACGGCGTTCTCGCCGTTGCTCAACGTTGCGGGGGTATACATAAGCCTCTGTTCCTCGAGGGTAAGCACCCCGCCCTCCCGCAGCGTCCGGTCCCATTGCAGCATATCGAGGATGGTCGTATACACATAATCATCGCCGTTTAAGCCGTCAAAGGCGGTCACCTGACTAACTCCGACAGCATCCACGTCAGCAACATATCTGCTGTCTTCAATGACTGACGCGCGGGCATAGTTCTCAAAGGGAACGCCGTCTCTGCGGATATGGCAGCAGCGGGTGGAGGACATGCCGGCAGGCTCAAAGATATTCTTCTGAAGGAATTCTTCATAGGGAATCCCGGAGAGCCGCTCCACCAGCAGGGCAAGCAGGTTGTAGCCGGTGTTGGAGTATTCCAATTTTTCCCCCGGGGCAAAGGAAGGTTTCAGTTCGGTTTCGCAGAGGAAGCGAATGATCTCGTCATTACCCGGCACTCTGTGCTCTGCCTTCCAGATGTTGATGAACCAGTCCGCATCGTCAAAGTAATCGGGTACGCCGCTGGTGTGAGTGAGCAGGTGACGAACTGTCACGCCTTCATAAGCGCCGAGCTCCGGAAAGAACTTTGTGATCTTGTCCTCGAGATTCAGCAGCCCCTGCCGCATCACCAGCATGACGGCTGCCGCTGTGAATTGCTTGGAAACCGAAGCAAGCTGGAAGATCGTGTTTTCCGTAATGGGTAGTTTGCCCTCCGGATCACAGAAACCCAAAGCACCCTTGGATACGATTACGCCGTTTTCAGCGTATAGCCACGCTCCATTGAAGCCACCCTTTTCGTATGATTCCTGGGCCAGTTTTTCCATTAATGCTTTTTTATCCATATTGCCTCCGTAAACCGATCTTTTGTCGACGTATCAAAACGCCTTTGCCGTCTACAGCTTTTTGCAGGTCGTTTCTCCAAAGGTCAGGCAACCGTCCTCAAACACGATTTCATCGGTGCTTTCCCGCATGCCGAAGGTGTTCTCGCCGAAGGGGTACAGCTGAACGGCAAAGCGGCGTCCGGATTC
>JAGCBO010000220.1 GCA_017652125.1 Clostridia bacterium | reverse complement strand
AGCCGCACAATGCTGACCGCCGCGTCAAAGAGCAGCGTAACCCCGATAATCCCCAGCAGTTCCTTCGGGGTATTCCACCAGGGATTCAGGAAAATGGTAACGCCGGCGCCGATCAGCAGCACCGCCAGAATCGCCAGAAGCCACCAGCCGTGCCTTCCGGAGGGTCTGAAATACATGATGGCGCTGTACAGAAGCTCGATCCCCTGCAGCACCAGCAGCACGCCGAACATCCAGCCCAGAATCTGCAGGATGGAGCCGCGGAAAACCAGAACGGCCACTCCCAGCAGCCCGATCACCATCGCGCATCCCAGCAGAATCGTATTCACCAGAGCTTTCCGGCTGTTCAGATATTCCAGCACCATCACCACGGCCAGGATCAGCGCCAGATAACCCATGGCGGTAATCAGGGAATCAATATAGCGTTCCGGGCACATGGTCATCACCAGGCCAAGCGCCATCAGAATCATCGATGTAATGATGGAAGAACGCTTGAATTTGTTCAGTGACTGAAAAAGCATAGTCCGCCTCCAAACGATAAAATAGAACCCTCCGGAAGCGTCCGGAGGAGGTGAGCCCACGGGATCATATACCCGCTCCGGCTTATTTTACCACAATCTGCCAGATCCGGATACATTTTTTTCCATGTTCCGAAATTTTTTTGAAAGATGATCGTATGCCGGGATTACTTCTTCCTGTTTATTCCGAGAAGCATCCGATCGTTATCCAGGGCCTTGCCGCTGAGCTGCCGGAACCGTTCTGTCAGGTCTTCGATGGTCAGACGGCTTCTTTCTTCCCCGGTCACGTCATAAATCACGCGCCCCCGGTCCATCATCAGGGTCCGGTTGCCCAGATCCAGGGCGCTCTGCATATTATGGGTAATCATCAGACAGGTGATATGATGCTCGCTCACGATCTTCCGCGTCAGCTCCAGCACCTTTTCCGCTGTGCCGGGATCCAGGGCCGCGGTATGCTCGTCCAGCAGCAGCACATCCGGCGCCTGGAACGTCGCCATCAGCAGGGTCAGCGCCTGGCGCTGTCCCCCGGAAAGCAGCCCCACCGGCTGCCTCATCCGGTCCTCCAGACCCATGCCCAGCAGGCTGAGCCGTTCCCGGAAGGATTTCCGGTCCGCCGCGGAAACCCGGCTCAGCCATCCGCCCTTTCCGGCTGCCAGGGCCAGGTTTTCCTCGATGCTCATGTCCGGGGCGCTGCCGCGCATGGGATCCTGAAACAGGCGGCCGATTTGCTTCGCCCGCCGGTGCTCCGGCATCATGGTCACATTTCGTCCGTCCAGCCAGACGGATCCGGAATCCAGCGGAAAGCTTCCGCAGATGGCATTGAACAGCGTCGATTTTCCGGCGCCGTTAGCGCCGATAATGCTCACGAAGTCCCCAGCCGGGATCGTCAGGGACAGATCCGACAGGGCTTTCTTTTCGTCCGGCGTACCCGCGTTGAAGGTTTTGCAGATGTTACGAAGCTCAAGCACGCGGACCCCTCCCCTCCCGGATCATCTGCCAGCGGCGGATGATCTGCGGCATCTGCCGCCGCAGGTAAGGCCCGGAAATCGCGATCACCACGATGACGGAGGAAACCAGCTTCAGCATAAAGGCCGGCATATCCAGCCGCAGCGCCAGACCGTACACCAGGCGGAAAAGGAACGCTCCCAGCACCGCTCCGACGGCCCGCAGCGGAATCGGCCGGTGCTTCGCGAAGAACACGCCGCCGATCAGCAGGCTGGCCAGCGCCACCGTCACCATGCCGGAGCCCATGTTGATTTCAAAGTTTTTCTGCTGCTGCGCCATCAGGCACCCGCTCAGGGCGGTGAAGGAATTGGAAATACAGAGGCCCACGGTGGTCGTAAAGGTGGGATTGATGGAGGAGGAACGAACCATATCCGCGTTGCTGCCCGTGGCCCGGATCGCCAGGCCCAGGCGGGTCTTCAGGAACCAGCACAGGAAAACCACCACCAGCGCCACCGCCGCCAGCATCACCAGCAGGGTGCTCTGTCCCGCCAGGGGGGTGCCCCGGAGCAGATCCTTCGCCATGGAAAAGACCGTCGTAACCTTATTCATACTCAGGGTTGCCTTGTTGCCGGTCAGCGCCATATTCACCGAGTACAGCCCGGTGTTCACCACAATGCCGGCCAGCAGGCTCTGTACCCCCATGCGGGTCTGCAGCGTGGCGGTGATCAGGCCGGAAACCGCCCCGGCCAGCATGGCGGCCGGCAGCGAAAGCCAGGCGGATCCGGCTATCGCTGTCAGCGCGCCCACAGCCGCGCCGAGGGTAAAGCATCCGTCCGTGGAAAGGTCACAGACGTTCAGCATCGAATAGCTCAGGAACAGGCTCAGCACCGTAAGGGAATTGACCAGCCCCAGTTCCATCGCCGTCTGGCTCAGGGCCAGAAATTTATCCATGGTCATAAATGATCTTCTTTCCGCTGTGTGAATTCAGCCTGAGCCAAAGGGACTGTTGCTTACTCAAACGCCTCGGCGGTTTTGATCTCCTTCACCTGGGTGCAGAAGGGAGCAAAGGCTGCCTTGATCGTTTCGAAATCGAAGCCGATGGCCGCGCAGGTTTCGGTGTTCACCGTGGCGGTGCCGTTGTCGAAGGTTTTGACGGGGGTTTCAGCCGGCTTCGCTCCGTTCACCAGAATGTCCGCGATCATATCCGCGGTTTCCCGTCCCAGGTTCGCGTAATCCACGCCGTAGCCCAGGAAGGCGCCGTTCAGGGCGAAGGAATCCGCGCCGGTATAGTGCGGGATCCTGGCCTCGGCAAACTTTTCATAGATGGACAGCTCCGCGCTCATAATCGTGTTGTCCGTGGGCGTAAACACCGCGTCCATCCCGTCGCTGACGATGGCTTCCGCGGCCTGAACCACCTCGCTGGCGTTCGTGCCCATGTATTCCTTGACTTCCACGCCCTTCTCTCCGAGGATTTCCTTCGCGGCCTTGATGGGCGTGGTGGAAGAGTCCTCAGAGGGGTTGTAAAGCAGGGCGATCTTTTTCGCCTCCGGATTGGCCGCGAAGATCAGATTCAGCACCGCGGCGGTATCCAGGTAATCGGAGGTGCCGGTCAGATTGGCGCCGGGAGCCTCCAGGCTCTGCACCAGGCCCGATCCCACCGGATCGGATACGGCGGCGAAGACCACGGGACTCTGGGTCTCTTCGGTCATGCCCTGCATGGTCATCGCCACGGGGGTCGCCACGCCGACCATCAGATCCACATCGTCGGCCATGAAGTCGGCAATGATCTGCTGCATCACGCTGCCGTCCAGGTTGCAGTTGTCTTCCCTGATTTCAAAGGTAACGCCCTTTTCCTTTTCGATCTCGCTCAGGCGCTCCCGGATATTCAGAATAATCTGGTTCAGACTCGCGTCGTCCACAAAGTTGCAGATGCCGACCTTGAAATCGGTTTTTCCTTCCGCGGAAGCCAGGGAAACCATCGAGAATACCAGGATCAGGGAGAGTACCAGCGCCATCATTTTTTTCATTGTCTTGTCCTTCCTTTCATTTTGGTGAACCCATGAAATTCAGGGGGTATTTTGAGCCGGGAAAGAAAAAACAGCGCGCAGGATCCCTGCGCGCTGAGGCAGATCTTTCCGCGGTGCCACTCAGCTTGACTTCCCGAAGGGAAAGCCATCTTTTCATCACGTACCCCTGATACGTGCCGCCCTGATAACGGGTGCGTCCCCCGTCGCTTCCTACTCGGATCCTTTCGGAGCGCCCTCGGGAGCCCATTCACATCCTCCGCACGCGCCGCCGTTCCACTGTCAGCGGCTCCCTGGACCGTGCCGCGGGGAAGCTACTCTTCTCCCTCATTGGTTTGCCACAAGCATAGCCTGTTCCGGCGGGTTTGTCAACCGCCGGATTGTATTTTGCCTGTATTCACTTCAGCAACGGCAGGGACGGGAAGCAGGAAACAACGAAAACACTTGTCACTTTCCCTGAAAATGGTATAATAAACCAGTTACAGACGATAAAATGACTGCGTAAGGAAGGGGTTGAATCTTTGAGGCTGGCTTTCGGAATCCTGTTTTCAGTGATCATCCTCGCAATGGCTGTATGCGCGTGGATCGCAAAGCACTCCGGAAAGCGAATGGGGTTCGCCGCTGCCTGCTTTCTTTCGGCTTTAATCCTGCCAATGGCCGGAAACGGCATCATTATCGTCTCCGGAAACGAAAGCCTTTCGCTGGCCGGCTGTTATCTGTACTACATCGGCCTGGATATTTCCATCGGGTGCCTGATCTATTTTACCATGGTTTACTGCCGGATTACCCGGCCGGTGAAATGGCTTCAGGGCGCCATATCCTTTCTGCTGCTGGCGGACATCATCCAGCTGCTGCTGAATCCTTTTTTCCATCATGCGTTCACGGTCACCGGGATTGAAGTCGACGGCTTTACCTATTTTAAAATGATCCCTCTCCTGGGCCAGCAGTTCCATCGGGTCGTGGATTATCTGCTCCTGGCGGGCATCATCGCCGTTTACGTCATCATGATGATCCGGGCGCCCCGGCTGCAGGCGGAGCGGTATGGGGTGATCCTGCTCGCGCTGGTCCTGGTCAGCGCCTGGGAGACGGTTTATATTTTCTCGGGAACGCCGATTGACCGGTCCATGGTCGGTTACGGCGTGTTCGGTCTGCTGATTTTCTACTTTTCCCTGTACTACCGTCCAATGCGCCTGCTGGACCGGATGCTCAGCGGCATGGTTTCCGGCCAGAGAAACCCGGTATTCTTCTTTGACGACAGTCAGCACTGTATCTGGATGAACCGGGCCGGGAGCCGCTTTCTGAACCTGGATGAAAACGAGCTGGAAGAGGCGGAAGCCCGCCTGAAAGAAGAATTCGGTTCTTTGCAGCCCGAGCTGGCCGAATGGAAGCATAATTTTACCGTCAGCCGCGGCGAAGAAGAACGCTATATTGAACTGGAGAAGCTGCCCCTGGTCGATTCCCGGAACAAGACGGACGGCTTCTATTTCTATATCCGCGATCTGACGGAGGAGCGGCGCATTGCCGCTCAGAAGCTGTTCAACGCCCGGCATGACCAGCTGACGGGCCTGTTTAACCGGGATTATCTGTATGAGCGCACCAAAGAGCTGCTGACAGCCCATCCCGGGGAAGACTATCTGGTGATCACCGCGGAGATCACGGACCTGAAGGTCATCAATGACCTGTATGGCAACGCTTACGGAGACCGGGCGCTGAAATTTGCGGCGGAATGGCTGCTCGCCAACGAAGATCTGAACCGGGGCGGTATTTACGGACGTCTGGGCGGAGACAGCTTCGGGGTTTGCATTTCGGAAAAGGATTTCCGTCTGGAGAAAATGGAGGAGGCTCTTTCCAATCTGACCTTCTTCGAAGGCGAGACGAAATACAGAATGCTGATCCATGTCGGCATCTACCGGGTCGATAACCGGGACCTGGAAGCATCGCTGATGTATGACCGCGCCGTGCTGGCGGTGGAGGGAATTAAGGATGATTATCACTATCATACCGCCTGGTTTGATAATTCCATGCGCGACAGCGCCGTGAGAAACAGGCAGATCGCCGAGGAGCTTTCCGCGGCGTTCGAAGGAGAAGAGATCCGTCCCTGGCTGCAGCCGATCGTCGACCGGGACGGAAAAGCCATCGGGGCGGAAGCCCTGGTGCGCTGGATTCATCCGAAGGAAGGGATCCGTTCTCCCGGCATTTTCATCCCGGTTCTGGAGAAAAACGGCATGATCGCGGATCTGGACCGCTTCATCTGGCGAAAATCCTGTGAGATCCTCGCCCGCTGGAAACGGGAAGGCAAAGATCTGTTCCTTTCCGTGAACATCTCCCCGAAGGATTTCTATCTGCTGGATGTGCCTGCGGAGATGAATCAGCTGGTGAAGGAGTTTGACATCGACCCGGCAAAGCTGAGGCTGGAAATCACCGAAACGATGATGATCGGCGATGCGGACGCGCGTCTGGATATTCTCAGGCAGCTGCAGGCCGCCGGCTTCTGTATCGAAATGGATGACTTCGGCAGCGGGTATTCCTCCCTGAATCTGCTGCGTGAAATGCCTGTCGACGTGCTGAAGATTGATATGGTTTTCCTGCAGCAGGCCGGGAAAAACATTCGGGCGAAAACGATCGTGGATGAAGTCATCACCCTGGCCCGGAGACTGGGGATCACATCCCTTACGGAAGGCGTGGAAACAAAGGCCCAGTATGACAGCCTCCGGGAGATGGGATGCGAGCTGTTCCAGGGCTACTATTTTGCCAGACCCATGCCGTTTGAGGATTTTGAACGATATGCATTCGGTCCTGTGCAGCCGGAGGGCTGACCGGGGAATGCCGGGAAACCGGGCGGACCGTCCGAACGGAAAACGGAGAGGAATCATTTATTGCCGGAGGCGAAAAAAAGTGCAGGCGCAAGTCAGAAAAGAAGGGCTCTCTCTGAAAACCACATCGGTGATCATGATGATCGTTTCGCTGATTATCACCGTCATCCTGGTGATCACCGCCGTGATGACGATCCGGAGCTTCCGGGCGATGGATGAATCGACGCGTGATTTCATCCGGCTGGAAAAAGCGGCGAATGAGCTGATGGATGCCTCCGATTACCTGACGGAGGAAGTGCAGTGCTTTACCGTCATCGGGGACCGGATCCACATGGATAACTATTTCACAGAGGCCAATGTAAACCGGCGCCGTGAACACGCACTCAATGTGATGGAAGATGCGATCCCGGGCTCCCCGGCCCTGGAGGAGCTGAAGGCGGGCATGGCGGAGTCCCTGTCGCTGATGAACCGGGAATACTATGCCATGCGGCTGATGCTGGAAGCCGCGGGGGATCCGGATCAGCCGGAGGTGCTGAAGCAGGTCGTGCTGTCAGAGGAGGACAGCGCGCTGACGCCGTCGGAAAAGATCCTCCTCGCCCAGCGGATGACCCATGACTCCGGCTACTATGATCAGAAAAACCGGATCCGGGACAAAATGGCGCAATGCCTCAACGCTTTGCAGACTTCCACCCAGGGCATGCAGCTGCAGATGGAATACGAGGCGAACCGGAACCTGGTCTGGATGACCATTCTCATCTTTATCCAGACCATCGCCATGTTCACCATGATGTGGCTGACCACCCATCTGGGCGTCAATCCGGTTCTGCGCGCCGTGGATCATATCAGAAAGGACCAGTCGCTGCCGATCATCGGAGCAGCCGAGTTCCGCTATCTGGCGGGCGCCTACAACAGCATGTACAGCGCGTACAAGAAAAGTATCGAGAATCTCAGCTTCCAGGCCTCGCATGACGAACTGACAGGCGCATATAACCGGGCCGGTTATGACCTGATCAAATCCAGCCTGGACCTGAGCTCCACGGCGATGCTGCTGTTTGATGCCGATCAGTTCAAGAGTATCAACGACCGTTACGGACATGAAACCGGAGACAATGTACTGATCCGGATTGCTTCCGTGCTGAAAAAGAGTTTCCGCTCGGATGATTATATCTGCCGGATCGGCGGCGATGAATTTGTGGTTTTCATGGTGCATATTTCCGGCGAGCCCGAAAGCCTGATCGAGCATAAAGTGCGGAATATTAATCAGGATCTGAGCGAATGCGAAGACGGTCTTCCGGCCATTACGCTCAGCGCCGGGGTCTCGTTTGATCCGGAGTGCAGCGATCCGAAAGAGATGTTCCGGCGGGCCGATACCGCATTGTATTTTGTGAAGGATCACGGACGGGACGGCTGCTGCTTCTGGTCCA
Source organism: Clostridia bacterium (assembly GCA_017652125.1). Classification (GTDB taxonomy): domain Bacteria; phylum Bacillota; class Clostridia; order Christensenellales; family Aristaeellaceae; genus Aristaeella. The sequence goes on along the minus strand of JAGCBO010000220.1, from coordinate 6,461 downwards.
GGGAGCTGAGCGCGAAACCCGAAGAGGGATAAATTAAGATCCCGACTTTTCCTGGGTCTTTATGTTCATAATTCTTTCCGCCTGATAAACCAGTTCGCCCAGCACCCGGATCAGATGGTCCGAATCCACCGGCTTGCTCAGGTGCGCGTTCATTCCCGCCTGCAGGGACCGCTGCACATCTTCGTCAAAAGCGTTCGCGGTCAGAGCGACGATCGGAATGCGTTTCGCGTCCTTCCTGTTCATGGCGCGGATTGTTTCCGTCGCCTCCAGTCCGTCCATCTCCGGCATACGGACATCCATCAGGATCGCCGCGTAGGTTCCGGGCGCGCTGTCCGCGAACTTCTCTACGGCAATCCGGCCGTTCTCCGCGCGAACGGCTTCGATGTTTTCCAGTTCCAGAATATCCGTCATGATCTCGGCGTTGCTGTCCAGGTCCTCCGCCAGGAGGATGCGGCGTCCCGCCAGGTTCGCCCGTTTCTTCTCCGAGAACACGGCCATGTTGCTGCGGCGGGCAATTCGGGTGATCTCTTCCCGGATGTTCGCGGCAAGCAGCGGCTTCATCAGGTAGCCGATCACGCCGACGCGGTCCGCTTCCTCCCGGATATCGTCCCAGTCGTAAGCCGTCAGTACCGCGATGGCGGTTTCATCCCTGAACTGTTTCCGGATCTCGGCGGAGGTTTCCAGACCGTTCATCCCGGGCATATTCCAGTCCATCAGCACAAGGTTATAGGGCTTATGCCGCCTGTGCTGCACATCCATCATGCGCAGGGCTTCCTGCCCGCTGGTGCAGCTGTCCGCCCGGATGCCCGCTTCTTCCAGAATCTCTCTGGCGTGCTCGACGTCAATCGGATCATCGTCAACCACCAGCACATACAGCGCGCCGAGGTCCACATTTTCTCCCCGGTTCCCGCCGTTTCCGCGGTCGGCCTTCAGCGTCACCGTCACGGTCACTTCGGTTCCGGCATTCTTCTCGGACGAAATGCTGATGGACCCGTTCATGATCTCCACCATCATTTTGGTAATCGTCATTCCCAGGCCGGTTCCGCCGAACCGGGTTCTGAAGCTGCTGTCCTCCTGGGCAAAGGCCTCAAAAGCCTTCGGAAGGAAAGCCGGATCCATTCCGATTCCGGTATCCCGGATCCGGAACCGGATCGTGGCCTGATCCTCAAACTCCGCCGTCTGTTCCACGCTCAGCATGACGCTGCCGGGCGCCTCGGTAAACTTGACCGCGTTGGACAGAAGGTTGTCCAGAATCGCTCCCAGCTTCATTTCGTCTCCCAGCAGCCGGTCTGTGATCCGGTCCGGAATGCTGCACTCATAGGTCAGGCCCTTGCTGTCGCAGCGCTCCGCGAACCGCGCATTGATCTGCTCCAGCAGGCTGCGGAGCGAGAACGGTTCCTCCCGCAGCGCGATATGGCCGGATTCAATATGGCTCAGGTCCAGAATGCCGTTGATCACATTCAGAAGATGCCGGGCATTCCCGCCGATTTTTTCCAGATATTCACGGGTCTGGGAATCCAGGCCCTCTTTTTTCAGCGCCAGCGTATCCAGCCCGATGATCGCGCTCATGGGCGTACGGATCTCATGGCTCATGTTGGAAAGGAAGGAGGACCTGGCCCTGTTCGCCTGTTCCGCCGCGGCCAGGGCTTCGGCCAGCGCCTCGCTCTTGGCCATCGCGTCCCGCATTTCCGCGTCGATGTTCGTGATGCCGACGATGATATAATGTTCGTCATCCTCCATGCGCGACACTTTCATGCTGACATAGACCGGATGCTTATCATTCGTTTCACGGTAGGTCATGACGAAGGTGCTCTTCAGATCGAGGGCTTTCATCAGCGTTTTCCGCGTCATGGCCTGCCGGAAGGAATCCCGGTCCTCCGGAAAGACCTTTTCGCTCATCTCCGAGATGCAGTCGCTGAAGAAATGCCAGCCGCGCTGCGCTTCCGAGAGCGTGCTTTCCCCGGTGTTCCGGCAGTACCGGATGTACTCCTCCGTGTCCGTGTTGACATAATACATGTCCGTATAATCCCGGGCCAGCGTCTGGGCAATATGCGTATACATGAGACCCGAGCTGACCGCGCTTTCGTACGCTTCCTTCGTCATGGCGTTCTCATGCTGGATCCGGACCATGTCGGTCACATCCTGACACATGCCGAGCACGCACAGCCTGCCCATGGCGTCTTTATAACTGAGTTTCGTGGTCTGGAGCTGCCGCTGATTGCCCGCGGCATCCGGAACATCCTCGAAAAAGACATACGGTTTGCTCAGGGACTGGGCCATTTTGTCGGCCGCCACGAAATGAGCCGCCGTTTCCGCGTCGAAAATCTGCGCGTCGGTCAGCCCCAGGACGCCCTCCGGATTTTCCTTATGGGCGTATTCGGCAAAAGCCTGGTTGCACGCCAGATAGACGCCGGTCTTCGCCTCCTTGGTAAAGGTCATGCCGGGCATGTTGTCCAGCAGGGAGGTGATGGTGTTTTTCAGCTCGGTGACCTTTTTCGTTTCTTCCTGGTTCCGCTGGTATTCCTCCCGCTCCTCGTTGATGACGAAGGAATGGAGCATACAGGTGGCCAGGATGTAGGCGATGGTGTAAAGCGGCAGATAGGGGAACCACAGCTGAGCAAACAGGAACACCGCCATAATCAGTCCGAAAGCGGACAGAATCGTATAGCGCTGACGCTCCGGGGCGTTTCGGGGCAGCCGGAACACGGACACCAGCGCATACGCGGAGATCACGATGAGCAGCAGAATCTGGCATCCCAGGCTCACATACCGGAGCGGAAGCGCCGTATACACGCTGTTTGCGTCCACCGTGAAGAGCAAGGGCATGAAAATGTTGAAGATCGCGAGGATGAAGATCCCCGCGGAAAGAACGCTTCCCGCAATCATCAGACCCTGGCCGAAGGTTGTTTTGTCCTCCAGGTAGGTAATGGTATACACCGCCCAGTACAGAACGCCGGCCGCCATGACGACAAAGTAGACCGTCGTATCCGCAAAAAGCAGGGCGGACAGTTTCAGGGCTTCAAGGATGCCCCAGATCACATCCGTGACATAGTAAACCAGGACCGTGAACAGGAAGCGCCTGTACACTTTCCAGGCGGGTTTTTTCAGGGAGGCGTTCCGGCCCAGCAGGATATCCCGGTTCACCAGGAACAGAAGCAGGATGCCCAGGATGCCGATAATGGAATAATACATGCGTTCTTGTCCTTTTATATCTCGTCCTTATTCTTGTCCTTCTGAATCGGGTCCTTCTGAATCGGATGCTTACGACCGGCTCTTCAGTTCGTTCTTGTTGTCATACATCTGCTGGTCCGCCCGTTCAAACACCGACGCCACCGTGCTCTCGTCGCCGCGCTGCGCCATCCCGCAGGCAATCACAATGCCGCCGGTTTTCAGCGCGTTCTCATTCCGGTCATGCATCCCCCGGACCAGCTCGTCTATCCGGTCATAATCCTCTCCCTGGGAGAGAACCACAAATTCATCGCCGCCCACGCGGAATACGGGACTGTGTTTGAACACTTTGCAAATGATCTGACAGGCGTCGCGCAGGTACTGGTCCCCCGCTTTATGGCCGTCCCGGTCATTGATTTTCTTCAGGTCGTTTACATCCAGAATCACCACGGCGAAATGCTTCGAAGGATCCGCCGCGATCTGCTGATTCAGCTTGTCTTCGGCCATCAGGTAGGCATGCCGGTTCTTGATGCCGGTCAGCGGGTCGATGTTGGCCTCCATCTGGGCCTGGGCCATGTTTCTGACATAGTCCTCCTCCTGATGGACCTGCGCGTCAATATCGTTGATCCCGACGATCAGGCGCCGCCGGTCCTTCTCCTCCACCAGGGCCACCTTCATGCGCACATAATGCGAGGCGCCCCTGATCAGCATGCGGTAACTCAGCGTAAACATCCCGCGGGTTTCGATCTCCTTCAGGACGTTTTCCCGGGTCATCACCGTGTTGAACCGCTGCAGGTCCTCCGGGTAGAGCAGGAAACGGCTCTGCTCCCTGGAATCGGTGAAGAAGTCGGCTCCCTCCTTCAGATGCGCGACGGTGCTGAATCCGGCCGTCGAGCTGAACTCGCGGTACCGTCCGGTTTCGGGATCCACCACATAGATGCACAGGAAATCGCCGGCCAGCGCTTTCAGCCGGTTAAAGGCGATTTTCTCCTCGGCCGCACGCACGGCGGCGCTGCGCTGTTTCACCTGATCGTCAATATCCATGACGGCCAGAACGATGTAACGCTCGTCATCCATCATCCGGGTGACCCGTATGCTGACAAACTTCGGTTCACCGTCCGTCAGGAGCCGGTAGGTCATGAAGAAGGAATTGTCCTCGTTCAGGGCGTTCTCCAGCGTTTTCCGGTCCAGCGCCTTTTTCAGGGCATCCCGGTCGTCCGGATAGATGTTGCGATCCACTTCCTCCTGGCATTCCTCAAAGAAATGCCAGCCCCGCCTCGCCTCGGCCAGGCTGCTGCCGTTATTCTCCAGCCTGTACTCGATAAACTGCTCCGTGTTCAGATCGACGTAATACAGCACGGTATATCCGCGGGCCAGCGCCTGCGCGATGTGGGTATAGACGATTCCGTTGCCCCGCGCCTTTTCGTAATCTTCCCTGCTGGCAACGCTCCCGCGGCGGATGCGGAAGGAATTCATGGCTTCCTGACTGATTCCCAGCACGCACAGCCGGTCGTTCGCGTCGGTGTATTTCAGCTTGGTCACCCGGACCTGCCGCCGGTTTCCGTCGTCGTCCGTCGCATCCTCAAAGAAGATGTAGGGTCCGTCCATCGACAGCGCCATCCTGTCATCCGCCACCAGCCGCTTCGCCGTCTCCTCGTCGAACAGTTCCGCGTCCGTATGCCCGATGACTTCCTCCGGGTTTTTCTTCTGAGCAAAGTCCGCAAACGCCTGGTTGCAGGCGAGATAGACGCCGGTTTCCGCATCCTTGGTAAAGGTCATGCCGGGCATGTTGTCCAGCAGGGAGGTAATCGTCTTTTTCAGCTCCACGACCGCTTCGGCTTCCTCCAGCAGCGCCTGCTGCTGATGCGCCTTCCGCTGGGCTTTCAGCCGCTGCAGCAGCAGGATCACGATCACCGCGAACACCAGGGTCAGGAACGCGAGCGTAATCAGCCAGTTGTCCTTCAGAAACTGGGTGAATGAAACCTTCCGGTTAAACTGCATATAGGAAGCCAGGGCGGAATCCATGTCCTCGCTGTCGGTCACGAGCACCATCTTGTTTATCAGGAAATACAGTTCCCGATCCGTGTTCTTCACCGCAAAGGAGTATGGAATATGCTCCCCCGTCGGCACGGAAAAGAGCTTATACTGCTTCAGGGCTTCCTCCGCTTCCGGCACGCGGTAATTGCTGATCAGGGTGCAGTTCGCCATTTCGGACGCCACGGCCGTGAAACAGGCGTCTCCGTCCGGATAGGTCAGAATGCGGCACGCGGGATAATGCTCCCGGATAAACGTGATCACATTCGGATTGCCCTCATCCACCGCGATCACGACCTGGCTGTCCCGGGAAAGGTTATGATTGTCCGTATCGGGAATCACGGCGTTCACGCCGGTTTTCATCGCCGGGCTGCTCAGCCGCACACCCGCCTGGTCGGCGTCATAATCGTTCAGGGACACCGGAAAGACGCAGTCGACATCCCCGGCCTTCATGGCCTCGATCGCCGCCGCAACGGTGGCGTACGGCACCGCCTGGAACTGGATATGCCGGTCGGCCAGGGTGTTCTGGGCATGAGACAGAAAATCCTTCAGCGCGCCGGTCACCCCGCCCGTCTCCGGGTCCTTCTGGCAGAACGGCAGATAATGATCCGGATAGCCGACCCGGATCGTTCCGTGGTTTTGAGCCAGTCATCCTCCGTCGAAGTCAGGGAAGCGTTTGTCCGCGTATTGTAAATCCGTTCTTCGGACAGGCGTTCGTTGAAATACGGATCTTCTTCATGGATGCCGGCCAGCGCCATATTCAGTTCGGCCAGCAGGTCCGGTCTGTTTTTATTGACGGCGTAGAAATAATCCGAGGAACCGATACGGCTGATCGGGACGACTCTCTGCTCGGAGCTGAAGGAGTAGATGGACGCGTATCCGTCGAGCTCGCCCCGCGTGACCATATTCATGGATTCGTCTTCCCCGGTCACCAGGGGGACGATTTCCAGGTTAATCCGGTATTTCTCCGCCCATTCCTTCAGGAAGCCTTCCTGGATGCTGCCCTGGTTGACGCCGATCTTTTTCCCTCTGAAGGACGAGAGGTTGCCCGCGGAGATCTCACGGTTCTCCGCGCTGATATAGATATAGTATGATTCCGCGCCCATCGGGAGATCGGGAAAAAGCATGAATTCCTCGCGTTCCGGCTTGTAGGAAACGTCGCTGAGCAGATCAATTTCCCCGTCCTTCAGTTTCTGCAGCAGGTTGGGCCAGCTGTCCTCAACATACTCATAGGTCCAACCGGTATAGGCGGAGATTTT
>JAGCBO010000219.1 GCA_017652125.1 Clostridia bacterium | reverse complement strand
TGTATCGGCGAAATGATTTCCATCATCATGCGGAAACAGGAGGAATCCATTAAATCCTCCCCGCTTGCCGCCGTTGAGTCTGAATACCATGAAACCCTTCGGCAGATTGATAATATCAATAACGCGATCGCTGCCGGGATCTGGAATTCTTCCACCTCTGCCACGCTGAAAAGCCTGGAGGATGCCGCTGAAGATCTCCGCCAGTCTGTCGAGATGATGAAATTCTCCCAGGCGCAGCTGCTGGACCATGACCGTGTCGAGTTTTTCCTCCGCCGGTTCAAAAAAGGCGACAGGAACAACCCGCGTTTCTGCCGCCAGATGATCGAAATGTTTGTGAATGCTGTTTATGTCTTCGATGATCATTTAGACCTGGTTACAAACAACTGTGAAGGAAATCAGCGCTTTCCCCTGGAAGATCTTCCGGACGATTCCGGTCCGGATCCTGACTCCGAGTGTTCGGAACCTGTTTCGTCTGGTGTACCAGCCGTGTTACATCCGAACACGCAGGTCACGGTCTTCCGGATCGCGATCTGATCGGATGAAAAAACCAGCCTTTATGGCTGGCTTTTTTCGTTGTCTTCCGTTTCGTTTTCTCCGTCCTTTTCCAGCATCTCCGCTGCCTGGACCATTACGTCCTTCCATTCCTGGGCCATCAGCACGGAATGTTCCGCAATGAATCTGATTTTTTTGACCACTCGCTGCCGTTCTGTCATTCTTTCACCCCCTGTCTTTTCATGTCTTCCATGATCAGTCTTTTAATGTATCCCTGGATGTTTTTCTGTTTCTCAATCCATGCCAGCAGATCCGGTTCTGTCTTCCGATTGACCTTCAGCCTGATCTGCCGCAGGTTTTCTTTTTCATAATTCTTCAAATATTCCATATTTGCCATTCTCTCCCCTCCGCCGTGATTTTATCGTTTTGGGTTCCCTATGTCAAACCATCTTTTTCCCGTCTTCCAGTCCGGCCTTGTATGCTTCTTCCATGATGCTCTTGATTGCCCATATGCTGATCTCCGGAAAATCCTCCCGGTCGTTGTGCCGCTCATCGAGCCCCCCGCGTTCCATGATCTCGATGCTGTACGCCATTGCGATTTCTTCCAGTTTGTTTTCCTGTTCCTTTGTCAGTATGATTTCCTTCTTCATTTTCTTTTCCCTCCTCATCTGATTTCCAGCTTTTTCAGCTGTTCGTCAGTAATTTCCGTGATCGCGTCTGTGATATCTTCGAAGATGTAGTAATGAATCCCACCCCGTGTAATCTCGCGCCCTGTGTAGTAAAGGCTCCGGCTCTTCCACCAGCACCAAACCTTCGCGCCTTTTTTCAGTTTATTCTTCGTCATTTTCTTCATCCTCCGTTTCTTCCATCAGGTCGTACCGGATCCCGCCGTAAGTGTATCCGCTGTCGTGGCTCAGGATCACCTCCGCGTCGTCGTCGAACTCTTCCAGCGCTTCCCGCAGTTCCCGGACCGTCATTGTCTGCACGTCGTCCATCCCGTAGGTTTCTCTCTGGGCCAGAATCATCAACCGTTTCATGCTCGTTTCCTCCTCTCAGTAAATCTCAATCGTCAGGAATCCGGTTCCGTCCTGCCAAAACCGGAAGGTTGTCTCTCCGGTTTTGCGGTATGCTTTCTTCGCTTCCTTCGTCCAGGCATCAATCTGTCCTTTTCCGAAGAACCAGGCAGCCATCATGTATTCGGTGTATTTTCCGTTCGTCTTGTAATTGATCCCTTCGATCTTCTTCATCTTCGTTTCCTCCGTTCGTTTCTGTTCCCTTATTGGGTACCCTAATTATATACTAATAGGGTACCCAAAGCAAGCGAAACACGCATAATAATTGTGACGAAAGTCTAAACAAATCAAAGAAAAACCCGCCCCGAAGGGCGGGAAAGGTT
>JAGCBO010000218.1 GCA_017652125.1 Clostridia bacterium | reverse complement strand
CCCCGTTCAGGTTGATATCGATGCCGAGCAGCGCCTTCGCCTTGGACAGGGACAGATCCCGGATTTCCGAGGGGTAGCCGCCGATGATTTCCGTATCCTGCAATTCGCCCTGGTAGGCAAAAAGCACATCCGCGCCGATGCCGTAGGCCTGGCGGACCTCCGCGAAACTGTACAGGTCGTTGGCCATGGCGGACAGCACTTGATTCTGGCACTTCAGCACCGTATCCCTGACCGCCGCCTGCGGATTCTCTTCAAACCGGACCGGCAGCGTTTTGACAAACATGGAAACGCTCCGGGCCATCCGGGAATCGTTTCTGCCGTTGTAAATCGCGGAGAAGACCGCCTGCTCCGACGCGGTATAGGTCTGCAGCGCCATTCCGAACGCCGCCGTAAAGAAGGCGTTCAGCGACAGTCCGTTTTCCTCGCAGTACGCGCGGATCCGGTCCGCGCTGCTTTCTCCGGTGATCTTCTTTTGCTCAATCCGGCGGTCCGTGGGCTTGCCGTCCCGCACGGGCAGGGTTTCCCCGCCGCAGCCCAGGAAGATACTGTCGTACCAGGCCTTCGCCGCCTGCATTCTTCCGGAGGCCAGGGCGTGCTCCTCGTCCAGGGCCGCTTCGTATCCGGTATAGCTCTCCGCGGCAACGGTTCCCCCGGCATAGGCGGTATTCAGGTCTTCAAAGAAAATATTCAGGGATTCGCCGTCGCTGACGATATGATGGGTATCCAGGAACAGGAATTTCCCTTTCTCCGTGTCATAGATCCCGGCCCGGAACAGTCTGTCTCCCCCGGCCAGATCAAAGGGCCGCACCAGCTCCGCCGGATCCGGCAGGGTCCGCAGCGCCGGAAGCTCCAGGTCCTCCGGCTGATTCCGCACCGCCCGGACTTCCCCGTTTTCGTTCCGCAGGGTCATGAACAGATACGGATGCGCCTGAAGCGTCTGATTCAGCGCTTCCCGCAGCCGTTCCGGATCCACCCGGTCGTCCAGGCGGTACAGATACGGAATATTGTATACGGTGCTGCCGGCAAAGCGTTCGCTGTCAATATAGATACCCATCTGGGTCTGGGTCAGGGGGTAGCTCTCCCGCAATTCGTAGGAGACCCCTTCTTCTCCTGACTTCTCTTGAAGCAGCGATTCGATCTGGCGGACTGTTTTGCAGTCGAAGATCTCCGCTACCTTCACCGTGACGCCGAAGGATTCGGACAGCAGCGAGCACAGCTTGATGCAACCGATGGAGGAAAGCCCCACCATGAACAGATCCGTGGTGATTCCGATCCGGTCCGTGCCGATGACTTCCTTCGCGATGGCGAGAATCCTCTCCTGGGTTTCATTCTCCGCGGGCGTGATTTCCTCCGCGGTGATTTCGATGGCCGGGAGCGCTTTCCTGTCCACCTTGCCGTTGGCGGTCATGGGCATGACGTCCAGCTGCATAAAGGCCTGGGGTACCATGTATGCGGTGAGATACTGGGAAATATGCTCCCGCAGGGCGGCGATATCCACCTTTTCATCCGCGGTGAAATAAGCCGCCAGGTAATCGGTTTCGCCATGGACAACAATCACGACGCTGGCGCGAACGGACGGATAGGTGCCGATCACATTCTGGATTTCACCCAGCTCAACCCGCAGACCCCGCAGCTTCACCTGGTCATCCATCCGGCCGTGGAACTCGATATCCCCGTCTTCCCGGATCCGCACCAGGTCGCCGCTGCGATAGGCCCGCTTCCCGAGCAGCGTGATGAAATTCTTT
>JAGCBO010000217.1 GCA_017652125.1 Clostridia bacterium | reverse complement strand
TGACATGGGGTACACTTTATTTTCTTTTGCTGGAATGGCTGAAAACGTTGAAAAATATGGGGTTTTTGAGGTTTTAGGGGTTGACTTGGGTACCCTATTATTATATAATTAGGGTACCCAATAAGGGAACGGAAACGAACGGAGGGAACAAAGATGCGGTACATTGACAGAACGGGTAAGGCCAGGAACGAAAAGGGCGAATCAAAGAACATCAGCAGCCTGGGCGACCTGAGCAAGGAAGCATGCAAGAAGGCGGAGAGCAAGAGACTCGGAGTGATGAAAACCAGCTGGGGAGCCTACAAGGTAATCAAGGAATGCGGCCTGGGATACGAAATGAAAGCCTTCGAAAACCTAAAAGAGGTTGACACATACATCAAGAAGATCTGAGGAGGGAAAGACGATGAACGAATTCACAGACGAAACCATGCAGAACGGACTGGCGGCATTGATCAGAGGAGAAGCGGACGACGAGGAAATCTGCTGGGAAAACATGCGGGTGCGGACCTACGAAGAAGCAGGGGTGATGACCTACGACAAGGGACTGGTGATCAGCCTGCCGGACGGAAGCGAATACCAGATCACAATCATTCAGAGCCGATAAGAGGAGGAAAAGAAAATGAGCAAGCTGATCGAACTGGCAAAGGAATACAGACTGCCGCTGAAAAGCACACCGGAAGACCTGGAATGCGACTGGGACACGGTGCTGCTTTACGGGAACCGGATCCTGCTGGCCGGACACTGGTACCATCCGGACGGAAAAAGCTGGATCGCGGCGGTATACGAATTCCTGGACGACAACGAAACAGGATGCGAAGACTTCATCGGGATCCGCGAGGTGGCGGAGGAACGGTTCTCGGATAACGGACACGCGATCGCCTGGGCGATCCAGAATGCATGAGGAGGAAAAGAAAATGAAAAAGTTCTACACAAACCTGACGGCAAAGAAAATGGCGGAGCTGGAAAAGATCGCTATGACCGCAAGCTACTCGCTGAAAGAGCGCGGAGGAATTGACATGCGGCACAATGACCGGGAGGATTTCCCGGAAATCGAAATCGCCAGCATTCAAGTGATGCTGGAAGACGCATACCGGCTCGGACTGGAAGACGGGAAAAAGACGGTTTGACATAGGGAACCCAAAACGATAGAATCACGGCGGAGGTGCGGAGGATGGCAAACATGGAATATCTGAACCAGTACGAAAAAGAAAACATCCGGCAGATCAGGCTCAAGATCAACCGGAAAACGGAGCCGGAGCTGCTGGAATGGATAGAGAAGCAGGGAAACATCCAGGGATATATCAAGCAGCTGATCCGGGAGGACATGGAGAAACAGCCGAAGAAAGTAGAACTGAGGGGGACAGAATACTGGTGCCCGCGATGCAGAAACCATGTCGAGATGATGCACGCGGGAGAATTCAATAATTTCTGCGGGTTTTGCGGACAAAAGCTGACTTTTTGAGAAAAGGAAAAGGCCACCTGATGGTGGTCTTTTTCATCCGGCTTTCAGATTGCGATCCGGTAGATCGTCACCTGCGTGTTCGGATGTAACACGTTTGGTACACCAGACGAAACACAATCCGAACACCCGGAGCCGGGATCCGGATCAAAGAGATCCGGCAGATCTTCCAGCGGAAAGCGCTGATTCCCTTCCCGGTTATTGGTGACGATGTCCAGATGATCATCAAAGACGTAGACAGCATTGATAAAGGTTTCGATAATATGGCGACGGAACAGCGGATCGTTCCGGTCGCCTTTTGTAAACCGGTGAAGGAAGAAGACAACCCGGTCATGATCCAGCAGCTGAGACTGGGAAAAGCGCATCATCTCGATGGACAGGCGGAGGTTTTCCGCATCATCCTCTAAGGTTTTCAGCATGGCGGAGGTGGAGGAATTCCAGATCGCGGCGGCAATGGCATTATTGATGTTCAAAATTTTTTTCTGCACTTCCGCGTGTTCAGCTTCCAGGGCGGACAGCGGGGACGACTTCAACTCCTCGGCCTGCAGGTCCATAATCGCCCGGACGTTCTTCTCTATGTTTTCCTCGGAGAGAACACAATCCAGGACGCAATCGATCACGCGGGACTCCAGATAATCCTTGGTGAGGGACTTCTTCTGGCAACCCTTCCGGGCCTTCCGGGACTGGCAAGAATAATAATAATGACGGGTTCCGTCTTTTGAGGTGCCGGAATCGCCAATCATGGCCGCACCGCAATGACCACAAAAAGCCTTACCGGTCAGCAGAAAATCAATCGCGCCCTGCTCGACATGACGGGCGGTTTTCTTTTTCATGTGCTGGGCCTCCTTCCAAACTGAACGGTCAATGATGGCGGGCATTCCTTCCGGTACGCGGATGTCTCCCCAAATATAAATGCCGGTGTATCTTTCATTATTGATGATCCGGAGAAGGGACTCCGGAGAAAAAGCGCAACCTCGCGAAGTTTTGACACCCTGGGCGTTTAACTGGCGACAGATCCGGGCGGCGGAGTTTCCGGAAACATAAAGGTCAAAAATATTCCGGACGACACCGGCTTCATCCGGATCCAGAGCATAACGACCGTCCGGGCCGCGCTTATATCCAAGGATCCGGGTGCCATTATAGAGACAGCGCTGGGCATTGTCCGTCATGCCGCGGGTGACGTTTTCCGAAAGCTGGCGGGAATACCACTCTGCGGTGGCTTCCAGCATTCCCTCCAGCAGCACACCGGCGGAACCTTCCGGGATCGGCTCCATAGCATAAAGGACCTTGACACCGAACCGGCGGAGCCTGCCCTTAAACAGGGCGGATTCTTCCCGGTTCCGCCCGAACCTGTCAACCTTCCAGCAAAGCAGGGTGTCAAAGGTGCCGGATTCGGCGGCTGACATCATGGACTGGAAGGCCGTGCGGGCAGAGGAGTTCTTAAACCCGGACCGGGCGTGATCCGCATATTCATGGACAAGGGTGAAACCTTCCCGTTTCGCAAAGGAACGGATGTCCGCAAGCTGCTGCTCGATGGAGACATCCCGCTGACCGGCGGAAGAATAGCGGGCATAGGCGACAGCTGTCCGGGGAGAACAGGATGGGGTGGCGGTTTTTTTCATAATCCCTCCAGATTAATCAAAAAACGAAAAAGCTGGTTTTGATATAAATGGTTCAAATATGACAGTTCTACCATTTATAACAGTAAGATAAAAGCCTTCTTTCATTTCAAGATCAATTTCACGGACATAAAAAGAAGAAGCAAAAGCACTGGATTCATCAGCAAGAACTTCTGAATAATAATTTGTAAACACATCGGCTGGACGTTTGCCTGTTTCATCAACGCTCTGGAAATATTCGATAGAAACATATTCACCAACGGGAGCCTTTAAAGTCCAGTGACCGGCAGGGATGTCACGACCAACAATATATACACCGGCTGGAACTTCTATGCTTTTCCATTTTTTACTATTCCAAATAGACAAATTGATTTGCTCTTTTAATTCCACTAATCTATCATAAGAGAGAGAAGACAGGTAGCTATCATCATAATCATCCAGAACGGAAAGAAAAGCAAGATAAGCGTCCATGATTTCATCTCTGGTTATAGAAATAAACTTTTTTCTCCATTTTCGCTGGTTTGATTCGTCTGCAGATGCAAAAGGAATAACAAACGAAACAAGAAGAACAAAGGTAAGGACAAAAGTAATTACTTTTTTCATAACACCCTCCTACTCTTCATAGCCGTCCATGTAGCTGCCGAAATTGGCAATCATGGAATCATCCCCCTGGGACAGATAGGACTGGAAGTCCAGGAATTCAGAAATATAATCCGCGAACTGATCCCGGACCTTCCGGTTCAGTTCCGGAGCGACGTGGGTGGCCGGGGTGCGGCGCATTCCGATCAAGCAGCGCTCATAGCAGCCGGTCGTGTTTCCCAGAACCTCGACGGTGATCTTTGTGCCGGATTCCTGGATGGCATGGATCAGCGCACGGGGGCAGATCAGGTGATGGGCGAAGCAGGCGGCCTCCGCGTCCCGGACTTCCTCCGGGCGGGAGCCGTCGTGGCCAAGGACGATATGCCCCATCTCCCGGGCCAGCGCCCGCTGAACCAGGTACTGCGGGAGCCGCATATTATAGGCGATGATATAGTGCGGCTTTCCGTTTTTCATGTAGGCGGAGGTGATCGCGTCGTGGTTCTCCGCGGAGAAGGTGGAGAGCAGGGAACCGCGGTCGATGCCCATCATGCGCGACATCTCCGTGAAGGTGACGACATTAAATCCATCGGCTTTTTTGAAGATCGGGATCGGGTCGACAGGGGCAGTGGAGATTCCATATTTGATGAGGATCTCGGCGGCAGCAGTGGCGGCGCGGTCAAAATCGGGGTTCATTTGTCATCATCTCCTTCGAATAATTCTGGATTCGTAACCGCGAACATGGCGCGGAAAACGTTCTTTGCCTGGGCGACCTGCTCCGGGGACAGACGATTCAGCCCGCGGATCAAAAGACGGATGTCGTCGCTTTTCGGATCCTCTGGCGGAGAAACAGGAGAAGATGGACGGAGATCAACCGGGGCATCCTCGTCCAGCAACTCAAAAAGCTGATGAACCGTCATGTCCATACCGGCGGCGATTTTTTGATACTGCTCCAATGTAGGGACCATTGGTCTGCCGGTTCTTGGGTTTGTTTCATTTTCAATAAAAGAAATATAAGAGTTCGACAAACCGCAACGGCGGGCAAATTCACGCTGGGAGATTTGCATCCTTTGCCGATACTCGCTTACAATAACGCTTAGCTTCATGTTCCCGCCTCCTTGTAAAGTGTATTTTACACGACAAAAAGAAATTTGTAAAGCAGGCTTGACAAGTTAATTTTTTTGATTTATTTTATATGTAAAGCCGGTTTAACACGGAGAGGAGGAATACGGACCATGGGATACAGAGTAAAAGAGATCAGAGAAGAAAAAGGCATGACGCAGGAAGAACTGGAAAAGAAAAGCGGTGTCAGCAGGCAAACTATATCAGCCATTGAAAACAATGACAAATACCAGGCGAAAGTCGGGACGCTGATGGCGCTGGCGATGGCTTTGGAAACGACCGTCGATAATCTTTTTTTTGCAAAAGCCGTTTAACGGGCTAAACAAAAGAAAAACAAAGGAGTGGAAAAATGATCCGAATAGAGATGGACATGCCGAAAGACTGCGCGAATTGCCCGATGACGCTCCCGGTGAAGGACGGACTGCGGACGATCTACCTCTGCAAAATCAAAATGAAGCAGATCCAGCGGGTGGACCTTTTCCAGCGGCAGACCTGGTGTCCGATGCATGAGGATGAGAAACCGGCGGGAGGAACAGGACGATGAGAACTGCGAGACTCACATGGGACGAGGTTAAGAAAATACACGGAGATCATGAAATCGATGTGTACGGCGGAGAAGGATCACGGCTACACGGCAAGCCTGAGCTATTAGACAAAATTCTGAATGGCTGCGAACTGATGCGGTTAACAAAAGGAATTTATCAGGTAACAAGCTGGCCGGAGGATGAAAGATGACAAACAGGTGCCGCGGATGCGGGGCGGAGGTTATCTGGATCCGGACGACAGCGAACCGGCGGAAAATGCCGATCGACGCGGAGCCGGTATGGGTGCTGCCGGTGAGTGGCGGGGACACGTTCCTCCGGAAAGACGGATCCATCGTCTTCGGAAGGAAGATCGGGGATGCATGGGACGACGATCCCGACGCGAACGTGATCGAAGCACACGAAAGTCACTTTGCAACCTGCCCGGTGGGCGGGCAATTCAGAAACCGGGCACCGCGGACACGGGCACCGGGATACAGATAAAAACAAAAGAAACGGAGTGGAAAAAATGGACAACAAGGAAATGCTGGATGGATTGAGGGAAGCACGGAAGCTGCTGGCGGAGCACGTGCCGGTGATCGTGGCCTGGACGGCGGTAAAGGCCCTGGATGAAGCGATCCGGCAGATGGACCAGAAAAAGGCGGAGGTGGCCTGACGATGAGCAAGCATGAGAAGAGTCCACTGGAACGACTGATCGAGATCGAAAGAGCGATGGAAACAATGAGCAGGCCACAACTGTTGGACAGGGCGGTTCCGAACTACGAACACGACTGCAGCATATATCCGGATCAGATCCGGGTCAGCTTCAGTGACGGACACACGGAAGTGTACGACCGGCGGGTGGAACAGCCTGCGCCGCAATTTGTAGAAAGCATCCGGATCATCAGGAAATGGAAGCAGGGATACGTAAATCAGCCGATGCGGCGGAGGAGGAACAGGACATGAAAAGCTGCACAAACAGATGCAGGAAATGCGGAAAGCCGGTGTCGGTGATCGCCTGGGGCATTTACCGGAAGGTGCTGGTGGACGCGACGGCGATCGATGTGGTGCAGGATCCGAACGGTGAAGAATTCGTCCGGTTCGACGGGAGCAAGATCCTCGGAAAGGAAGCAGAGCCGGGAACGCTGCAGACGGAACCAGCGTACAGACCGCACCGGAAGACCTGCGGGATAGATGAATGAAATGCAAAGACTGCCCGGAGGGGCGGAAGTTTGCCAGGGGAAGCGTGAACTGCATCAAGTACGGAATGATCATCCGGGAAGACCATGAATGCAAATTGGAAGGCGGGAAACGTCATGACGGAACTGACGGTGACGGTGAGGGAATCCGGGAAAGCACCGAACTTCAAAAAGACGGCGGCGGAGCTGCTGCAGCGTTGCCGGGAGTTCTACCAGAATCCGGAAAACGAACGGGCATACCAGGAATGGAAAGCTAACCGGGATGCAAAAACGGCGAAAGCCGTGAGTGCATAAACAAACCGGAAGGGAGGGAAAAAGATGGAAAGACAGATGAAAAAGCTGGACGAATTGATGGACGGCGCAGTGACGGAGCGGTTCAACGTGGAGATGGACCGGGTGATGCGGAACATCTACGATCCGAACACGGATCCGGAAGCAAAGCGACAGATCACGATTACCATCACGATCGAACCGAACGAAAGCCGGGACGTGGGGCGGTACAAGGTGGAGGTCAAAAGCAAGACCGCGCCGATGGCTCCGATTACACAAGTGTGCTTCCTGCGACAGAGCGACGACGGCATGGTCGTGGCGACAGAGGTAACAAAACAGGTGCCTGGGCAGATGGACATGGACGGAAACGAACAGCCGATGCCGCGGGTGGTCGAATTCGGGAAAAGCAACAAAGAAAAAGCGAACTAATGGAGGGATGAACCATGGCGAGTGAAGTCAGAACAGAAAACCTGACACCGGCAGCGGTGCGGGCAAAGGAAGAATACCTGTTCAATACGGGGGCAGCATATCAGAGACAGATCGATGAACTGAAAATGCCGGAGCTTTTCACGGATAAGAACGGAGAACAGTATATCTGGCACGATGGCCGGTATGAACGGGTGGAACTGCGGAAACCGGAAAAGATCGTGAAGGCGGAGCCTTTCGAGACGTTCTCGCTGAACGGACTGCTGGATTATATCCTAACGGATCCGGAGGGCAGATTCGGAGAAGGAACCAGGCACATCGTGCGGGTGAAGAGTCCGACGCTGGTGGAAGTCATTGCGCCGGA
>JAGCBO010000216.1 GCA_017652125.1 Clostridia bacterium | reverse complement strand
GGATCGGGCGCGGAACGGCAGACAGGTGGCCCGGGCCGGGGATTCCCGCTATCGTCCGGGTGAATGGGCGCCCTGGCAGGCGCAGGCCGTGACGGTCCGGAGCGGGGAAGCGTACGGCCGGTACGGATGGACGGAGAATCGGTACGCCGGCTAACGGGCCTTTCCGGGAGGAATCTGTTCCGCGCGGCGCGAATCAAAGAGGCTAGGGAAAAAGGCCGGCTGCGGAAGGAGAAAGGGGAACAGACGGAGCGATGAAGCTGTATCATACGAGCGACCGGGAGATCCGGAATCCGGATATCCATCACGGCCGGAAAAACGCGGATTTCGGATGGGGCTTTTATCTGACGCCGGACCGGGAATTCACCTGCCGCTGGGCCGGGAAGAACGCGGTGGTGAACGAATATGAGCTGGATGAGCAGGGGCTTCTGATTCACCGGTTCACCCGGAATCCGGAATGGTTTCAGTATATTTTTCAGAACCGCCGGCTGAAGGACGGCCTGGCCGTGGATGTGGTGCTGGGACCGATTGCCAATGATACCATCTTTGATACGCTGGGGATGATCAGCAGCGGTTTGCTGGAGCCGGAAACCGCGATGCGCCTGCTTCTGATCGGGCCGGAATATACCCAGGTTGCGATCAAGACAGAAAAAGCGGCCTCTCAGCTTCGCTGGACCGGAGCGGAGCGGATCAGCCGGATTTCATCCGATGAGATGGAGAAGGAACAGAAAGCCTATCAGGAGGCGTTTGCCCGGGAGCTGGAGCGGTTAATCGGCTGATACGGCCGGAACGGTAATGACGGCCCCGTCCGTTTCGTCAAAGGCGCCGAGGTCAAAACCGGTGGAATCCGCCATTTTCCGCAGAACCCGCTCCGCCTCCGCGCCTGTCAGAAAAACGGGGGAATAATCATTGGTCCGGGAGCTTCCGGAAATGGAAAGAGGATAAAAGTGGAGGGTGGTGCCGGTCAGAATGCCTTCCTCAAAATGGAGATCCGCCCGGAGCGCCAGCGCGTCGAAATCCCGGGGGCGGGCATTGCCGCCGAAGGAGCAGTTGCCGAGGCTGTAGGCTACGGGAATCCCTTCCACAATATTGAATCCGTGAATGACGTGGGGATGGTGACCGACCACCAGGCAGGAGCCGGCCTTGACGGCCTGGGAGACAATCTGCTCCTGATAGGCATCCGGTGTGTATTCATATTCCGTCCCGGCATGCATGACGGTGATAACGGCGGAGCAGCCGATGGTTTTCAGCAGCTCCGCTTTTTTCTGATAATCTTTGGCCCGGTTTCCGGAGAGGGAGCCGGATACTCCGAGAAAGCCGATCAGGAGACCGTCTTCGTTTTCCCATACGGCGAGGCAGTCGGTTCCGAAATAGGCGATCCCCGCGTCTTTGAGGGCCGCTTTGGTATCCTGATAGCCGACGGTATCATAATCATGAGAGTGGTTATTCGCGAGGGTAACGCATTCAACGGAACCCTCCCGCAGGATATGGGTATAGGCGGAGGGGCCGATGAAGTTATATTCCTTTCGGACCCTGTGTTTCTTCAGATCCCGGTCCGAGAGCACCCCTTCCAGATTCGCGACGGTCAGATCGTCGGACCCGGTCAGCGTCAGCAGATTCCGGAAAGGCCATCCGTAACCGTTCTTTTCTATGGTCCGGACGAATCCGGAAGCACTGCTGCGCGACCGTTCCTCTCCGCCCAGCGTGCAGTCGCCCAGAAAGGTGACGGTGACCGTGCCGGTATACT
>JAGCBO010000215.1 GCA_017652125.1 Clostridia bacterium | reverse complement strand
TCCTGATAGAAAAGGCCCCGGACCTGATCCCCGATTTTTCCGTACAGGCGGCGGACGTATCCCAGGAAGCCTTCGTTGGCTTCACGGACTTCGAAGGGTTTTCCGTACAGCCAGTCCGGCAGGCCGCCGTTCCGGACTTCCCCGTGGTCGAAAGGTCCGACCCGCAGAATTACATACAGTCCGTGCTTTCCGCACAGGGAAACGAAGCGCCGCAGATCCCGCCGGCCGCTGAAGTCGAAAATGCCTTCCTCCTCCTCAATATGGTTCCAGAAAAGATAGGTGGAAACCATGTTGATTCCGCCCATGCGCATTTTGATCAGTTCGTCCTCCCAGCGCCCGGCATCCATCCGGCTGTAGTGAAACTCGCCGGATACGGGATAGAAGGGTTTTCCGTTCCGCTCCATATAGAAATTGCTGAAGCTGATCTCCTCTCCGGAAGGAGAGCTGCCGCGGAAATCCTCCCCCAGATCAAAACGAATTCCCTCCTGAAACCCGCTGAGGTCGATCTGATATTCCATCGGTAACACCTCTTTGCTTTTTGCTTATACTGTATTTTATCGTATTTATATCGGATAATCACTCATATTTACTGCGGCATGATTGAGATTTGTTGCTCTTTGCAGAAAAAGGACGCGAAAAGAATGCATGAACAGGGCGCGTCTTCCGCCGGACGGGTTCGGAGGACGGCGGAAAACAGGTCCGGAAGGGGATTCCGGACTGCGGGCAGGGAGTTGCCGGATGCGGCCGGGAGATGCTATGATATTCCCGTCGGATAATCATCAGCACATGCCGGAGCAGTTTCCGGACAGAAAACAGAAGGCAAAGGATGGCGGTCAGGCAATGAAATCACTTCGAAGGGAACTTTCGTTTAATTTTGACTGGGAATTCGCTCTGACGGATCAGCCCGAGGCGCCGGGAGCGGAGGTCGCTTTCCGTCCCGTACAGCTGCCCCATGACTGGTCCGCGGACTATGAGGTTCAGCCGGATGCTCCCTCCTGCGGATCGGGAGGGTATGCCCGGACCGGTATCGGATGGTACCGGAAGGATTTTGACTGGGATGCACCGGCGGGCAGGCAGGTTTCCCTCCTGTTTGACGGCGTATATATGAACTGCGATCTCTGGGTTAACGGAAAGCATGCGGCACATCATGTGTACGGCTATACATCCTTTGAAGTCAAACTGACCTCCCTGCTTCGGAAAGGGAAAAACGAAATTCTGCTCCGGGTGGATAACAGCCATCAGCCCAACAGCCGATGGTATTCCGGAAGCGGGATCACCCGCGGGGTGACCTGGATGGAGCACGGCCCGGCACATCTTCCCCTGTGGGGCGTCTGTGTCCGAAGCACAGTCCGGGAAAACCGTGCGGAAGTCGAGATCCTGACGGATGTGGCGAATCCTGAAAGAACGGAAGGACTGGAGCTGATCGCGGCCATTACGGACCCGAAGGGCCGGCCGGCCGCGGAAGCCCGCGTCCGGGCGGCTTCAGCGGTCAGTCAGACCTTGCGCCAGACCCTGTCTGTTCCGAATCCGACGCTCTGGGATCTGGACTGTCCCGCACTGTATCTGGCGGAGGTAAGGCTGATCCGGGACGACGAAATCCTGGATTGCCGCCGGGTTCCCTTTGGAATCAGGACGATCTCCTTTACCGCGGAGAACGGGTTCGCACTGAACGGCCGGAAACAGATTCTGAAAGGCGTATGCCTGCATCATGACGGCGGAGGGGTTGGTGCGGCGGTTCCTCCGGCTGTATGGAAAAGAAGACTGGAAAAGCTGAAGGATATGGGATGCAATGCGCTGCGCTGCAGCCACAATCCTCCGGATCCCGCGCTGCTTTGTCTGGCGGATGAGATGGGGTTTGCCGTCATGGATGAGGCTTTTGACGAATGGCGCCATATGAAGGGCAAGGAATTCGGTTCCAACACCCATGAAAGCCGGGGATATTCGGAATGGTTCGATTCCTGCTGGCAGGAGGATGTCCGCGCCATGATCCTCAGAGACCGGAATCATCCGTCCATCGTCATGTGGAGCGCGGGAAATGAGATCGGGGAGCAGATTACCGGGGACGGCCCTGAAATCCTGAAGGAAATCGTCGGGCTGTGCCATGCGCTGGATCCCACGCGGCCGGTGACGGCTGCGTGCGACCAGGTGAAAGCGGAGCCGAAGGCTGCTTCGGAGGAATTCCTGCAGGGAATGGATCTGGTCGGCGTGAACTATGCGGACCGATGGCGCGGGAGAACGGAAACCTTCTGGATGGAAGAAAAAACCGAACATCCGGAATGGAAACTGCTGGGAACGGAGGATATCGCCGTCAACGGACGCCGGGGGGATTACCGGCTGGAGACGGAGGAAAGCGTGTGGGGCAGAACGCCCTACTATGCCAGAATGCTGAAAGCGGAAAAACTGTGGAAATTTATCCGGACCCGTCCCTTTATGATCGGATCCTTCATGTGGACCGGGATCGACTATCTGGGAGAATGCTTCTGGCCGGACAAGGGATCTTCCGCGGGCGTGCTGGACACCTGCGGGTTTGAGAAGGACGGCTACTGGTTTTACCGGTCCCTCTGGCGGCAGGATGTGCCCACCCTGTTTGCCGCGCCTTATCCGGATCCGGAGATTTACGGCCGGAATCAGGTCATACCGGTCATTGTCTATACGAATGCCTTCAGGGCGGAGCTTTTCCTGGGAGAGCAAAGCTACGGGGTGAAGGCATTTGAGTTTCCGGCGCAGGGCATGACGAAACACTGGGCGCATTTCGACCGGAGGCAAAGCCCGGTTACCACCAATGATCTTCATCTGAGCTGGGATGTTCCCTGCACGGGAGAGCCGGTAACCGTGGTGGGATATGATGAGAAGGATCAGATCATTTCCAGGGTGGAGCTGTTACCGCCTATGGATGCGGCGTATCTGACAGCCGATCCGGACCGGAAAGAAGTTGCGGGGGACGGCGAGGATGTGATTCAGATAGAGATCGCGCTGCGGGATGCATCGGGCAGAATTGCCGCCCATGCGGACCGGACGGTCTGCGTTACGGCGGAAAACGGCGTTCTCCTCAGTCTGGACAACGGGGATCCCGCGGATCATACGCTCTGTGCCTCGCCCCGGCGCAGCACGTTTCATGGCCGGGCGCTTGCCGTCATTCGCCCTGATAGGGGAGCGGAAACGGTCCGGATCCGGGCCGAGGCGGAGGGCCTTCCCCGGGCGGATCTGACGGTGCCCGTCGTCCGGAACAAAACGGACGGATCCGATCCGGAGGACTGAACCATAACAACAAAAAACGGCGTGACCGGAGTCACGCCGCTTTTTCTGTCAGAACCGACAGATATGCGGATCAGATTGCTTCAGAAGATGGAACTCTCTGATCAGCGGGAGGCTTTCCATTCGTTGTACTGACGGTAGAACTCATCATAGATCGTCTGCAGTCCGGAGGCTTCCAGCTTTCCGGTCATCTCGGCGATGGAAGCGTCCACATCGTCCACCAGGCCCAGCGTCAGGGGTCCGAAGTACTCATTCTTCACGGCGGACACAGCGGCCATTTCCGCCTTGACGGGTGTTTCGTCGAAGACAAAGGTCGTGCAGGGATTGGAAACCATGCGGGACTTGAAGTTGTTGTCAAAGGCTTCACGGCGGGCATCATCATAGACGCCGATCTTGTAATCCTTCTTCATCCACCATCCCATGGCGTTGGAGTTGGCGGGATAGGATTCCTGGGTCGAATCGCTGAAATAGTAGCCGTTTCCGCGGTCTTCCCAGTTCACGCCTTCGATGCCCAGGTTGCCGAGCAGGTTCAGCTCATAGTCAAAGCCGATCAGATCCATCACCATGGCGGCCCGCTCCGGGTTTTCGCTGTTTTCGGCGACAGCCATCACGGAGTTGTTGTATTCTTCAGCAAAAACGTGGGCGTTGGGGCTCAGATCATAGGCATTCGTTACGGCGCCGGCGGCTTCCGCGGTGTGCATATGATTGAAGATCGTGCCATTCCAGACCAGAGACGCGCCGGTCAGGTTGGCGAAGGCTTCGTAGTTGGGAATGGTATTGCTCAGCGCGCTGCGGCTCCAGCATCCCGCGTCGGCCAGCTTCTTCATATCGTGGGCATACTGTTTGAACATGTCAGTGGTCACCGCATAGCGGATGCTTTCCGCTTCGGGCAGGGCGCCGTCTTCCGGATAGAAGGTCAGGAAATCGTCGCTGTACACGCCCATGGCGTTATAGCCTTCGTAATAGGTGCGCCAGAGCTCGATGGTATCAGACGCCGCGTTCATGGCATAAATACCGCTTACGGGCGTTTCCTTTTCCGCAATCGTCAGCATGTAGTTCATGAAATCGTCCCAGCTGGTGAGCGGCCCGATGCCGTATTTGTCCGCCAGATCCTGCCGGATTCCGACATACTTGTAGTTGGGAACCATCATGTTGCAGGGTACGCCGACGCACTTGCCGTTGATTGTGGTCTGGCCCCAGCTCTCTGCCTTCTGATTGGCATAGGTCATGGGCATGTTGGTCTTGATGAAATCCTCATCCAGGGTAAAGAAGGATCCTTTTGCCGCTTCGGTGTACAGATAGCACCAGGACGCGGTGTACATCAGGTCCACCTTCTCGCCGCCGGCCAGGATCAGCGGATACTTGGTCTGATAGTCAGACCAGGGCAGGAATTCGATTTCCAGGGTCGTGTTGTACTCTTTTTCCAGAATCTCATTCATTTTGGCTACCACGGCATCCGTGCCCGCGAACTTATCGCCCACCAGGTACATCAGCACAGTGTAGTGCTGGGAGAGGTCCACGCCGGAGTAGTCATAGTCCTGGCGGTGAACCGGAGGGGTCACGGCCGCGGCGCCTTCTTCCGCGACGGAAAGCACGGGCAGCAGCGCAAGCGCCAGAGCCAGCAGGATGGTCAACAGTTTCTTCATGAGTCTCTTCCTCCTTTTTATTATGATTTCAGCCTTTCTCAGGCATAAATCCTCCGTTATCCTTTTACGGCGCCGATGGTCAGTCCCTTTACGAAGTAACGCTGCACAAAGGGATACAGCAGGACGATCGGCCCGGTAGCTACTACGGTCATCGCCATTTTCATGCCTTCCAGCGGTACCTGGGCTGAGGAGGTTACCGCGCCGTTCGACATGGAAGCCGCCTTTCGAATGGCGTCCGCATTGTTCAGCATGGTCTGAAGATAATACTGCAGGTTGTACATATCCGTCTTGGTGATATAAAGCATGCAGTTATACCAGTCATTCCAGTATGCCAGCGCCGAGAAAAGCGAAAGCGTAGCGATCAGGGGTGTGGAAAGGGGGACAATCAGCCGGATATAGATCCTGAAATCATTGGCTCCGTCGATCTTCGCGCTTTCCGTAATGGCCATCGGAAGGGAACTCATGAACGATTTGGCGATAATCATATTCCATACGGAAAACAGCATGGGCAGAATCAGGGCGAAAATCGTATTCTTCAGGTTCAGATACCGGACGCAGATGATGTACCAGGGAACCAGGCCGCCGGAAAAGAGCGTCGTAAAGAAGAAGAAGAAACTGAAGAAGTTCCGGGCCTTAAAATCCTTCCGGCTCAGCACATAACCCGTCATGGTATTGATAAACACGGAAACCAGGGTGCCGGCTGCCGTAACCAGAATCGTGACCCCATACGCCCGAAGAATGCTCTCCGGGGCTTTCAGCACCAGCCCGTAGCTGGCGGTGGAGAACTCCTTGATATACAGGGGGAAGCCTTCCCGGATCAGCACGTTCTCCGCCTGAAAGGAGGAGATCACAACCAGATAGAACGGGATGACGCAGAGCAGGGCGAAGAGAATCAGCAGCGCATATCCGATCCCGTTGAAGAGCAGCACATCCGTTGTCAGGGTACGCCTGGAAAACCTGTGATGCGGGGAGGAAACGGTTCCCTTCGGAGAAACAGTTGCTTTTTTCATTGCTTCTTCCTCCTCAGAACAGCGCATAGTCCGGCTGCAGCTTCTTGACCAGCAGGTTCGCGGCGCAGATGGTGACGAAGCAGAGGACGCTCTGGTAGAGACCCGCGGCGGCCGACATGCCGATATCACCGGTCTGCATCAGGGAACGGTAAACATAAGTATCCAGAATATCCGTATAGGGCAGCAGATTTGAATTGTCCTTCACGGTCTGATAGAACATGCCGAAGTCCCCCCGGAATACGTTTCCGAGAGCCAGCAGCACCAGAATCATCATCTGCGGAACCAGAGACGGGATGGTGATATGGCGTGTCTTCTGCCATATGTTGGCCCCATCAATGCTGGCGGCCTCGAAGATTTCCTGATCCAGTCCGGTGATTGCCGCCAGATAGACCACCATGCCGTAACCTGTTTTCTTCCAGGCGTTCACGATAATCAGCACCAGGGGCCAGGAGGAACCGCTGTTGTAAAGGTCAAACCTGGGCATCCCCAGTGAGTTCAGCATATTATTAATCGTGCCCTTTTCATAATTGAACATATTGAACATGATGGCGGAAACCACAACCCAGCTGATAAAATAGGGCAGGAACATGACGGTCTGCAGTCCCTTCTTAAACCTGCGGCCGATGACTTCATTCAGGATAATGGCGAAGCCCATCTCCAGCACGACGCCCAGAAAGATGAAGGCCAGGTTATAGAGCAGCGTGTTTCGCGTCAGCAGCCCCAGTTTTCCGGAAATCTGCAGGAATTTGAAATTCTGCATGCCGACCCAGGGAGAGTTATAGATGCCGAGCCTCGTCTTGAAATCCTTGAAGGCCAGCACCACGCCGCTCATCGGCCAGTATGCGAAGATGATGACATAAACGATCGCAGGAAGCAGCATCAGAAAAAGAAGCCAGTTATTCCGCAGTTCCATTTTGATGGTATGGGACAGGGAAGCTTTCCGAATGATTCCCGCTGAAGTCGTTTTTTTGCTCACTGACTCCTCCCCCTTTCTTTAATAAATGGAAACACAGAATCTGTTTCCGCTTATGACACGTCTTATCTGGTTAAAATTCTGCCATTTTACCCCTTTGCTGTCAATGAGAATTCCTGCGGAAGAATATATAAAAATTGCTTTCGGAAACTTCAATTCTGACCGTCCCCGGTGTCGCTGCGGCAAGGGTTCCGCTGTTGAAAAGGAAAAGGATAATTGCTATACTCTTATCCGTCGGACGGCTCCAGCGCAGAAAAACCGGCTCTGCCGGATGCGGCAGGAGGATCTTTGCATCTCCGGAGGAATGAACATGAAATCCGTGGAACAGAAAGTGTCTCCTGTTTCTGATTATTACATCCATTCACCCAGCAAAACCGCGCAGGAAATATTCCTTTATCCGCTGCAGTGCGGTCTGTTTACCTATGATCCGGGATACGTCCTGAACCGAAGCTCCTTTGACAGTTTTCTGCTGGCGTATGTTCAGGAAGGAAATATCCTGCTGGATTTCAGGGGAAAGCGGCAGCCTGTTCCGGCGAAGCATTTTGTGCTGATTGACTGCTATCAGCCGCATGGATATTCCACCCGGGAAGGAGCGGAAGTCATATGGCTCCATTTCGACGGGGTGATGGCGCGGAATTATTATGAATTTATCGTTTCACGCCTGGGAAACGTGTTTTTTATGGATGACGCCGTTCCCGCGCTCCGGAAGATGAACAGTATTCTGCGGGCTTTTGCGGAAAACCATCAGTTCCTGGAACCGCTTCTGTCCAAGTATATCATGGATATTCTGACGGAATTTATGGTGTACAATCCCGGAAGCGGTATGGGCAGAACCGGCACGGAGAATGTGGAAAAGGCGCTGGTTTATATTTCCGAACATTTCACCGAAGATATTCCGGTCAGCCGTCTGGCGGGGATATCCGGTCTCAGCGAGTATTATTTTATCCGTATTTTTCGTCAGAATACAGGCTATACGCCTCATGAATATATCATCAACCGCCGCATGGCGTCCGCCCGCTATCTGCTGAAATACACGCAGCTGACGGTAAAGGAGATCTGCTTCAGCACAGGCTTTTCCTGTGAAAGCGTTTTCTGTAACGCGTTTAAGAAGCACCATCATATGACGCCCCAGCAGTACCGTCTTCACGGAACGCCGGAACGCTGAAAAGGCAGACCGATTTCGATTTCAGTTTCATATATTTTGCTCTCCCCCGGCCGCAGCAGAGGCAGGGTTCCGGTTTCCTTAGCTTTCTCCAGGGTATCATAGTATCCGGAGGCCGGTTCGAAGGCAAAATTATGCTCTCCCCGGTATCCTCCGTTTGTCATCCAGAAGCCCAGATACGGCAGCTGCTTCGGAGCGAAGCGAAGGATAGCCTGAACTCCGCTGCCGGGATAGACTGCCCTGCATTCGCCGGATTTCACCGGCTCCCGGAACCAGAATTTCATCATGGTTCCGGAGGGCGGCGGAACCGGCAGCTCCGAAAGGGCAGATGGTACCGCGCCTTCCGGAGGCCAGGAGCATCCGGGAACGCATTCGATGGCCTCGGCTGCTTCGGGAAACTCAAAACGCATTCCCGCTTCATACCGCATCAGACAGTGGCAGACCCACAGGCAGGGAAAGGGATCTTTTCCCAGACCGGTCACGGTGATTCGTTCCCGGACGCCGCGCGGCAGCAGGGTCAGTTCCTTATCGTAACGGAAAGGGAAGCACTGGCCGAAGGTATGCATCCGCACGGTTTCCTCCGTCACGGCGTCCACTGTCATCCGCGATGTCCAGATTTCCCCGTGATCCGGCAGAACCGGCTCCTGCCCGGAAACCGGATCGCGCCATCGTTCTCCCATGGAGGGAAAGACATCGTCGAAGCCGGAGGCGTCTCCGTCGGAAAAGGCCATTCCAGGCCGCAGCGGAGGGTATTCCCCGGCAGGCTGGTACAGCAGCTCAAAGGACCGGCGGAGGTCAAAGACCGAGGCGATTTTTCCGCCTCGCTCCGGAAGAATCCGGATCCGGACCTGCTCATTTCTGAGCTGAATTTCGCTTTTCATCCTGCTCTTCCCCCACAATCTCTTTCAGAACGTCCGCGGACAGCTCCGCTTCCGGACGGAAGTCCTCCGAAACCATGTAGCGGTAGATGGCGCTTTGCAGGGCCCGGCATTCCGGATAGGCCTGAAGACGGTGCAGGTTCATGGAGGACAGCAGCAGCCGGCCGCCCCCGCAGCGGAATTCCGCCAGCTGCGCCATGGGCCGGAGATACGCGTAGCTGTCCATTTCCGTGATGATCGCCGGAACGGCTTCCGGCAAAATGAAAGCCCGCTGGGACGCCATACGGTGCCACTGCCAGTCGGTATGCGTTTCTGTCGGGAAATTCCGGAACAGCGGATGACCGGCGTCGATCAGCTGGCCCATGCCGCCCTCCTGCTTCGGGAAGGTGCCCACGGACCAGAAATCGGTGGAGAACTGTGTGTGGATCGAACGCGGCAGGGCCTCGGGCGTTGCGTCCGGGGACAGGTAGACGATTCCGCCGCTCCGGAGGGTTTCCAGCACCTTCCGGCTCAGTCCGCGGGCCTCCAGGATTTCCGGAGGGCAGGACGGCCGCACATCCGGATAGACCCAGAGATCATAGCGGTTCCGGTATTCCCCGAGGGAAAGCGTGAGCTCCAGCTTTTCCGGCTGTTCCAGGAGGGGAGCGCGGAAAGTGACCGGCTTCCGGACAGAAAGCCCGACCGGCCAGTCCGCGGATTCCGTTTCACCGGATGACAGAATTCCGCCTTTCCCGGTCAGAACCCAGCGAAGGCTGCCGTGCAGGACGGTCTTTCCGTAGTTTGCCAGGCGGAGGGGCACACGGATTTCCTCGCCGCAGTTCCAGGTTCGGGCCGGCAGGAGTGCGAGGGGCAGCACCGGAGTGAAAAAGGCACGAAAGCGTTCCGGCCGCGCAAAGTCATACGGCTTGGGTTCCAGGTGGCTGTTCAGCATGCCCACCAGCGCGGTGCCCTGCCCCGGGAAATCCTGCAGCCCCAGAAGAGAAATGCCGGAGAGATCCTCCGTCCGCAGCGCCGCTTCGATTTCCTCCCGGTAGCAAAGAAGCGAAAGCTCACCGGTGGCTTCGCAGTACTGCTCCCAGCGGCTTAAGAGCCCCCGTTCCGCAACGCGGTCCCGGATGATTTCCAGGTTGTCCGGCCGGGTGACCCCGCGGAACTGATCGATTTCCCGGAAATCCGGCAGCACCTCG
This sequence comes from Clostridia bacterium, assembly GCA_017652125.1. Lineage (GTDB taxonomy): Bacteria > Bacillota > Clostridia > Christensenellales > Aristaeellaceae > Aristaeella. The sequence goes on along the minus strand of JAGCBO010000215.1, from coordinate 32,828 downwards.
TACTGCCCGACCTCGAAGGTGAACACCGGTTTCCGGTAGGATTTCCGGATTTCTGCCAGCGAGGCGTCATAGCAGTGGTCCGCGGTCGGCTCCCCTTCGTTCAGGTACCCTTTCATCTCCGCGGAGGTTGCGCGGATCATATGGCTGTAATAGGATTGCGAGGCATAGAAATCGCTTTCGGCATCGCAGCCTTCGAGGCCGTATTGTCCGTTGGAGGCGTTGGCGTACAGCCGTGTTCCGTCCAGGCTCTTTGCCAGGCGCAGCATTTCGTTCATCCGCCGGCGGCCTGTCGCTCCGGTGCACAGTTCGTTGCCGAAGGTCAGCATCACAAAGGAGGGATGGTTGGCCAGCCACAGGAGGGCTTCCGCCATTTCCGTCCGGTAATAGCGGAAGCTTTCATCCGTTTCCAGCGCGTTTCGCGGATTCCAGTGGTAAAGCTCCGGCTGCATCAGCATGCCCAGTCTGTCCGCCGCGGTGAAGGCGGCTTCCGGGGGAATATGGGAATGAAAGCGCATACAGTTGACGCCGTAGTCACGATAGACTTTGAGGATGCTTTCCCATTCCTCCACGGTCATCGGCGGGTGTCCGGTCTCCGGAAAGACGCAGCAGTTCGCTTCGCTGCGCAGGAAAAACCGCCGCCCGTTCAGGGCCAGGTGACCCTGCCCGTCCTCTCCGAAGGTACGGATCCCGAAAAGGACGCTTTTGTCCTCCAGACCGTCCCCGCCGGCTGTCATCCGGTGCAGGTTTCCTTCGCCCTCATCCCAGCGGGGCGCGTCCTCCCGCAGCGGAAGATCCCGGAAGACGAACTGTGTTACTCCGGGACCGGCCTGGCAGTTCTCCCATTTTGCGTCTTCCTTCAAGGCGCCGCAGGAAAGCCGGATCGTTCCCTTCCAGGGAACGGTGGAGGACAGCGTCAGGTGTACGTCCACGCTGCCGGGCCTGGGAAGGACCCTGATCCCGGAGATAAAGCAGGCGTTTTCGCAGCGCAGGCGGACATACCCCAGGATACCGTTCCAGTTGGTCTGGGTTTCATCCGTCGCGGCGGAGGAATAGAGAATATCGTCGTGGGGAAGACCCGGATAGCTGTTGTCCGGGATCAGCGTGAAGGTATCCTCTCCCGTCAGCAGAGAGGTCACCTCAAAGACGTGGGGCGTGCTGATTGTCGGCGGAACAAAATCCGGTACGGGAGCGCCGTTGACTTCCAGACTGAGACAGCGGGAACGCTCGCATTCCAGAAACACGCGCTTTTCCGGCGGAAAAGCGGTGGAAACGGTCCGGATGATCCGGGCAGGCCCCTCCCATGTATAACGCCGCGTCAGCCGGGTGGCAATCCGCCCGCCCTGTTTCATCGCATCATTGATCTCCGCATCCGGATGCCACTGATTCCTGTTTTCATCCGGGAATCCGATCCCGCTTTCATCCAGCGTCCCGGGAATCGTCATGGGTGCGGATACCCCGGGAATACTGCATTGCCAGATACCGCTCAGATCCTGTACTGCCGTGTAAGTCATACCATCGCCGTCCATTCTTTTTTTCGATCATTCCGGGTTCCGGTCCCAGACGCGCGGGGGCCGCTGTCTGCTATCATTCTATATTTTTCAAATCTGATTTGCAATAGCCGGACGGACTGGACAGATCCGTCGCAGAACCGCCTTTTGCCTGCTTTTTTGCTCCGAAGGTGGGAAAAACCATGGCTGTATGATACAATGAGATGCACGGTCAACGGGGATCCCGGGGGCTTGAAAATGATGGACCAAGGAGAAAGAGCATCGGATGAGCTTTGTCTGGGTGATTATCGGCGCAGCGCTGGTGCTGGGACTGCTGTCCGGCGGAAGCAAAGGCAGCCGCAGGAAGCCGGAGAACAGGGATCCTGTCCGGATTGATCATCCGCATGTGATCGAGGATACGGATTATGAGTGTTCTGCCTGTCATAAACGATTCCGCGGGAATACGATGACCTGCCCGTATTGCGGCGCGCGTTTTACCGGGCGTACAGAAGACACGGAAGAATGGGAAGAGGAAGAAGACGAGCTGGAAGCCTGGGACGAAGAAGATGGATGACGGATCATCCATTCACAGGAGGACATTAATGAAACTGTTATTTGCTTCCGATTCATTTAAGGGCAGCCTGACAAGCGAGAAGACAGCTGCTCTTCTGGCACAGGCTGCCCGGGTCGTTTTCGGCGAATGTGAGTGGGATGGAATCCCGGTGGCGGATGGTGGCGAGGGAACGGTAGAAGCTGTGATCTCGGCAGAAAAGGGACAAAAACAGCATGTACGGGTTCACGGCCCGCTGATGACTGAAGTGGAAGCCGGTTACGGAACCTTTGGAGAAGGCCGGGCTGTTATTGAAATGGCATCAGCGTCAGGATTGCCGCTGGTACCGGATGCCTTACGGGATCCACGCAACACAACGTCTTACGGGACGGGGGAACTGATACGGCACGCGCTGAATCAAGGTTATCGGGATATCTCCATTGCGATCGGCGGTTCGGCGACCAATGACGGCGGGATGGGCTGTGCCAGAGCGCTGGGAGTCCGGTTTCTGGATGAGGAAGCCCGGGAGCTGGAGGGATTTGGACGCGATCTGGCCAGGGTGGCTCATATCGATCTCACCGAGATGGACCCCAGAATCCGGGAGGCCAAGATAACGGTCATGTGTGATGTGACTAATCCGCTGTGCGGAGAAAACGGCGCAGTCTATACCTTTGGAAAACAGAAAGGCGCAACTCCGGATATTCAGAAAGAACTGGAAGCGGGTATGCGGAATTACTGCCGGGTGATTCAAAAAGAGTTCGGGATCAACTGCAATGAAATCCAGGGCGCCGGAGCGGCAGGAGGTCTGGGAGCGGCGCTGAAGGTTTTCTTTGGGGGAGAGATGAAGTCCGGCATCGAAACCGTTCTGGATCTGATTCACTTTGATGATCGCCTGGACGGCGTGGATCTGGTGGTTACGGGAGAAGGCTGCACGGACTGGCAGAGCTGTTTCGGCAAGGTGATGCAGGGGGTTGGCATGCGTGCAAGGAGCAAGGGAATTCCTGTGGCAGGGCTTTCCGGTTCCCTGGGGAAAGACGCGATGAACATCTGTGACTGGGGAATCTCATCCATTATATCTTCTGTCAGCAGCCCGATGCCGCTGCAGGAAGCCCTGGACAGGGCGGAGGAGCTGTACCTGAATGCGGCTATCCGAATGTTTCGCTTTATTCAAATGGGAATGGAGATGCGTTCCTGAAAAGCCGGGTACCGGAAACTGTTAAGATTATGCTGCCTTCGTGGGAAAGCAGCAGCCCGATACGCCTCAATTCATCGACAGGGAACCGGAATATTTGCTCCAGAAGCGGGTTAAACAGGCTGTAATGGATCGATCATCCTGAGCAGCTTCAGATAGAAATCCCGGATATCGTGCCTGTGCGTGAGGCCTCCCTGCAGGTACATGTGATCGCCGCTGACCGTGGGAAAAACGTTCCATACACCGGGGGCGATGTTCTTTGCATCCAGCGGCTTTGACGGCGCTCCGGCCGGAACCATGGCGGATACGGTGTTGACCAGGCCGTCATTTTCACGCCAGCTCTCGTCCAGGATCACCCCGCCTGCGCTTTTTCCGGCATATGCGCCAATCTGGCAGGACCGCATCACAAACAGCGGCTCCATGCCTTTCCGGGGCTTATGGGTGCCGTCCTTCTGCCTGCGCGTAAAGCTGCACGGAACCGAGAAATAGAAAACCTGCGGAAGCGTGGAGATCCGCGTGTTCATGGCCAGCGCGTTATCAATGTGCATGTCAAAATCCGCGTAGTCCTGCGTATCGCGGCTGTCCCGCTTCGGTTTTATGCTCCGCCACATGAAGCGGGCCAGCCCCCTGTTCCACGGGGGAACCTTCACGCCTGCCGGATCAAAGTCCGGATCGGCGAACAGGTCATAGGCTGTCGAACCGTTCATCGGCGAGGCCAGTGTCACGATGCTGTGAATTCTGTTCTCCATGCCGCCCCGGAAAAACGGGCTGTCCGCGCCCGCTTCCTTCTCCGCTTCATCTCCGTGTGCCAACAGCTCGGAGAACAGTCTGACAGTCGCCCCGCCGAAGGAGTGCCCCAGAAGCACCAGCTTTGTATTTTCGCTCCAGTCCGGAATCAGGGGCCGGGCGGAAAAGTCCCTGCCGAAGCGTTCCTGACCGTATTTTTCACTGTGCGCTTTTCCGTAATCTGTCCGTGTACCGGCCAGCTGAGCATACAGCTCGCAGGCCCGGTCCCATGCGCTGCCGGTCGGCGCAACGGAGGCGGCAGAACAATCAAAGCCCTGCTGCCGCAAAAAAGCCATCAGGTCTCCGCCGCGCATCCCCCAGTAAGGAATCCGCTGATACACGGGATCATAGACACCCCAGTCGGACAGACCGTGAACAAAGATATAAATCAGTTTACTCATTTGCTTCACCCCGTACTTTCTGATAAGGACAAGATCAGTATATCCTGATTTCACCCCCTGTCAATTGCTTTGCCCGGGGATGACAGCAGGACGGAGATTGACGGCATAAACCCGAAAAAAGGCCGGACAGGCTGACAGGGACAGACCCGGCGGATGACGAATAAAGAATAGAGGACGGATCCGGGCGGGAAAGAACCGGCGGATGTGTGAAATACTCCTCGAAGGAGAAACCGGAGGGCAGAAACCTATGACGGAAACCATCTCTTCCCTGATTGCGCCTGACAATCACTGGGCTCTGTTAACCATCCTGTTTGTATCCACGTTCCTGGCTATCTGGCTGGAACAGAAGTACAGGTGGGCAGCCAGAATTTCCGGGGCGATCATCACGCTGGTTATCGCCATCGCCCTGGTGAACCTGCGTGTGATCCCGGCGGAAGCGCCGGTCTTCGATGATATCGTCTGGGGATATGCCGTACCGCTGGCGATTCCGCTGCTCCTGATCCGGACAAACCTGCGGAAAATGCACCGGGAAGCCGGCCGCTTCCTGGCGATTTTCCTGATCGGCGCCGCCGGCACGGTGGCAGGCGCCATCCTGGCCACCGTACTGCTTCGGGGAACCCTGGAAGGACTCCCCGGCGTCGGCGCGATGATGACAGGTTCCTATATCGGGGGCGGTGTGAACTTTACCGCGCTGTCCGATGCGTTCAAGGTGGATCCGAACCTGAAAGCATCGGCAACGGTGGCGGACAACCTGAACATGGCGATCTATTTCCTGGTGCTGCTGTCCGCCGTGAGCAGCCCATGGCTTCGGAAGCGGTACGGGCACCCGCATATTGACGATGTGCAGAAGAACGGGAAGGGCAATGGGGGAGAAACGCTGGCGGCGCAGTACTGGACCCGGAAGGAGATCTCGCTGAAGGATATCGCTGTGGATCTGGCCTTCGCGTCGGTTGTCGTATTCCTTTCAAAACTGGCCGCCAATTTTTTCACCGGACTGATTCCGACGGACAACTGGTTTCTGAAGATGCTGAATACCTTTTTCGGCAGCCAGTATGTCTGGATCACAAACTTCTCGCTGATCTGGTCCACATGCTTTGAAAAACAGGCATTGGATATGCGCGGAGCACAGGAAATCGGAACCTGGCTGATTTATCTGTTCTTCTTTGTGATCGGTGTGCCCGCCTCCATCGGGGTGCTGATCCGGAACGCTCCGATCCTGCTGCTGTTCTGCATGATTATCGTGCTGGTGAACATGCTGTTCTGCTTTCTGGGCGGGAAACTTTTCAGGTTCAACCTGGAGGAGATCGTGCTGGCATCCAACGCCAATATCGGGGGACCGACGACGGCGGCGGGCATGGCGATTTCCCAGGGCTGGGTGAAGCTGATCGGCCCCTGCATGCTGGTCGGAACCTTCGGATATGTGATCGGAACCTGGCTGGGCATTCTGGTCGGTTCGCTGCTTGGCGCCTGACGGCAGAAAGGAAAAAGGATATGTTTTCGGACAATGCACGGGGCTTTGTATCCATCGGGGAAGCGATACCGGATGTGATTCTTGAAATCCGGTACTATTCCACGTTCAATTTTGTCGGTGAGCGTATCGACGGCTATGAACAGCCGGTCGCGCTGCTGACCGGGGAAGCGGTTTCCGCCCTGAAGAAAGCCAGCGATCAGGCGGTTTCCCGGGGATATCGCCTGAAAATCTTTGACGCATACCGTCCGCAGAAAGCGGTGGATCATTTTATGCGATGGGCCGAGGATCTCTCCGACGTCCGCATGAAGCCTTATTTCTATCCCGGGATCGACAAAAGCGCCCTGATTCCCGGCGGCTATATCATGGCGCACTCCAGTCACAGCCGGGGAAGCGCCGTAGACCTGACGCTGTTTGATATGCGGACGCAGAGAGAATCCGACATGGGGAGTCCTTTTGATTTTTTCGGAGAGGAGAGCCATCCGGATTACCGGGGGATTACCGAGGAACAGTACGGAAACCGTATGCTTCTCCGGGAAATCATGCTTTCATGCGGATTCCTTCCCCTTAATGAGGAATGGTGGCACTTTTCCCTGGCCGGCGAGCCCTGGCCGGACACAGCCTTTACCTTTCCGGTTCGCTGCTGAAAGCGGAATCACAGCAGAAAAGCAGGAACACAGCGGGAAAAGAGAACGCTTCCGGTCATTCGTTCCGGAAGCGTGGCTGTGGTCTGTTAACAAATGATGGAATGCTATTTCAGCAGGCTGAATTTGTCCCGGAACAGGCTGCAGATCTGCTGATGCCTTTTTTCCCGGGCGGCCTGATCCTGCTGATCCCGGGGAACGGGACTGATCAAATCACAGGCAAGCAGGTTTCCGGCGATATGGTCGCAGCGATCCATGATCCGTTCATAGGCGAAGCAGGTATCCATGAAAGGAACCGCTGCTTCGCTGCTGCTCTCTCCGGTGTGAATTCTGCTGATCTGCCTGTCGTTGATCTTATGGGACAGGCTGCCGACGACCTCCCGGAATACCTGAACCGTATCCGCGAGATCACTGCTCCGGGTTTCGAATCCTTCGGCAATAATATCCAGCGTTTCCCGGACGGCTTCTCCGTACAGCTTCAGATCGGCGGTCGCGGCGCTGCTCAGCATCGCCGCGGTTTCATGGGATTGCAGGAGCAGGGTGATCTGGGCGTTAATGGCGGAATAATCCCCGCAGATCCGCTGCAGGTACTGGATTTCTTTGGAAACATTCTCCAGGAGACGCTTTTCCGTGAGGTCCCGCAGATAGTTTTCTGTCTGTCGGAGATAACGCGCGGTACGGGAACAGAACTGCGCGGCAGCCTGGTGGTTTTCATTCTGCCAGGCGCCGAAGGATTCCCGAACGCTTTCGGAAACAGCGCCGACCGCCTTGCGCGCCTGGGCGGCTGCCAGGCCGGGATTCCTCAGAAGCAGCGGATCAAGATACTGCAGCGTGTCCGACTGCTCCTGCTTTTCCTGAACGGTGTAGGGAATGGTTTTCACGGCAAGCTTTACCAGAATCCCGGATACCGGCAGCATGATCATGCTGAACACCAGGTTGATGCTGCTGTGGAAGACCGCGATGCCGACGGTGCTGATGGCGGATGACATGAAGGGCAGGTTTGTCACGCTGTCCAGGATCAGCAGAACGGTGATGAACGGCACGTTTTTGATCAGATTATAATACAAATGGATCAGTGCGGTGCGCTTCGCGTTTTTTCCGCTACCGACGGAGGAAAGGATCGCTGTGATACAGGTGCCGATCTGGGCGCCGCAGACAATGACGACGGCCATCCTGAAATTCACGCTGACGCTGATCGCCAGAGCCTGGAGAATCCCGATGGTGGCGTCCGAACTCTGGATGATCATGGTAAAGAGGACCGCAAACAGGAAGCCGAGCAGGGGCATGGAGAAATGAATCAGCCCGTCCTCGAATCCCGGAACATCCTTCAGGGGCGCCACGGCGCTGCTCATCATTGACATGCCGATCATCATCGTGCCGAAACCGATCAGAATGAAGCCCACCAGTTTTTTGCGTTCGGAACGGGCGAACATCAGCATTCCAACGCCGGCCAGCGCGACAAAGGGCATGATGGTCGAGGGCTTCAGGAGGCTCAGCAGCACGGATTCGCTCTGGATTCCGTTCAGGCTGAGGATCCAGGCTGTAGCCGTCGTTCCCAGATTTGCGCCGAGAATCAGGCCGACGGTCTGCTCCAGCTTCATAATGCCGGAATTGACCAGGCCGACGGTCATGACGGTCGTGGCGGAGGAGGACTGCACGATGGAAGTGACACCGGTTCCGAAGAGCCAGCCGACGTAGCGGTTGCCGGTTGCTTTTCCGATCAGGCTCTCCAGCCTGCCGCCGGAGAACTGCGTCAGGTAGGAGCTCAGGACGTTCATACCGTAAAGGAATAAGGCAAGACCGCCGACCAACTGGGCCGTCATGAGAATGATCTGCTGCGTTGAAAGCATGGAACGAACCTCCTGCTTCATTCTCAGTATTTCTGATTATCAGGATCTGAGGGGTTCCTGTCCGGACATCCCGAAAGGGCACGCGGCCAGACAGAGCCCGCATGAGCTCTTGCGGCCCAGCTTTTTGATAAAGGCACTTCGCATCCGATTGCATTTCTGATAATCGATGATTTCGGATCTGTCCTTTTCGAGTGTCCATCGTACGTTTTTCAGCGCTTTGCAGGGACAGATGTCGATGCATTCCGTGCAGTTCTCCGGGCACCTGCAGGCTGTAAACGGCCGGCCATAGGGGAAAACCGCGTCGATCAGAATGGCGGACAGCCTGACCCTGGGGCCGTATCTTTCGGTAATGATCACATCATTCTTTCCGAACCATCCGATTCCGGCGCGGGCCGCAGCCGTTTTAAAGGAAAACAGGGCCCGGAGCTCTGTTTCGTTTTCCTGCGCGACCGGAGGAACCCAGTATTTCGTCTGATGCTTTTGCAGAATCTGTTCGATCTGAGCCACAACGGTTTCAAGCCGGCTCCTGGCGGTCTGGATTCCCTGTTCGAATTCTTCCTCGGTATAGTTTTCAGGCGTAAGCTGTTTCCCATAGGGAACGGCAAAGACCAGCGCCGAATGATAGGAATTCTTATAGGAGCAGTACGACAGATCGGTGAATCCATAGAGGATATCCGGGTACTCAGAAAACAGTTTCCGGATTTCTTTTTCCGGCATGATGGTATCCCTCCTGATCAACCGGGGTTTCGTCTCAATCATAACACATTTCATGAAAAATAGAAACCGCCCCCGTCCTGGGAAAAAGGGAAACGCTTCCGGTCAGCGGTCCGGAAGCGTTTCCGTTTCTGAGGCTGTTGCACAGCCCTGAAGCATGGATGATCGGGGATCAGTTGTTGATGTAAGCGGCGGTCGGATCCAGAATGGTGATGTCCACGTCGCCGTCATGATCCTTCTCGAAGATAATGGTGAAGCCCTGGCCTTCGATCATTTCCTGGCAGTCCTTCAGGTCGCCGTCATCGTCGATCGCGTACTTCCCGTTGCCGATCTTCGCGGCGTCGAAGGGAATCGCTTTGCCGTACAGTTCTTCGAACCCGGCCTTCATGGTTTCGTAGGGGGTGCCGTCCTCCATGTCGAAGCGAATGGCCACAAGGCTGTTTCCGACAAACAGATACTTGAGATCGCAGGTATATCCATCGCCCGATTTGACCTTTTTGTACTCAAGTTCGGTAAACACAACGGATCCGCGGGTTTCTTCCGTATCGATTTCAGGATTCGGCAGGTTCACAAGCTTCATGACCTGATCCATATCCATATTGAACTGAACACCCATCTGGAAAGTGGGAACTGTGGTTTCTTCCGCCAGAGCGACGGCTGATACGGTGAAAAGCATTACGAGACCAGTCAGGATTGCCAGTGCCTTCTTCATTTTCATTTCCTCCTCCGCAGTGCGGCTTTTTTTATTCTGCAAGCGCCTGTTGTGCCTGCTTACATGAGTGAATACGCAGCAATGGGAAGGATGGCAGTCCTTTTTTATCATTTCGCAGAATTTTTTTGATTGCAGACTGCAAACCATCCGTGAACAGCCTTTTTCCGGTTTCCCGGGGGTAGTATGCGGATCGGCATTATGGTAAAATAGTGGATGAGAAAGATATGTTTTGCCTTGTTACAGGAGAAGCGGATTTCCTGGAGGATCAGCTGTGGGAAAACCGGGTCTGGAATTGGGAGGGGAATATGCAACTTTCCGTATACCAGGACAGGATCATCAGGATCAGAGACCGGTGGGGACACGTCTGTACCGGCACTGCGGACGTGTTTCCGGCGTAATACGGCCTGCATGAATATAACCGGGAAGAAGAAAGCATCCGGATCGGTGATTGCATGATCTTCGAAAGCGACATCGAAACGGCCGAAGAGCTTCCGAACCTGGAGGTCATCCGGGCCACGGAAACCTGGCAGCAGGCCGGGGCTTATTATGTCCGCATCCAGGCAATGGCAAAGAAGCATCATATTCCCCTGCGGGCGGAATTTGATGAGCATGACGGACCGGATGCGAAGTATATCGTAATTACGGACAATGGTTTTCCGATCGCTACGGCGAGGATGTATCCGCTGGACCGGAAAAGCGTGATGATCGGCAGAGTGGTCGTCCTGCCGGAATACCGCCGCCAGGGAATCGGATCGATGGTCGTGGGGGAGTGCGAAAGCTGGGCGGAGGAACTCGGGTACGGCAAGACCGTGGTGGAGAGCAGGGACAACAAGATCGAATTCTACGAGAAGCTTCTGTATGAGATCACCGGCGAACCCGTGGCAGGCGAGACCTTCTGCTGCATCCGGATGGAAAAGGAACTGTAACCGGCTCCTGGGATCCGTAAATCCGGTTTTTGTTGCCCGGGAGCTTTGCGTATGGTATTCTTTGAACGAAAACCCGAAGGGGCGGAGCGCATGGAAAAGAACGGCGGCAGGAGACTGAAATGACGGAAAAGACTGAGATCACGCTGGAGGAGCTGGCTGACCTGCCGGAAGGCGCGCGCCTCCTGATCGATACCCGGGACGAGATATCCATGTCCTACGGAACGATCCCGGGGGCAAAGCATATTCCGGATCTTCTGGAACAGGCGGAACAGGGTACCCTCCCGAAAGATCGCCGGCTGATTCTCTTCTGCATGCACGGGAATCAGAGCCTTGATCTGGCGGAAGCCCTGCGGGAGAAGGGATACCAGGCTCGCAGCCTGAAGAACGGATACGGCGCCTGGCTGCGAAAAAACCTGACGCCCGCGGACCGTTCGGCGGAAATTGAAAATGCGATCCGCCGGGTGCGCCGCTTCCATGAGAAGCTGATGACGCCATTTACCCGGGCTGTCCGGGAATATGAACTGCTGCAGCCGGGGGATCGGGTAGCGGTATGCATTTCCGGCGGGAAGGATTCCATGCTGATGGCGAAGCTTTTCCAGGAGCTGCTGCGGCACCGGAAGTTTCCCTTTGAACTGAAGTTTCTGGTGATGGATCCGGGGTACAATGAACTGAACCGGCTCATGATCGAAACGAACGCGGCAGCGCGGGGGATCCCCGTGACCATCTTTGAAACGGATATCTTTAACATTGTGGACGCGGTTCCGAAGTCCCCGTGCTACCTGTGCGCCCGGATGCGGCGCGGACATCTGTACCGCCGGGCGCAGGAACTCGGCTGCAACAAGATCGCCCTGGGCCACCATTACGACGATGTGATCGAGACGATCCTGATGGGCATGCTGTGGAGCGGGCAGTTCCAGACGATGATGCCGAAGGTACACAGCCAGAATTTTGAGGGGATGGAGCTGATCAGGCCCATGTCCCTGATCCGGGAAGAGGATATCAAAGCCTGGCGGGACTATCACGGATTGCATTTTATCCAGTGCGCGTGTCACTTTACGGACACCTGTTCCTCCTGCCGGGACGACGGTGCACCCGTTTCCAAACGAATGGAAACCAAGCAGCTGATCCGGAAACTGCACGAGACCAACCCGGACGTGGAAGCGAACCTGTACAATACCGCCCGCTGTGTGAACCTGGACAAGATCCTGGGATACAAGCGGAAGGGAGAAGAGCACAGCTTCCTGGACGACTACTGAGCCGGGTGCAGAACGGGGATGCGGAAAAGATTTCCGCGTTCGCGCCGGCCTGCGTTCATTCGGCGCCACTGAAAATGAATATGAGGGGATGAGTTATATGGGACAAATCACATCAGCGATGGCAGCGAAGCATCTGAAAAAGCTGAACGATCAGCGGGAAACGCTGCTGTACAGGGAACAGAAGGCCAAAGCGTTCACCGCAGCCATCCAGGAGGATATTGAATCGGTGCGCCCGGCCTATGATTATGCCGCGACGCAGAAGGAGATTGCCGGGCTTGATGCAAAAATCCGGAAGCTCAAGCACACCCTGAATTGCTTCAATTCGACCTATGTCATTCCGGAGCTGGATATGACCATTGATCAGGTTCTGATCTATATTCCCCAGCTGACAGCCCGAAAGGAAAAGCTGGATTCATTCCGGAACAGACTGCCGAAGGAACGGAAGGAATCCTTCGGTCAGAAGAGTGCAATCATCGAATATGAATATGCCAACTATGAAATCGCACAGGCTCAGGCCGATTATGCCGCTGTGACGGATGAACTTGCGAAAGTGCAGAACGCGCTGGACAGGACGAACGCTACGGTGATGTTTGAAGCGGAGCTGGAATAGAATGTTTTTCCGCAGGCAGGCGGTATCCCTCCGGGATCCCGCAGGTCTGAAAAACCTGAGGAACGTTATATCATCGCCGTCGTGGGCGTACTCACGAGAATCGTAAGGGTTCAATGTAAAGGATAACGTTTTCCGTTATTTTGCTTTATCTGTAAGTGTTCAGTGTTGAATTCCGTTCAGGGCTGCAAACCCTCACCAACGTTCCGCAGAGGAGGTTCGGTTTCAATCTGCTTTTCCTTTCCTTCATGACAGACCGGGCTGGGACGATTGCCTTTTCTCCCGGATTCGTGCGGCTGATGATCCCGGACGGGATGCTGGAATATAAACCTGCCGCGTCACGACCCTGAGAACCTGATCTGTTACCGGGAAGGGATGGATACGATATTTTTATGCGACAAGGGAAAGGAGGGACTCCGATGAGATTTGCTCCCAGAGAGATTGTTCTGAAGGACGGGAGAACCTGTATTCTGCGCCCTACGGCCCCGGAGGATGCGGAAGCAATGATCCGATATCTGAAGGAAACATCCGCAGAAACGGAATATCTTCTTCGGTATCCGGATGAGATAACCTTCACATTGGATGGGGAACGGGAGATCCTCGGCAGAATGCTCGATGATCCGTCCTCCGTGATGATGGTTGCGATGGTGGACGGCCGGGTGGCCGGGAACTGTTCCATCAACGGAATCGGATCCAAGAGAAAGATCCGGCACCGCTGCTCCGTCGCGATTGCCCTGTACCGGGATTACTGGCATCTTGGGATCGGGACGGCCATGCTTGCGTATCTTACGGATCTGGCCCGGGAAATCGGCTATCAGCAGATGGATCTTGAAGTGGTGGCGGAGAACACCCTGGCCCAGTCCCTGTATACGAAATGCGGATTTGCCGAAAGCGGGCGAAGACATCACGCGCTTCGGTTTGACGACGGTTCCTGGCATGACGAGATTCTAATGTACAAGGAGTTGTAAATGGAACAGAAACTGTTTACGGAATTGCGGCCGTTATATACGTCAAGCAAAGAAAGGCCGAATGAAATCAGGATCCGGATTCGTATCTGGATAATGATGGCAGTCCGGGAACGATGGTTGCCCTGCTGCTAAGCCGGGCTCTCGCAAAACTGTTTCCGGATGCGGAGAATGTGATTCGCATTGCCCTGTGCGTGAATCAGAGAAAGGCGCTTCATGCGCCGCTGGCCCACCAGAGCCTGGTTGGCGGGGTCATGCTGGAATATAAGGACCAGCTGCGCGACTGGCCTCTGGACCGGCAGGCAACAGCATACCGGGGGATGGTCTTTGCCCAGTCTCAGGAGGAAATTGTTCTGAGGGGAGTCGCCTCAACGAGCATGATCTGCCGCATGATTCTTTCCAAAGAGAATGATCAGGAGCGGCAGACCATAGCAGGATATATCAACAGCCTGGCCAGCAGGCTCGTCACGGCGACGGTAAGCTATGTAGGCAAGGCAAACTATCGGGAAGCCGAGCAGTATATCCGTGATTTCAGATTGTGGACATCTCCCGCGTCAAATAATTTACTCATTGAGATTTCAGCGGTGAACGGACGATTTACCCTCGATTTTATCCAGCGGTTTTCAAGCCCCGTCTTTGTGAATGCATTTCTGAAGGAGCTGGAAGACAACGGAATCATATATGACCTTCAGGATGTCAATCCGCTGGAGCTTCCGAATATTCTGCTGCCATGGACGGAGTAAAATCCGGCGTACGGCTTCCGGCGGCAGGGATCGGATCATGCCGGCGAACGGATCGCGATGAACATAACGGAGGGAGCAACAATGAAGAAACAGGTATTCAATCCTTATCTGCCAAGCTATGAATACATCCCGGACGGCGAACCCCGGGTATTTGACGGCAGACTTTATATCTATGGGAGCCATGACCGCTTCAACGGGGAGGTCTACTGTGCCAATGACTATGTTTGCTGGTCGGCGCCGGAGGATGATCTTTCCGACTGGCGCTATGAAGGCGTGATCTATCGGAAAACACAGGATCCCAGAAACCCGGATGGCTCCCATGCGCTGTGGGCTCCGGACGTATGCCGCGGCAATGACGGCCGGTTCTACCTGTACTACTGCCTGGATTTTCTCAAGGAGATCGGGGTGGCGGTGGCGGACAGTCCGGCCGGTCCCTTCGAGTTTCTCGATTTTGTCCGTGACCGGAACGGGGAAATCCTGGGCAGCCGGCCGGACGAGATCCGCCAGTTTGATCCGGGAATCTTTATCGACGACGATAAACGGATCTATCTTTTCTCCGGCAACAGCCCCCGGTATAAGCAGGCGCCGGTGGACAAGGACAGCCTGAAAATGGAGCTGGAACAGGATATGGTCACCGTGAAGGACGGGCCTTATCATAACCTGCCTACCATCAACGACGCGGACGGCACGGAGTATGAAGCCCATCCTTTCTTTGAAGCCAGTTCCGTCCGCAAGATTAACGGAAAGTATTACTTCATCTATTCTTCCTGCTGGATGCATGAGCTTTGCTGGGCTGTTGCGGATTCTCCCCTGGGAGACTATCACTTTGGGGGAGTGCTTGTTTCAAACGCGGACATCGGCGTCAACGGTAATACGGAAGCGCTGAATTACCGCGGAAACACGCACGGAAGCGTGGCGTTTGTAAACGGAAAATGGTATGTGTTCTATCACCGGCAGACAAACCGCCATTTCTTTTCCAGACAGGCCTGCGCGGAAGAGATCTTCTTTGACGGCGAGGCTTTTCATCAGGCAGAGATTACTTCCTGCGGTCTGAACGGCGGGCCTCTGAAAGATGAGGGCGTCTATGAGGCGCGCATCGCCTGCCATCTGTACAGCAAAAACGGCACGACTGAGAGTCTGCGCGAGCAGCAGGATGAAAATCATCCGGCATTCACCCAGGAAGGCGAAGACCGGGAAGATAATCCGAACCAGTACATCAGCAATATGGTGGACGGCGCCACCGCCGGTTACCGCTGGTTTGATTTCCGGAAGGCAAAGGAAATCTCCGTGGAGACCCGCGGCACTGCGGAAGGCGAATTCATTGTCCGGGACGGCCGGAACGGCCCTGTGGCGGCGAGGATTCCGGTTGCGCCTTCGGAAGACTGGCAGGTTCATACGGCGCCCCTTGCCATTGAAAAAGGAAAGCGCGCGCTGTACTTTACATTTGAGGGAACCGGCGCGGCAGATTTCAGGTCCTTCCGCTTCGGCTGAGAGCGGCCTGGTCCTCAGGAGCTGCCATCATCTCCTTTTCAGACGCGGCATTTTTCCCTGCACCCAATGGAGCCTCGCGTGACAGGAGACGGCGGCTTCATCAGATGGACGCCCTTTGGTCAGAAGACCGTAGCTTCAAGATGCTTCCAGATCACATCAGCAATAACAGCATGACCCTCTTCGTTGGGATGGATTCCGTCCTCACAGAACAGGGACGGATAATCGAACCTGTCCAGCATCCGGCTCCGGACATCCAGAAGGCGGCAGTCTTCATTTGCGGCTACCTCCCGGACGGCGGCTGCGTAACGTTCCTGCCAGCGGTACATGCTTTCAGTATCCTCCCTGAGATAATGGAGAATGTTGTCGGCATTCCGCCCACGGCAGACCCAGCGGTAAAAGCGGGTGGAAATCAGCGCAAGCGGAGGTACAAGCACCGGTTCCAGTAACGCAGCCCGGGTTTTCCGGACAAACCGGCCCAGGGACTCCCGGAATGTCTCCAAAGGGACGCGCCCGTCATGAAAAACGCCGGGCTCACGGGATACCGCATCCCAGTCCAGATCGCAGTCGTTGCCTCCGAACTGGATCACGCACAGGGACCCGGGTTCGGCCTGCAGGCTTTCAAAGGATTCAAGGCCCTGGAGAACGGTATACCCGTGCACGGCATAATTATAGATCGGAAGCCCCTTTCTTTTCAGCAGGCGAACACAGCCTGACCGTGAAATACGGTAACGGTCATGATCCAGAACAATTCCCTGAGACGAAGAATCTCCGAAAAGATAGATATTATTCATAAAAAGCCATCTTCTTTACGAGTTAATCTGGTTTTCAAAACCATATTAAACCATCTGATAAACTCTGTCAAGAAGAATATTGAAAAAACTGATCGTTTATGATACTCTGGAACAAGGAGGTGCGGGCGAAAATGACACACGAGGAGATTCTGGAACACCTTTACGGCTGCCTTTTGCCGGACTGGGAAAAGCTCCCTGACTTCGGTCTGTATAAGGATCAGCTGATTGTATATATATCCCGGGAGCTTCCGGGTCTGAACGGAATAGCGGATCTGACATCCAGCATGATCAACAACTATGTCAAGGCCGGCCTGATTGAGAAACCAAACGGGAAGAAATATTCCCGTGAAGCCCTTGCGCAGTTGCTGATGATCATCCAGCTGAAGCTGACCACACCGATGGAGCTGGTGAAAACGCTTCTGCATCCGGAAGACGGCACTGAAACGAAGGTGCTGTACGAGGTTTTTCGGCAGTATCAGGAGCAGGCGATCTCGGCATACAAGAACATGGAGGATGCTCCCCGGCTGAAATATGCGCTGCAATCCTCTTTTTTTCAGTATATTATGCGGGTTTCCGGCTGATTGATTACAAGTCTGCAGGCAGGAAGAGAACGCCGGGGACGCCCCTCTTCGTTCCCCGGCGGATTGATTCGGAATCAGGGGTGTGGACAAAGAAAATCCCGGCTTACCCTGCTTTAGCCTCTTTCCCGTGCTCCCGGAGGAACCACGCGATCTCATCCGGCGAGGCGGGATGAACCGTTCGGTTGCCGCAGTCCGGACACCGGTCCGGAAGGTTCCGGGTGTGAACCTCAAAGATGAAGTAACAGTCCTGATGCGTGCAGGTGCAGATCATTTCAAAACCCTCCTTATGCAGCCTGGATTTCCCAGAAGCCGGTAACGATTTCCCGGGCCAGGTCATAGTTTGCCCAGGCCAGGATCGCGCTGTCACTGGGGCCGGACTGCTTCCGGGAACAAACTTCTCTCATCATCTTCCGGCAGGCCGTATCCCCGGCGGTCACATATTTCCGGCAGCGGCTCCGGCCGGCGATTTTCCCGAAGATTTTCATAGCGCCCCTTGTTCTGTTTACCATGATGATTCCTCCCGTTCTGCCTTCCGGCATATTGACCCCGGAAAACCGGATGCTGCTTTTTTCGGTATTCTCCGGGAGGACTCCCTGTCCTCTCCCGGTGTCTGTATCATAGCAAACGGGATGTTGTATTTTTTTGTCATCTCGATTATCATGATGAAAAAAGCGCGGAGAGGGATGCGACTGTATGGTAAAACTGGTTTATTCAATAGGAACCATGAGCCGGAAGATCAAGCTGATTCATCTCCTGCTGTTTGCCTTCATCATCACCCCTGTCGCAATGATCGGAATCATTGTGGGCAGTTTCTATCTCGTTTCCTCCGAATCGGAGGAGAGCGCACGGGAGCGGACACGGAACCTGCTCAGCAGCACGAAAGCGGCCATGGAGGAGGAGGTCATCCGGCTGGAGGAAGGAAGCAGGGTGGCCGGCTCGTTTCCGGAAATCCGGGATTTCATGGCCGGGGATGAGCGGGACAGGATCCGCCTGAAGGGCAGCGTACGGGCGGAACTGGCAGGACTGGTTTATTACGAATCCGGCGCAGTCAGCGCCCATCTGCTGGCCGGGGACGGGACGACGCTGACCGCCTGCCCGGAAAGCGCCGGTTACCAGAGCAGTATCCCTTACCGGGCTTATCTGAAGACCGTACAGGACTATCAGCCGGAGAAACCCTTCCGGCAGCAGCGGGTTACCCGATGCTATAACATCAGCGGAAACTTCTTCTTCGCGGTACTGACGCCGCTGTATCCGGAGCAGGTGCCTCCGGCGGATGAAAACTATCTGGGATCCCTCGTTCTGATTGTGGATTTCAACCTGATGCGGAGATTCGTGCCGGAGAGCACCGGCGGCAGTATTCTGGTGGAGGACGCCTCCGGTATCCTGCTGGACAGCAGCCGGGTGCGGGAGGAAAGGGAGAGAACCGGAGACAGGACGATATCCGCAACGGTACGGAACACAGACTGGACGGTCACCGCTTTTCCGGGAGAGGGCAGCGACGAATCCACCTTCCGGATCGCGAGGCTCTGCCTGATTTTCGGGGCGGGGAGCGTCATCCTGCTGATTCTGCTGATGCTGGTTCAGTACCGGCATATTGTGGAGCCGATTCAGAAGCTGACGGAGCAGGTGGATCATGTGGACCCGGAAACCCGGGCGGTCTCGGCGCCGGAGCGGGGATTTGCGGAGCTGCGAACCCTTTCCGACAGCATGAACGGGATGCTGACCCGCCTCCGGGTCATGAATGAGGAGATGGTCAATGACCGGCTGCGTTACTATGAGGACCGGATTACCTTCCTGCAGGCGCAGATCAATCCCCATTCTCTGTACAACAACTTTGAATGCATCCGGGGCATGGCTGCCCAGGGCGCTACGGATGCCATCCGGGAGATGACCACCTGCCTCGGGCGGATCTACCGCTACTGCTGCAAGGGTGAGGTGAGGGTTCGCCTGGAGGAGGAAGCGGAATGTCTGACATATTACCGGCGGATTCTGGAGCTTCGGTACGGCGGAGCGTACCGGATTGAAATCCGGATCTCACCGGAGACCCGGGACGCGGAAATACCGAGAATGATCCTGCAGCCGCTGGCGGAGAACTCCGTTCAGCATGGGATGATTGCCCCGGGAAGAGTCAGCGGGGTAATTACCGTTTCCTCCGCGGAAGCCGACGGACGGCTGATCCTGACGGTGACGGACGATGGGATTGGGATGGATCCGGAAACTCTGGAGCGGTATAACAGCGGCATCGCATTGCATGACGACGGTACCCACAGCCATATCGGCATCACCAACGTCATGCGCAGGCTGATCATGATTTACGGCAGGGACGGGAAGGAAAACGCGGGGACGCCGGCCCGGTTTGAAAACAGACCGGAAGGGGGCCTGCGCATCATCATCGACATACCGCTGATCCGGCGGAATGCCGAAGGCTGAACCCGGGAACGTAAAGCGCGAAGCCGCACCGACCGGGAACTCCGGCAGGAGACTGACCTAAAAAAACGACAAATTGATCCAAAATATATGAAAGCATTCTGAAACGCCGGCCGATAAAATAGAATCAGCGGAATGAACAACGGGATACAGGGAAAAAGACGCTGAGAAGGGTGGGCGGAAGATGAAAACGCAGCTGAACCGGCTGGGCAGAGAGATCTGGCAGGCCAGGTACATCTATCTGCTGATGATTCCGGGCCTGCTCTTCTTTATCATTTTCCATTATGTACCCATGAACGGCGTCGTGCTGGCGTTTAAGAAATTTAACGCGCGCCTTGGCATCTGGGGCAGTCCATCGGTGGGATGGGCCAATTTTGAGCGGATTTTCCGGACGCCGGATGCCATCAACGCCATCCGGAACACTTTTGAAATCAATCTTTCCAGGCTGGTATTCCAGTTCCCGGCGGCCATCATTCTGGCGCTGCTGCTCAACGAGATGCGCGGCACCCGGGTCAAGCGGATTTATCAGACCGTATATACCTTTCCCCATTTCCTGAGCTGGGTGGTGGTATCCTCCATCCTTTCCAACTTCCTGGCCAGCGGCGGTCTGATCAACTCCATCATCGCGGGCATGGGGGGAAGCCGAATCAACTTTCTTGCGGATACGGCGCTGTTCCGGCCCCTGCTGTATCTGACCCACAACTGGAAGGAAATGGGCTGGGACTCCATTATCTATATGGCGGCCATCGCCGGTATTGATCCGACGCTGTATGAGGCGGCCACGGTGGACGGGGCAGGTAGAATGCATCAGGTCATCCATGTGACGCTGCCCGGAATCCTGAGCACGATTGTGATCCTCTTTATTCTGCAGGTGGGCAGAATCATGAACGCGGGCTTCGAACAGATCTTCTATATGCAGAACGCCGCTGTCATGAAGGTATCCGACGTTCTGGACACCTATATTTATACAATTACTTTCAGGGCTACGCCCAACTACGGTTTTTCCGCGGCCGTGGGCCTGTTCAAATCCGTGATCAACCTGTTCATGCTGCTGGCGGCGAACTGGACCGTAAAGAAGGCCAGCGGCAGCGGGCTGTTCGCCTGAGAGGAGGCAGAGAGACATGCAGAAAAAAAGCCGCCTCAGGAGAGCGACGGGCTGGGACGTTGTCATCTTTATCGCGCTGACGCTGACCGCAATCGTCATCTTTCTGCCCTTCTACAACGCCGTAGTGATCTCGATGGAGACGAACCGGGCCTATGCGCTGAATCCGGTGTCCCTCTATCCGGTTGAGTTTACGATGCGGAACTATGAGCACCTGATCAGCAAGGGGCAGATCGGGATCGGATACAAAAACACAATCTTCATTACCTTCATCGGCACAGCGCTGAGCATGGCCGCCATGGTTTCCATGGCTTACGCCTTCAGCCGGAAAAAGTATCCCGGAAAGAAATTCTTCTTCCTGCTGATGATGTTTACCATGTTTTTCTCCGGCGGCATGATACCAACCTATCTGCAGTTCAAAAACCTCGGGCTGATCAACAATGTGTGGGCTGTGATCCTGTATTCCGGCGTCAGCGCGTACAACATCATCATCCTGAAAAACGGGTTTGAACAGACGCCTCCTGAACTGGAGGAAGCGGCTCGGATCGACGGGGCCAACGATCTGGTCATTTTCCTTCGGGTGGAGCTGCCGCTGCAGGGAGCGCTGCTGGCAACCTTCACCCTGTTTACCGCCGTCGGATACTGGAACGAATGGTTCTGGTCCACACTGCTGATCAACAGCGGAAGCAAGATGACGCTGCAGGTGGTGCTGAAGGCGATCGTCGCGGAAAGCGCGGCGCTGGAGGATGTATCCACCGGAGAAGCCGGGCTGGACACTTTTGCTCAGGGCATCAAGATGGCCGCCGTGATGCTGACCATGGTGCCGATTATGTGCCTGTATCCCTTCCTTCAGAAATATTTTGTCAAGGGGGTCCTGGTGGGATCCGTCAAGATGTAATTCTGCGGTACGAGACCGCACAGAAATCATAAAAGGAGGTATCCCCAAATGAAACGGTTCCTGTCCCTGCTGCTCTGCCTGATGCTGACGGCCGGCATCGTGTCTGCTTTCGCGGAATATGACACGCATGTCAGCTTCACCATCAACGCGGGCCACACCAATTCGGAGATGGACTACACCAGCGACGACCTGTACAAGATGATCTCCGGAAAGTTCAATTTCGACTTTGAAGTGTTTCCTGTTTCCAAGGACGCCCAGAAGGAAAAAATCATTACCTGGGTGAACGGCGGCACGATGCCCGACTCCGTGACTATGCGCGACTTCGACTACCAGATGTACGTCACCTGGGCGGAGCAGGGCCTGCTGGCGCCTTTGCCCGAGGGATGGGAGGAGAAATATCCCGAGCTGTATTCCATGGTGCAGACGAGCGGCATCTATGAACAGATGAAGATCGACGGCATAACCTACGGAATTCCGCACGCGACCTTCGCCCGCTTCAGCGGCATGCAGGGTACCGTGGTTTCCCACCTGTCCGTGTATTACCGAAAAGACTGGGCTGAGAAGCTCGGCATCACCATCGGCGACACCGTCACGCTGAAGGATTACGAGGCCTACCTGAAGGCCTGCATCGATAACGACATGGCCGGCAACGGCAACACCATCGGCTTCACCGATGATCCCGCCAACCTGTGCAATCTGTTCATGCTGTTCTCCGGGGTGGATCATGACGGATTCCGGAAAGTTGACGGCAAATATGTATGGAACTACGCGGATCCCGGCGTACTGAAGGCGATTAAGCTGGCCCGCGAAGCCTATGAGATGGGTGTCATCGATCCTGATTTCTATCTGAATGAATCCGCGGACGCCACCAATAAGTTCACCTCAGGCGTAGCCGCTTCCATGTTCATGAACTGCGCCATTTCCAGCTATATGGGCTACAAGAGCACCTTTGAGGAGTCAACGGGGCTGAACGGCAAGGAATGCCTCGCCATTACCACCATCGCGGACGAGGACGGCACACCTCTGGGCATCCAGACGAATAACTGGTGGGCTGTGACCATGTTCAATCCGGATATCGCGCCTGAAACCCTGGAACGCCTGCTGGCCATGATGGACTGGATCTGTTCCGAAGAAGGGCAGCTGAATGTGCTGGTCGGTATTGAAGGGAAGGACTGGGAACTGGCGGACGGCGTCATCACCGTACTGCCGGAAGCGGACGGAAGCTATAAAGCCACCGTGGATAAGTACAACAGCTACAACGTTTTCCGCACCCAGGGCATTCTGGCGGACGATTACTCCTTCATCAATCCCGCCAATGATCAGGATGTGGTTGCTCAGGTCAAGCAGATGTACGCAACCCGCAAGCAGGGCAGCATCATTCTGCTGGACATGGACTATGAATTCTTCTCCAGCGACAACAAAGCGGCCTATTCTCTGAACATCTCTGACGAAGTAGCCCGCCTGATTGTGACCAAGGGCATCGACGTGGATGCCGAATGGCAGAAATACATCGACGACAACGCCGGGATCTGGCAGCCCGTCGTGGATGATCTGAACGCGGCTTTCTGCAAATAAGCCCCTGAGCGCCTCCCGGCAGGAAAAACTGCGGCCGTGCACGAATGAGACGGTGAAATCCGGCAGGTTCGCATCGGATTTTTTTCCGGGAGAAGAAAAGAGGTTTTCCGGCTCCGGTAATGAATTGTATTTCTTACCGGAGCCTTTCCGTTTCAGAAACGATCCAGTGCATTCACGGATATCAGAGGCTACAAAAAGGGGAGGCGGACCATGCGCTCTGTCATTTTGATTGACGATGATTTCTGGGCCCTGGCAGATATGCGGGAGACCTTTCATTTCGACCGTTACGGCATTGAAATCGCCGGGGAATACCGGAACGCTGAGGAGGCGGTCCGGGCGATGGAAAGCGCGCCGCCCGACCTGATCGTGTCCGATATCTGCATGTCCGCCGGATCCGGGCTGGACCTGGCTGCGCTGTGCGCGGAGAAATACCCATGGACGATGGTGATCCTCGTCAGCGGGCATGAACGTTTCGACTTCGCGCAGGAGGCCATCCGGCAGGGAGTTTTTGCCTATCTGCTCAAACCCCTTCTGGACGATGAGGTCGCCCAGACCATGGAGCGCCTGATGAAGCAATGGCAGGAGCCGAAGAAAATACCCGTGCCCGGGGAGCCCGGCGCGCCTGCGGCGGACAGTCTGGTGGGCCGGGCCATGAGCTACATCGAAGCGCACTACGACGTGTCCCTGCCCCTGGAAACCGTGGCCGGAGCCCTGTATGTGAACAAAAGCTATTTATCCGATGTGTTTTCCAAAAGTCTGGGGATGACCTTTACACAGTACAAGAATACAGTACGGATCGCACATGCCAGGGAGCTGATCCGACAGGGGAGCCTGAGTATGACGGAAATCGCCCACCGGTGCGGGTTCGATTCTTCCAGCAGGTTCTCCCGGGTGTTCCATCAGATCGAAGGAATTCCTCCGCAGAAGTATGCGGCTTCCCTGAACGGGAAAAACCCGGAATAAATCGGAAAGGGCAGCAGCTGCCGGAGGAAATAGACATAAACATGGAACTCAGACCTGTGGTATAATGCTCCTGCCGGAGCAATGCAGGCATTAAGGGGAAAAAGTCTGACCGCGAAGAGAGCCATTTCTTTGCTGATATGACGATGCCCGCAGTTTTCGCGGGCATCGGATTGACGGAGAACGGGAAACGGGAGAGAGGGATCATCCGGATGGGATACGAACTGAAATCAGCCAGGTTTCTGGCCCGGGACGTTCTGACGCGGGCGCTGCGGCCCGGAGACACCGCTGTCGACGCAACCATGGGGAACGGTCATGATACGCTGCTTCTCTGTCAGCTGGTGGGCCCGGAGGGACGGGTTTATGCCTTTGATATTCAGGAACAGGCGGTATCCTCCACGGAGCGGCTCCTCCGTGAAAACGGGGCGGACGGCCGGGCAGTGCTGATCCACGCGGGACATGAACGGATCGCGGACTATGTGAAGGAGCCCGTCCATGCGGCGGTGTTCAATCTGGGCTGGCTGCCCGGGGGAGATCATTCCGTCACCACCCGGACCGGGACAACCCTGCAGGCCGTGGGCGCCGCACTGCAGCTGCTCGCCCCGGGCGGCGTTGCAACCATCTGCGCCTATCCCGGCCACCTGGAGGGAGACAGGGAACGGACCGCCCTGAAGGAATACGTCCGGGCTCTTTCCAACCGGGAGTACAACGTTCTGCATCAGCAGTTTCTGAACGCAGGCCCCGGTGCGCCTGAATGCTTCATCATTCAGAAAGTCCGCCGCATGTCAGACAAACCGGGTTCCGGCGGAGCTGAAAAATGACGTGAAAACACATTTGAATCGGAAATGAGGATTTCATAATGACAGTGACCAAAAACAGGCAGACAGACGATAACGTGATCAGGATGGCGAAGGCCGCTTTTCCAGACAAGCGGGTAGCGGGGATAAAGGAACTGGATGACGGATTTTGCAACGTCACCTATGATGTTTCCTTTGACGACGGAAGTGAAAGCATCCTCAAGATCGCAGCTGCCGGAAGAAACGGGAATATTTCCAATGAAATCAACCTGATGCGCGCTGAAGTGGAGGCCATGAAACTGGTCCGTGACCGTCGCGCGGCACGGGTGGCTGAGGTCCAGTATTATGATACCACCCGGGAATTATGCAGCGGCGATTATTTTTTCATGGAAAAAATACAGGGCAGGAATCTGAACCTCGAAAAAGCGCAGCTGCCTGAAAGCACGGTGGAACAGATTCACCGGGAAATCGGAGAAATATCCCGGCGGCTGACGGAAATCACAAACAGTGAATTCGGATTTCTCGGCGATCAAAGGAGATACCGCTCGCTGTATGACTTTACCAGGGTCATGCTCGAAAATCTTCTCCATGATGCGGAAAACCGGAATGTGGATATTGTATACGGGGCGGAGGACTTTCGGACCCGGCTGGAGAAGGACAAATCCGCATTTGACGGAATCATGCCGGCCACCCTGGTTCACTGGGACATGTGGGAGGGAAACGTGTTTGTCCGCGATGGGCATGTCTCCGGCATCATCGACTGGGAAAGAGCGATGTGGGGAGAAGCCTTTATGGATGACCGGTTCAGGTATCACAGCCGGAACAAAAGCTTTCTGACGGGATTTGGCCAAACGGCCTTTACCGGCGATGAGATCAGGCGAATACGATGGTATGATGTGATCCTGTATCTGACGATGATGATCGAGGTCTATTACAGGGAGTATGAGACCGAAAGCCAGTATTTCTGGGCAAAAGACAAGCTGATGACCGTCTGGACTGACGATGCGTCTTTCTGATATCCTGTGGATCAGGGATCAGAAGGTTTGCCCGACAGCAGGAAATCCGACACATCCCGTTCCGGACTGAAACCCTCCCGGGTTTCAACCGGCTGAGGGGAATATTGGATCCCTGCCAGGTGTTGCAACGGATCAGATTGACCGCTTCTGCTGTCAGGATTCCGTCGGCATCCGTACTGCCGACAAGCAGGTTATTCTCACAGCTGTTTTCTCTGTCCTGGCTCCGTTCTACTGATTCTCTGCTTTGCATCTGTTCTTATCGTCATACATCAGTTTGTCAGCACGCTCAAAGACATCCTGTACGCGCATATCGGTTTTCCGGTCAAATTCAGATATTCCAAAGGCAAACGGTCTGATCCCCATGTGTTTATGCTCATCCAGCGCTGCCTCCAGCTGTCTGATCAGAGTATCCCGATGATCATAGTCGCGCTCCTGAAGGATGATTGCAAACTCATCTCCGCCAATTCTGAACACAGGGCTGTGGCAGAACACTTCGCAGATAATAGCGCATGTATTGTGGATAAACTCGTCGCCGGCACTGTGTCCGAGGGTATCGTTGACCTGTTTCAATCCGTTCAGATCGCATACCACTACAGCAAATGCTTCCTGTCCTCCGTTTTTTATCGCTTCGTCAATTTCTGCTTCTGCCTGTGCATAGGCCCGCTTGTTCTTCACGCCGGTCATAGCATCTTTATTCGCCATGTCCAGCGCGTCATGATAGGCTTCTTCCATTCGTTTGGAAGCGTCAATATTGGCCACTGAAACGATAATATGATCCGAGTCTTCCTTCGGAAGGATTGCATAAAGGGAAACATACTGGGGTCTTCCGTCGATCATCAGCCGATAGTTCAGGAAGGTTTTTCCGTAGGCAAAGAGGTTTTTCAGCAGGTTTTCCTTCTGCATGGCCATCACCATCATCGGCAGATCTTCCGGATAGATATCCCGCTTCATATTCGTCTGCGTTTCAGCAAAGAAATCTTTGCCCCGCGTGCCTACCTTCAGCTTTGAGTATTTCTCGCTGGCGCTATACTCAGCATACTCGTTCGTCCGGATATTCACATGATAGATGACCTCATATTGCTGAGCCAGGGCCAGGGAGATATCATTAAATGTGCGGTTCTGGGCGCGCAGCGACTGCTCACGGCGAACCTGGGCGTCCGTATTGGAAACACCGATGACGATGTGATGGCTGTCATTTCTCGGCTGAACCACCTGCATGTTCATATACAGATATTTCCCGCCGAGCATTTGCCGGTAAGTAAAGGAGGTCATGCCATTCTGCTGAAGCGTATTCAGAAGGTGTTCTTTATCAATTCTCTTCAGTGTGACGGTTACATCATCCGGATGGATATAGACCCGGATATCGGAGGCTGCGTCATTAAAGAAGTCTTTTCCCTGCTTTGTCGTTCCAAGCTTGGCATACTGGTTGCTGGAACTGTACATCGTATATTCGTTTGTATCGATATTGATGTGATAAATAACCTCGTACCGGCTGGCAAGCGCTCCCGCGATCTGCTGATAGGTTGCGCTGGCTTCCTCCTGCCGCTTTTGTTCATCGATATTGCGTACGCCGACCACCAGGCGTTCGTCATTGTCTTCCTGCCGGAATGCCAGCAACGCCATGTACTGAGGCTGGCCGTCAAACATCTGCCGGTAAGTGATCGTGAAGGAACCGGATGTGCGGATGCTGTTCAGCAGGACATCCCGTTCAATCGCATGAAGAACCCGTTCCTTATCATCCGGATGGATCACCTTCCGGATATTGCTTTTTGAAACCTCAAAGAAGTCCTCGCCGGGGCGGAAGAAGCCAAGTCTTGAATAACGGTCGTTTGAACTGTATTCCATATAATGGCCTGTAGTGAGGTCAACATGGTAGATTGCCACATACTGACTGGCAAGAGATTTGACGATCTCCGTATAGGTTCTGTTCGCGTCTTCACTCTCCAGTTCCTTGCGTTTCCGGGCATCGACATCCTGTACGCCAATGATGATGTTATGGTCACTGGCCCGGATTGCCTTTAATGAAAAGTAATGCGGATTCCCATTCAGATTCAGCCTGTATGTCAGGGAAAATGACCGGCCGTTTTCCAGCGCTGTCATCATTGTTTCCTTCTGAAACGCGCTCAGAAAATACGCCTGATCTTCAGGCCATACCTGTTCCTTCGCGTCCCTCGGGACAGCTTCAAAGAAGTTATCCTCAGACGAAACCGGTATAAGCTCCTTTTCCGCACCATCAATGAGATATTCTATGTAGCTGTCATCATCCGAATCGATCACGAACAGGCGGCTGTAGTCGTTTGCCAGAGCAAGCGCGATACTGGCAAAAGATAACGGTTGATTTTCCTTTTTCATTCACACAGCTCCTCTGCTGATTTCTTTCCAACCGGCTCAAGAGTCATGACTATATTCCTGCCTATTGTAACATATTCACTCTGGAATATGAAGGGTCCAAAACAATATTCTGATTTCATTTGCTTTTATTATGAATTTCCCCAATAATTAAACCGCTTTGACATAGGATCTGTTTTCCGGATCTTGTGCCAGAAGGTTTTTTCTCTTCATCTTTGATTTCTGCGGGAACTTTGAAGTCTTCCGGATGAACAGGAAAGGATGATATTCGGGAAAACGGCAGGGCGCTGTTGTTTTTGTCGAATTTAGTTGTATAATGCTATTGCCTTGAACAAAAAAAGAATGTGGAGGCGGAAAAATGGGAAAAAGCCATGAACGTCAGTACAACCTGGATCTATTGAAGGCAGTCGCGATTGTCTGTATGGTCCTGTGCCATCCGGTAATCACCTTCGCGACAGAACGGGTGGGATATGAATCGGAGTTCTGGTATTTCTTTGCAGATGCCGTCCTGCTGCTGATTGTCTCAGTCCTTCTGGCGAGAGTTTATAAATCTGTGAAAGCAAAATACCAGGAACACCATGTAATATGACCGGAAGCTTGCGATATTCGCAGCTGCCGGAGAAAAAGAACCCGGTGTATCACAAACCGGAGGAAAGATAAATGCCGGAAATCAGGGGAATGGTGTTTTTTGATATAGACGGAACGATTTTTGACGATGAAGGGAAGCTGCCGGATTCAGTCCGGCCGGCCATGGAAGCGGCCCGTGGAAACGGATACCGGCTGATCATAAATACCGGACGAACCCTCTGCAATCAGGACCGCCGCCTGGACGGATTTCCCCTGGATGGCTGGATTATGGGCTGCGGAACGCGGATTCTCTACCGGGGGCAAACGCTGCAATTGATGGAGTATGAATTGCCGGCATCCCTGCGTCTACGGGACATCGTCCTGGAGCTCGGGATTCCGACGGTCTGGGAATGTGACACCGGGATCTATTTTGATCCGCTTGGAGCTACGGATCCGGCAGTTGTACGTTATCGTGAGTGGGCGGAAAGACACGGAATCTGCCGGGATATCTCAGCGCAGGATCCGGAATTCAGAGCGGTAAAAATGTTCTGCTTCGCTGAAGAACAGCGGATGGCTGAAATGGAAAAACGGACAGCCGGAGCCGGAATGCCCTATTACGCGATCAACCGGGGCTCCGGCGCGTGGGAAGTGGTGCCCTGCGGACATTCCAAGGGAACCGGCATCGACCTGCTCCGGGAGAGACTTGGAGTGAGCCGTGACTGCTGCTACGCCTTTGGGGACAGCACGAATGACATGACCATGTTTGAACACGCCGGAATCAGTATCGCGATGGGGAACGCTCCGGAGGAGGTGAAAGCCGTGTGCTCCTTTGTCACCGAACGGCCGGAGCATGACGGTATTTCCCGGGCGATGCGCCATTTTGGACTGATCTCCTGTTCTGATATCTCGTGATCCGCAGCGGAACGGCGCCGGCGGTATCTGCGAATGCGTTTTTTGGTGTCAAGCGTCCGTCCTCCTGAGCTTGTACCGGAGGAAAGAATACATTGCCTGTCAGGAAAAGGACGAGGAGGCAGGAAGAATGGGTATACTGAACAGAGTGATCCTGCTGTCGGCAGTTTGCGCTTTTGCGGTGATGTGCGGAGCAGCCGCGGAGGAGAAGGAAGCCTATGCCGACATTGCGATTCTATCCACCACCGATCTGCACGGAAAATGCTGGGATACCAACGTGCTGACCGGCTCCTGGGAAAAGAACAATATCCTGCGCATTTCCACCGCGGTGAATGAAATCCGGGAGAAGTACGGGAAGGAGAATGTGCTTCTGATTGATAACGGCGATTTGTATCAGGGCACCCAGGTATCGGAGTACCAGCTGATACAGCGCCATCTGGATCAGTCGGATGCCCCGCTGGTCATGGCCCTTTGCCTGAAGGAAATCGGCTATACGGCGTCCGTGCCGGGCAATCATGAATTCAACTATCCCTGGGAAGTAATGTCGGAAAACTACAGGTGGCTGGAGGAGAACGGCGTACCGGTGCTGGCAGCCAATATCTGCCGCGACGGAACCGAAATGGGAACGAACGCGGGAGACAGTGCGTTTACGCCCTATCTGATCCGGGAGATCACGGTGAACGGACACGCGCACAAAATCGGTATTCTGGGACTGGAAAGCTGTGATATCCCCAAGTGGGATCTGCCGTATCACTACCCGGGGCTGCAGTTTGTGCATCCCGGCAATTCGGACTTCTCCATGACGGAAGAGGTAAATCTGTTCCTGCCGGAGATGAAGGCGCAAGGCTGCGAATTCATCATCGTGTCCTATCACGGAGGCCTTGGGGAACCAGCCGGAACAGAGCTTGTGTATGGGGTCAGCACTGCAAATCAGGCGCAGCGCATGATCATGGAAAGCCATGACATCGACCTGATGATCAACGGGCATGACCATACGACAGACTATTCCGGCAGCATGATCGCGAACGCGGACGGGCGGGAGATCCCGCTGATCAACGGCGGCGGTCAGGAGCTGACCTGCACCGTTTTCCGCTTTACGGAGGACGGGGACGGAAAACTTGTCTGGAAGATACTGGAAACTGGGAACCTGGACCCCTCCGGTTTCGCGGTGGATGAAAGGCTTCAGGAACTGGTTCGGCCCTATGCGGAAATGGCGGAACGCTACGTGACGCAGCCCCTGGGAACCGCGGAGGGGGAGTGGGACGAGAACCGGCTGTTTTTCCGGGAGCAGACGGATTCCATGGATCTGATTGCGAGGGCCTGTATTCAGATGACTACCCGGCGGATCGCCGAGATGGCGGAGGACACCGGCGAACAGGCGCTGATGGCGAAGGCAGGGACAGATCATCTGGATACGGACATTTCCATCCTCAATTGTAAGGTATCCGGAAACTATGTGATGCGTGCCGGTCCGATTTCCCTGAAGGATATTTATCGGCTCAGCCGTTTTTCGAACAAGGTTCTGGTGATTCCCATGACCGGAGAACAGATCAGGGCGGTGATGGAAGAAACCGCGGCCGGGCGGCTCAGCGTGCGCGTGCATGACGGAGAAGTGTTTTATTACACGAAGGGACACAGGAACACGCATCTGATGTTCGGCGGGATGAATTATACCTGCGACATGGCCAGGCCGGACGGGGAGAAGATCGTCATCGAAGGGTTCGCCAACGGCCGGTCCTTTGATCCGGACAGGATCTATCTGGCCGCCGTAAGCGATTATGTTCTGGGCAATGAACAGTGCGGTCTGAGAGACTTTTCCGTGGACGACGCCATCTGGAGACAGACAGACGGAAACGGAGAAGCCATTCAGAACCTGATTGCTGATTACATCATTCTTCAGGGACGTGTGACTCCGGCGGAATTCAGCTGGACCTGGAAAAACATCTTCTCTGCAAGCCTGGAGGATACGGCGCTTCCGGAGGAAGAGACGGCAGCGGCGCTGGTGTCCGTGCCGAAGGACGGACAGCGCGTTGTGATCTTCAACGAAGCGGAACAATGCGCCCTCACCGGACAGCAAAGCAGCGGCCAGCTGGGAGCGGAGGCCTGGGAAGCGCAGGGGCCGGCCCTGAAATCGCCGCAGCCCGGCGCGGTCCTCGTGTTCACGGTACAGGCCGCAGAGAACGGAATGTACCGCTTCCGTACCCCGGAGGGAAGATGGCTGGTTCCTGACGCCGACGGAATTACGCTGTCGGCTGAACCGGAAGGCGCGGAACTGACCTGGTGGACGCTGGAGCCGGCTTACGGCGGCTGGAACATTGTGAACGCAGAGATGAAAGACAGGGCGCTTGAGGTGCAATACGGCCTGGCTGCCGTTTCCCAGCGCGGCGAGGGGGACACGTTTGTCTTCAATTTTTATGAACCTGTGAGCGAAAAACCCTGAATCAACAAACGGAGATGCTGATTTTACCGCTTTTCTCCTGCTGTTGACGGCCTCATTTTTCCTTATCGTTTCCTTTTCAAAACCGGGAAAATGGTATATACTATCGATGAGAGAAAAAACGACCCGCTTGTTTCAAAGAGCATCAGATGGACGGACATATTACCAAAGCTGTAATCAATGTTCAGGACTGGAACACGTTGATCTGAACGTTGTTGGGACGGTTCCCGATGACTTACATTTGAATACCGCAGAGAGGGGAACGAGGAGGATGTGGAAACGAATGATTACGCAGGCAGAAAGCATCATGAAACGGATTACCGTAAAAGAATCTGAGAAACAGACCGGCGGGGATGCGGAAAAGAAAGAAAGCAGCGAGCTGAACGAGCTCAGCATGGATCAGATGGAAAACGTTTCGGGCGGGAATGAATCCGGGCGCAAATGGCACGTTGAGCTGATGTCTTAAAAGCTTTCCCGGGAATCAGGGCCGGAACGGTTCGCCCGGCCCTATCCGTAACAGGAGCTGGATTAGCAACAGCAAACAGAAATCAGCAACTCATCGCTGTTTTCAGGACTGAGAAAAAGGAAAACAGGGTTTATTTCGCGTCTCAGGGAGACAGGGAGTGA
>JAGCBO010000214.1 GCA_017652125.1 Clostridia bacterium | reverse complement strand
TGATTCTGCCCGTCTGATTCGGTATAATATCCATGCAGATTGCGTTGTCCATGATCCGGCTTCTTTATCACTCCGATAAAGAAATGATAAAACACAGCCGGATAGCAGGGATAATACAAATACTCTGTGGAATCAGATCAACGGAAGAGACCAGAACGCACAAAGGCTAAACAAAAAGCGTTAAGTCCCATAGAGTGAGAGTAAGCGCCAAAAACACCCGCATGGATCCGATGTACAGTGGTTGTGGGGTGTGAGGAAGAAAAACTGGAACTACAACAAAACGGAACGCCCCTGGTAACCCCCGCCGGGACGGGCAGCCGGATGCCGCGGCAGGAAATCCGGATGCGGCCTTTCCTGCCGCGCGGCATCAGGAATCAAAGAAGTTCAGCGTCATCAGACCTTTGATCATGTTCTGCAGGTACCGGTCATCCG
This sequence comes from Clostridia bacterium, assembly GCA_017652125.1. GTDB lineage: Bacteria > Bacillota > Clostridia > Christensenellales > Aristaeellaceae > Aristaeella. The sequence goes on along the minus strand of JAGCBO010000214.1, from coordinate 16,986 downwards.
TCAGAGGCCAGCGGAACCCCAGGCGGTACAGCGCGTTCTTCGTAAAGGTGTGCTCCTCGGGCACATAGCTGCGCACCGTCCGGGCATCGGAGGACAGGTAGCTGATCAGGCCTGCGACCAGCATGTTCTTCTGCTCGTTTTTCATCGCCTGGGAAAGGCGGTATGCGAATTCCTCTTCTGAAACAATATTCACCGGCAGCCCTGCTTCATTCATGGCGGCGATCACGTCGCCCATCTCGATGCAGTGGCTGTTGACAGGATGGAAGACCGTGAACTGGTCCGGGGTTCCGACCAACAGCCTGACTGCCTGCGCCACTTTGTCGATGGGGGAAAACTCAACCGGCGAGGCCAGTTTCGTGACCGGGAAGGCGCCGATGGCCGCGTATCCCCGGAGATGGCGCATAAACCCGCTGAGGGTGAAATTGATCTGGAATTCCCCGTCGCTGTTGCGGCTCATCAGGTTGCCCACCCGCAGGATCTTCCCCCGCAGGCGGCCTTCAGAGATTGCCTGCAGCACATCCTCCTCCGCTTTGAACTTGGACCGGACGTACTGGTTGGAGAGATCCTGGCCGAAGAAAAGGGTGTCCTCCTTCAGGACGGCGGTCTCCGGCAGCGCGTGATCCACGTTTTCACCCGCAACCGACACCGTGGAAATCTGCACCAGCATGCTGCCGGTCTTTTCGCACAGGCCGATCAGGTTCCGGACGCCCAGGACGTTGACCCGCTCCAGGATATCGTCGTTGGCAAAGTGCTTGACATTCGCCGCGCAGTTGATCAGGGTCTGGAAGCCGAGGCTTCCAAGGCCGGAAGCCAGTGCCTCATCCGTAATATCGCCGTCGATCACCGTCAGCCTGCCGGATTCAAAGGCTTCCCGGTAGTTCGATTCGAAGTAGTAGAAGAGCATCGATTCCAGCCGCTGCCGGGCCGTTTTCAGATGTCCCTTCCGGATCAGGCAGGTAATCTTTTCACCGGAGTTGTCCAGCAGCTCCCGCAGCACATGGATTCCCAGGAAGCCAGTTGCTCCCGTCAGCAGCACAGGACCCGGATTGACGGACGAAATCGACCCGATATGATCCATGTTGTTGTATTTCAGCGCTTCCGTCACAGGCGCAGGCTCCGGACGGCACGGCGGGCTTTCCGGCAGGACGTCGGCTGTCCCGGCCGCGGCGGACAGGGCGGGCATGCCGCCGTTTTCCTTCTCCCGCACGAGCCGCTCCAGGGCTTCCACGGTGGGATGGGTAAAGAGATCCTGATACACGATGGGCAGTCCGGCGACCATGGCCTGCATGGCGACCTTGGAAGCGAGCATGGACGTGCCTCCGATGTCAAAGAAATCCTCGTCGGTTCCCACAGACAGAACACCGAGAGCTTTGGCAAATATTTCGGAAATCTGTTTCTGCATCGGGGTGGACGCCGGCTTTTTCTCTTTCGCTCCGCCATGAACCGCGGGTTCCGGTAGGGCTTTTTTGTTCACCTTGCCGTTGACCGTCAGGGGCAGGTGCGTCAGGTGAACGAATACGCCCGGGATCATGTAGGCCGTCAGCGTCTGTTTCATATGCGCCGCGAGCTTTTCCTCGTCCACCGGGGCGTCGGAAACATAATAACCGCACAGGAACTGCCCGTCCCCTTCCCCTTTGACCAGGACAACGCTGCGCCTGATGCCGGGGAAGGTGTTCATCACGTTTTCCACGCCGTCCAGCTCGATGCGGAGACCGCGGATTTTGACCTGATTGTCGTTCCGGCCGCAATGGACAATACTGCCGTTCCGGTCAAAGTAGGCGATGTCGCCGCTCCGGTAGGCGTTCAGGGTTCTTCCCGGGAGGTTCAGCGGGATAAATTTTTCCCGCGTCTGCTCCGGCAGGCCGATGTAGCCCCGGCCTACCTGCGCGCCTGCGATGATCAGTTCGCCGCGGGCATAGGGCGGCAGCGTATTGCCGAACCGGTCGCGGATCAGGAAAACCGTATTCATCGTCGGGCCGCCGACGGTAACGGTGCGGCCGTCCAGGATGCCGATGCTGACCGAAACGCATGTTTCCGTGGGGCCGTAGCTGTTGAAAAGGATCCCCGTGAAACCGGCTTCCCGGATCCGCCGGTACAGGGCCGGCGGGAACGGTTCGGCTCCGACGATCAGGGCTTTCAGCCCCGCCAGCGCCTCCCGGGCCTGGGGCACGTCCAGGATGGTCTGCAGGTAGGAGGGGGTGCATTTCATCATGTCCACCCCCGTCCGGGCCACCGTCTGCATCAGCAGCAGGGGATTATGAATCTCCTCCCGGGTGGCGACAGAGACCGGGCAGCCATGGAAGAGGGGCATCATTTCCTCGATGACGGAGACATCAAAGGTGAAGGCGGCAAGCGCCAGGAAGGTTGTGGCATGATCCACATACGCCCTGGCCAGCGTATTCTTTTCGTCATAGTGCAGCAGATTGGCCAGGTTCCTGTGAAGGATCTCCACCCCCTTGGGATTGCCGGTAGAGCCCGAGGTATAGATACAGTAGGCCGGGCTGTCCGCGTCCGCGGCGGGCAGGGGGGAATGGCTTTCCGGCGCGGCATAGATATCCTCCAGGAACAGCACCTCAAGGGACGGCAGCGATCCGAACAGCTCCGCCCGTTTTCCGCCCTCCGCCCGGTCCGTGATCAGGCGGGAGATGTCCGCATCCTTCAGGATGTACAGGATCCGGTCATCCGGATAGTCCGGTTCAAGGGAAACGAAAGCGCCGCCGGCCAGCATGATTCCCTGGCGGATGGCGTACACATCCTCCGTACGGTCCATATACAGCGCGACGCGGCCTGCCGGCTTTCCCTCCGGGCCGGCAAGGGCATGCGCCACCTTCAGGGCACGTTCTCCCCATTCCCGGTAGGTGAGCCGCGCCTTCCCGCCGCGGGCAAGGACCGCCGTCCGGTCGCCGTACTGCCGGACCGCCCGCAGGAACAGCTCCGGCGCCGTCTCAAACGGCCCGTCCGCGTCCGTGCTGTTAAACCGGTGCAGCTCTTCTTCCGCCTTCTCCGGCAGGATGGAGACCTGATCCAGGCGTTCCAGGCGCGCCAGCCCGCAGGCCGCCGTATCGACGGCCTCCACGAAGCGCCGCAGATAATCCTCGCTGTAGAGGTCGCTGCGGCATTCCGCGGCATACACAATCCTGCCGCCGGCGATCATGGCATTCACGTTGATGGGCGCCTTGACATCGGAAAGGGAAAGGTCGGTCAGCTGCGCGCTTTTGCCGCACAGGGTATCAAAGGCAAATTCATCCCCCTGCCAGGCGAACAGGACATCCGCCCCCGCGTGCAGGTCGTGCCGGATTTCCGCAAAGGAGTAGATATCATGGGTCTGGGAATCCGTCAGCTGCCGGGTGACTTCCCGCACCAGCGCGGCGCAGGAAACGTCCGGGCGCTGGGTGACCACGATGGGCAGCGTTTTCACCAGCATGGCGACGGTATCGGTGAAGCGGGAATCGTTCCGGCCGCTGTAGATTCCGGCGAAAGCCGCCGCATCCACGCCCAGATACTTGTCCAGCGTCAGCCCGAAGGCCGCCGAGAACAGGCCGTTCATCGAGCAGCCGTTGTTCCGGCAGAAGCTTTCGAACACCTCCGCCGGCGCCGCGCCGGTCATTTGGAAGGAGAGGCTTCCGGGCCCTTCCGCGTCAGGCGCGTCCCCCGCGGGCAGATTGGCCGTTTCAACCCCGTCCAGCAGCTTTTCGTAGTAGTTCTTCGCCGCGTCATACGCCGGACCGGAACGCAGTTTTTCCTCGTTCAGCGTCACGTCGAAGCCGGTGAAGGTTTCCGCTTCCGGTTCCTCTCCGGCATAAGCCCGTGAGATATCCCGCAGGAGAATGCCGACGGAGCTTCCGTCCGCAATGATGTGATGCACCTCCATAAACAGCCACAGGCCGTCGCCGCGCAGCAGCTGCGCGCGGAAAAGCCTGCCTCCCAGCAGTTTGAAGGGCTGGACCAGGGAAAGCTTCTCCGCTTCGATGTCGGTAATCCGGCGGACGGGAATCGCATTTTCGTCAAAGGAGAAATCCGCATCCATCCGGCGCATGCGCGCATCCCCGTCGTCATTGAGGAAGAGGCGGGTTTTCAGAATCGGATGCGCATTCACCGCGGTAACGATCGCGCGTCTGAGCCTTTCCGGATCCAGGTCATCCGCGATCTTCAGCAGGATCGGCACGTTATAGACGGTGGAATCGGGCCGCGCCACGCACTCCACGTAGATGCCCTGCTGCGTCCGGGTCAGCCCGTAATCGGCATATACCTCGCGGGCCTGTTCCTTTTCCGCGCCGCCTGCCAGGAAAGTCTCCAGCTTTTCAACCGTCGGGTTGGCTTTCAGGTCCCGGGAGGAAAGGGAAACCCCGAAGGCTTTGGAAAGCAGGACGACCAGGCGGATCAGGCCGATGGAGGAAAGCCCGGCCTCCTCCAGATTGGTGGTGATGCCGAAGTTCCCGTTTCCTGTCACTTCGGCGACACAATCATGGATTTTCCGCTGGACGTCGTTCCGCGGGGGAAGGATGTCCGCGCGGGCGGCCTGATAAACAGGCCGGGGCAGCGCTTTCCGGTTTACCTTCTGGTTCTGGTTGAGCGGAATGACCGGAATCTGCAGGATCACCGCGGGAACCATATAGGCCGGTTTTCTCCCGGCAATAAAGCGAGCGAGCGCTTCCGTGTCCGTCTGCTCATCGGAGACCACATAGGCGGCGAGATATTTTTCGCCAGTGTGTTCATCCTCGAAAGCCTGTACCGTCGCGTCGCGGATTCCGGGAAATTCGCGGATGACGCCTTCCACCTCCGTCAGTTCAATCCGGAAGCCCCGCACCTTCACCTGCCCGTCGTTTCTGCCGAGGAAATCAATGTTTCCGTCCGGCAGGAGGCGGACCACGTCCCCCGTGCGGTAGGCGCGCGCATAAGCGGGATCGGAGGAGAACGGGTTCCGGATGAAGGCTTTTTCCGTCAGGTCGGGCCGGTTCAGGTACCCGCGTCCCACGCCGCGCCCGGCGATCAGCAGTTCACCGGGAACCAGCGGCGGGAGGCGGCGCAGGTTTTTGTCCGCGACATAGCACCGGTAATTGCTCAGCGGCCGGCCGATCGGAACGCGGTTGTACAGCCTTTCCACGGGCATCACCGTGGAGAAGATGGTGCATTCTGTGGGGCCGTACCCGTTATAGAACTTCGGGCCTCCTTCCCGGGGCGGCAGCGGGACAAGCTTTTCCCCGCCGGCGGAGAGGTGCCTCAGCGTTTTTGTTTCAGCCAGGCTGTAGAACTGGCGGGCTACCTGCGTCGTCATGAACGCGTGGGTGATTTTCATCCGGTTGAACCAGTCTTCCAGGGCCGGCAGGTCCATACGGATTTCTTCCTCCACGATGTATACCCCCGCGCCCGTCGTCAGCGCCGGATAGAGATCCATCATGCAGGCATCAAAGCCGTAGCTGGCATAGGCCGCCACGCGGCTGGCCGCGTCCAGCTGATAGTAATCCCGGTACCAGCCGCAGAAACCGGCAATGTTCCGGTGCTCCAGCATCACGCCCTTGGGCACGCCGGTGGAGCCGGAGGTATAAAGCAGGATAAACAGATCCTCCGGCGCGGGATGGTCCCGGATGGGGTCACAGGCAGGGAGCCCGGGAATATCCCGGGTCAGCAGCACGGGGCCTTTGTATTCCGGCAGCCGGTCCAGCAAGGCCTCCTCCGCGATCAGCAGCCGGCAGTCCGCGTCCCGGACCATGAAAGAGAGGCGTTCCGGGGGATAGCCCGGATCGAGGGGCTGGTAGGCAGCCCCGGCTTTCAGCACGCCCAGGGAAGCGATCGCCATCCAGGGACCGCGGGGAATCAGGATCGACACCACATCTCCCCGGCCCACGCCCTGCTCCCGCAGGAAGCCGGCTATGCGCCCGGAAATTTCGTCCGCCTGCCGGTAGGTGCAGGCTTCGTCCCGGAAGACCACGGCCGTGTTTTCGGGATATTTTTCCGCGGCGGCACGGAAGAGGGATACGACATCCGTCACCGGATCATCCGTCCCGGTTTCGTTCAAGCGGTCCATCCAGGCGGCCTCTTTTTCATCCAGCAGGGAGATATCCCCCAGGTTCCCGCCGGCCATAAAGCCTTCGGCGGCCTTCTCCAGGCAGCGCAGGAAGCTGCGTACAAAGGCTTCGCTGAAAAGATTTCCCCGGTATTCACAGGTGAAGAGCGCCTGACCGTTTTCTTCGGACAGCTCCAGATGCAGCGGCGCTTTCGCTTCGTTCAGGGAAAGGGGAAGGCTCTCCGCCGTCCCGCCGCCGATCACCTGGCGGCCTCCGGTTTCTCCCTGGTACACAAACAGGATGTCAGCGCGGATCCCGTGCTCCGCCGCGATTTCAGCAAAGGAACAGATTTCGTGGGTCATGCTGTTCATCAGCTGGCGGGCCATATCCTCCGCAAAGGCTTTCGTCCCCTGATCCTCCCGGATCCGGCAGAAGACCGGGAACGTTTTGACCATCATGGTCACCGTGCGGCTGGTCCGGGCGTCGCTGCGTCCGTTGTAGACCGTCGTATAGAGCGCTTCGTCCCGGCCGGTGAACCTGCTCAGCACAAAGGCAAACACCGCGTTGAAGAAGGCATTGGGCGACAGGCCGTTTTCCTGCAGGTAGGCATGAACCGCCGCCAGGGAAAGGCCGGATACCGCGGTGAGCGTTTCGGAAGAGGCTTCCTCCCCGTATGCGTCTCCCGGCGGCAGCATTTCGCTGTCTGCCTCCGACAGCAGTTCCCCGAAGTAAGCCCTTGCCCGGCCGTACTGCTCCGACCCGCGCCTTTTTTCCTCGTCCAGCGCCAGTTCGTAGCCGGTATATTCCTCCTTCCGCACCGGTTCCCCCGCATAGGCGGCGTTGATATCCTGAAGCAGGATGTCAATGCTGGCGCCGTCGCCGATGAGATGGTGAAGATCCAGGAAGAAATAGTTTCCCGCTCCGGTCACATAGATCACGGCCCGGTACAGCCGTCCGCCGGTCAGCCGGAACGGTTCAACCGGATCGTCCGGAACCCGGTCCGTCCGGATCAGCTCCACGGCGCTTTTCAGGCTGTCGTCCCGCTTCACCCGGTATTCGCCGTGTTCGTCGGCATAAAAGACGGCGTTCAGATACGGGTGGGCGGCGAAAGCTGTTTCCGCCGCCTGCCGCAGGCGGAGCGGATCCGTTTTATCAGAGAGGCGGAAAAGCATGGGAATGTTGTAAATCGTCGTATCCGGATGGGCAAGGGATTCCGCCAGGACCCCCATCTGGGTCTGCGTTACGGGATAATCCGCCCGGATCCCGTACTCCTCCCGCTCCGCCTGCCCCTTCAGGAAGGCTTCCAGCTGCGTCACCGTGGGAAGGTTCTTCAAATCCTGAATGGATATGGGTTTGCCAAACGCCCTGAACAGCAGCACGGTCAGGCGGATCGCGCCCAGGGAGGAAAGGCCGGCGTCGTCAAAATTCGTGGTGATGCCGAAGTCCCGGTGTCCCAGCACCTCGGACACGCAGTCAAAAATCCGCTGCTGCATCCCGTTCTGCGGCGGCACGGTATCCTCCCGGTGCAGGAGGGGCGGCGGCAGGGCTTTCCAGTCCACCTTGCCGTTGCGCGTCACGGGAATACGCTCAATCTGCACAAAGGCCGCGGGAATCATGTAGCGGGGCAGGCGGGTGGCCAGCCGCTCCTTCAGACTGGCCGGATCCGCCGTTTCGGCCGCGGTAAACCAGGCGCAGAGGAATTCCTCTCCCGCCTCGTTCCGCACCGGCTTCACCACGCTGTTCTGCACGGCGGGGCAGTCATTCAGCACGTTTTCAATTTCACTCAGCTCGATCCGGAGCCCGTGCAGCTTCACCTGACTGTCCATCCGCCCGAGGAATTCGATTTCCCCGTCTCCGTTCACGCAGGCCAGGTCGCCGGTTCTGTAGGCACGCATGCCGTCGACCCGGAGAAAGACTTCGGCGTTCTTTTCCGGCAGGCCAATATATCCCCTGCCCACCCCCAGTCCGCCGAGGACCAGTTCACCCCGGGCTCCCGGCGGCAGCATGTGTCCCCAGCTGTCAAAAATCCAGGCTTTCACGTTCGCGGCGGGTCGGCCGATCGTGATGCGCCGCGGATCCTCAATCACCTTGGAAACGCAGCTGATCGTGGCTTCCGTTGGACCGTAGCCGTTGACGATCAGCGCATCGGGGCTGGCCTTTTTCAGTTTTTCATACAGGGAAACCGGGAAAGCCTCGGCTCCCAGGTCATACAGGCGGATCCCGCCGAGCGCCCCGGCGGCCTCGGGAATGTCCAGGAGATTGGACAGGAAGGACGGGGTCCCGGATATCACATCCACATGACGGGCGGTGATCAGCTCCGCCAGTTTCAGGGGATTTGTGATTTCCTCCTCGCCGGCCATGCACAGCGTCATGCCGTTTGCCAGCGAAAGGTGAATCTCCATCAGCGAAAAATCGAACGAGAGCGCGGCAACCGAAAGCGCCGTCTTTCCCCGGGTGACATAGAGGAAGCATTCCCTGTTCTTTTCATTGGCGTACAGAAAGTTGCTCAGGTTCCCATGCTCGATCATCACGCCCTTGGGCCTGCCGGTGGAGCCGGAGGTATAGATGCAGTATGCCAGCGCGTCCATCGGGACATCGAGGTCCGGATCCCGGTCATCTCCCGTCTCCGCCAGCCGGTCCGCGGAAAGGGCGGTATACGGCTTCCCTTCCGGCAGCTCCCGCATCCTTTCCGCGGTCTCCTCCGTTGTCAGCACAAACCGGGCGCCGGAATCCGTCATGCAGTAATCAATTCTCTCCTCCGGATAATCCGGCAGCATCGGCAGGAACGCTCCTCCGGCCTTCATGATGCCGTACTCCGCAGCCACGGCGTTTCCGGTCCGGGGCAGCAGGATTCCGACCGGTTCCTGCGGACGGAGTCCCTTCCCGATCAGGGCCGCCGCGATCCGGTTGGCCCGGGCGTTCAGTTCGCCGTACGTCAGGGTTTCCCCGGCCGCGATCACCGCCGGCCGGTCCGGATGCTCATGCGCGTGTTTTTCAAACATCCGAAAGGCGGTTATCTCCGGAAGGGGAACGTCGGTATCGTTCAGCGCCTCCGTCTGTTTCCGCGCGGCGGAATCCAGAATGCTCACGTCTTTCAGGCATTCCTTCCGCATGAATTCTTCCGCCGCCTGATCCAGGGCTGCAACAAATCCCCGGATAAAGGCCCCGCTGTACCGGTCGGCGCGGTACTCGCATTCAAAGAGGAAGCGCCCGTCCTCCGCAAACATCGTCACGCCCAGCGTTTCCCGGGCTTCGCCCTGCGGCAGGGCGCATCTTTTCGCCGGCGCTCCGCAGACGGTATCAAACGCGAACTGATCGCCCTGATACACGAACATGACCTCGGGGGAAACGTCAAAGGCATCGGAGATTTCCGCAAAGGAAAACAGGTCGGCGGCCATGCTGTCCATCAGCTGGCTGCCGGTTTCCCGGACGAAATCCGCAATCTTCCGGTTTCCATCGAGGCGGCAGGCCACCGGCAGGGTTTTGACCAGCATCGTGACCGCACGGTCCATCCGGGAATCGTTCCGGCCGTTATAAACCGTAGTGTAAAGCGCTTCGTCCAGGCCGACGTACCGGGACAGCACGCAGGCGAACACCGCGTTGAAGAAAGCATTCGCCGTCACGCCGTTTTCCCGGCACCAGGCTTCGACCTCCTCCCGGCGGAGCCGGGAATCCCGGGTCATCCAGCCGGACTGCGGGGCGTCCCCGTCCGCGTCGCCCCGGGGCAGCATGTCCCGCTCCGCGCCGGAGAGCAGATTTTCATAATATGCGCGGGCTTTCGGGTATGCGTCCGTTTTCCGCAGCGCTTCCTCATCCAGCGCGATTTCAAACCCTGAATAGGTCTCCTTCCGCGGCGTTTCCCCGGCGTAGGCGGAATCGATGTCCCCGAGCAGGATCACCGCGCTGGCGCCGTCAAAGGCGATATGATGGAAGTCCAGGAACAGGTAATTCCCCGACTCCGTCATCAGGATCTGCGCCCGGTAAAGCGGTCCGCCCGCGATATCAAAGGGCTTCAGCAGATCCTCCGGAAGCGCCCGCGTCTTTTTCAGTTCAACCCGGACCGCCGCGGAATCGTTCCGGGCCATCCGGTAGTTCCCCTCGCCGTCGGCAAAAACCGTTCCGCTGAGATACGGATGGGCGGCAATGGCCTGGCCGAGGGCGGCCTGCAGGCGCAGGGGATCCACCGCTTCGGAAAGCGCGAAAAGAAGCGGCACGTTGTAGATCGTGGTATCCGGATGGCTGAGGGTTTCCGCCAGGATGCCCTGCTGGGTTTGGGTCAGCGGATAATCCGCCTGCGGTTCATGGCCGCCCGGAAGGGGCTGGGCGGACAGCCAGCGCTCCAGGGCTTTCACCGTGGGCCGGTCCCGGAGCGCGGCAATGGAAACCGGAACATGGAACCGGTCCGACAGGGCGGAGGTCAGGCGGATCATGCCGATGGAAGTCAGGCCGATCCTGGTCAGGTCGGTGTTCACGCCGAACCCGCGGTGGCCCGCCGCCTCCGCCACGCAGTCAAAGACCGCCTGCTGCGCGTCATTCTCCGGCAGCTCCTCCCCGCCCGCCTGCCGGACCGTATCAGGCCGGAGCAGGGCGGAACGGTCCAGCTTGCCGTTCGGATTGACCGGCATGCTGTCCAGGCGGACAAAGCGGGCCGGGATCATGTAGTCCGGCAGCCAGGCGGTAAGCGCCTCACGCAGCCGGTCCTCCTCCATGGGCGCATCGGCAGTATAATACCCGACAAGGAAAACCTCTCCGTTCCCGTCTGTGAAATCCTTCACCGCCGCGTCCCGGATTCCCGCGATCCGGCGCAGGGCGGCCTCGGTCTCCCCCGGCTCCACCCGCTGGCCGTTGATCTTCACCATCCAGTCCTTCCGGTTCAGGTACAGGATATTCCCGTCCGGCAGGATACGCCCCAGGTCGCCGGTCCGGAGCATCCTTTCGAATCCGTCCCTGTCCCTGAAGGGGTTCCGGACAAAGACGCGGGCGGATTCCTCCGGCAGATTCAGGTATTCCCTGGCGAAGAAACCCGTCAGGCAGATTTCACCCTCCTCCGCCTCGCACCCGTTTTCATCCAGCAGATAAACACGCTCGTTTCCGATGGGTTTGCCGATGGGGGTGTTGTCGTAAGGCCGGTCCACTCTGAAATGCAGCACATCCCCGACGGCCTCCGAAATCCCGTAGGTGTTGTAAATTTCAAACTGGTCGGACCATATGCCGCTGAGGCGTTCACTGCCCGTGATAACCCTGCGCAGCGCGCTCCCGGCGGCTTTGAAATACCGCAGGACCTTCGGGCTGATAAAAACGACGGAAACGCCGTATTCAGCCAGGAAAGCGGAAAGCAGCCCCGGATCGCGCATCGCCTCCGGCGGAACCAGGACGTTGGTGCAGCCCCTGGCCAGTCCCGTCAGGAGCAGTTTGCTGCCGGCGATAAAATACATCGGTGCGCCCTGGCCGAATACATCGTCCCCGGAAACAATCCCGTGGATCGATCCGCAGAGCCCCTGGTGGTCAATGGCGACCCCCTTCGGCTTTCCTGTCGAACCGGAAGTGTAAACCAGCAGGGCGAGGTCGCTGCCGGACAGCCGGGCTTCAGCGGCAACGGGCTCACAGGCTTCCAGATCCCCGAAGAAATCCGGCCGGACGACCAGCCTGGCTCTGCAGTCCCCGAAGATATACTGCAGCCTGTCTTCCGGATACCGGCTGTTCAGCACGGCGCAGGCGGCTCCCAGCTTCATCGCCGCAAGCATGGCAGCAGCCGTGTCCAGGCTGTCGGGCATCACAAGCGCTACGCTGTCGCCGTGCCCCACGCCGTTTTCACGCATTTTGGCCGCCACGCGCCCGGAATATTCATCCAGTTCGGCATAGGTCATCCTGCGTTCCGCCGCGGGATCAATGATTGCCGTTTTCGTGCCGTTCAGAGATACCTGCGCCTGGAACAGTTCAGAAAATGTTTGTTCAGCCATTGTACCGGTTCTCCTCTCCGCGCCGGTTATTTTCTCAGATCAATATACTTCGGCGCCTTCCCGCCCCGTGCTTTCCTGATCGGATATTCATCGCTCCAGCCGACTTTGACAGCGGAGCAGCCGCGGGCTTTCAGGTATTCCTGCAGCCGGCGCGCCATATCCGGCAGCGCTTCGGCACGATTGACGTTTCCGGCGGTAAGTACCCGCAGCTGCAGTTCATCGTCGCCCACCTGGACAAACTGGTCATCCAGCAGACCCGGATCCATATCAATCAGCGAATCGAGGGCCATCGTCGAAAAGCTCTTGCCGCAGACTGTGAAAACATCGTTGGCCCGCCCGTTGATCTGCAGGACCGGAAGCCGTACCGTATCGTCGGAGATCCGCTCGATCCTGACCCGGTCGTTCACATAGTACCGGATCACCGGCTGCACGTAGTTCGTCAGGTCCGTCACCAGGATTCCCTGGGACCATTCGTCCGGATTCCGCACGGGGTTCCGGTTTTCGTCCACTGGTTCGATGATGACGAAATCCTCATTCAGCAGCAGCTCCGGTCCTTCCCGGTTCATCGCGATCTCGCCGCCCTCGGTCATGCAGTAGTTGTTTTTGACGGGGCATTGGAATACCCGCCGGATCAGCCGATCGTTCTCCGGTGTCAGCATTTCCGCGGAGGTGGCGATGGCCTTCAGCGGGATATGCAGCCGCCCTTTTTCCGCTTCCAGCGCCAGTATCGTCAGGACAGACGCGTATGCCGAAAGCACTTCCGGCTGGAACGCGTTGAGCTTCTCCACAATGACTTCCGGATCCTCCAGCACCGGGAGAACCAGCAGCCGGCCTTCGCTCTGCTCCGGTTCCGCCAGGTCTCTCCGGCAGGCTTCATAGCTGGACGTACCGGCGGAGACGTGAATGATCGCCGCCTGTTTATGCTTCTGAATATCCCCCAGCTCGGGATCCAGATCCCCCAGCAGCCGCAGGGCCGTCAGCATCCCGTGAATCCGGTTGCGGTGCTGATCCCTGACCATATACAGCGGCGTGCCGGTCGTTCCGGAGGTATGCAGCACCGTGTAGCGGTCCAGATACAGCCGGGTGTCCGTCAGATCCCGTTCGATGTACGCCTCCACATCATGCAGGCGGATCTCCCGGTCCGTCACATAATCGTCGAAATGGGCAATCATCTCCGATTTCTCCGTTACCGGAATATCCGCCAGCGTATATTCCCGGGGCAGGTTCCGATAGCGTTCGGCCAGCCAGGGCGAGTTCTGCCGCGCGTAATCCACCAGCGCGTGAAGCCGCTCGTTCACCAGGCGCATTCTTTCCCCGTGCGTGATTTGGGTCCCCTGCTGCACAAGCTTTGCCGCTTCCTGGATGTCAATGGTTTTCATACCGCTTCCTCCGTTACTTCAATGATCGTGTTGTTCATGTTCAGCACACGGGCATAACTCATCCGGTCCGTCATGCGCCGGATGATCTGGATGCCGGTGATTTTGTAAATCTCCGCTTCCTCCGGCTGATATTCCGTGGGATTGAAGGATACCCCGTCATCCCGCAGCCGGAGGATCAGAGAATGATCCGCCCGGGAAAGCGCAATGTCGATGGCGCAGGGGCGTTTACGGTCATAGCCGTGCCGCGCGATGTTCACGCTCATTTCCTCCGCCGCCATGCACAGCGCGTTGGCGGTCTTCTCCGGAATTCCGTGCTCCCGGCAGCAGGCCAGCAGTTCCTCCGCCGCCTGCACCGCATCGTTCTCCGTACTGGAAATCGTTACATCAAAAAGAACGTCCCCGTCCTCTTCGGGAATCATCAGGAAGCCCTTGGGGGGCAGTTTCCCCTGCCGCTGCCTGAACGCCCGGTACAGCCAGACGAATCCGAAGGAGAGAGCTTCCGTCAGCACCACCCCGGCGCAGACGCCCTGGATCCCGGACAGCCGCATCAGCAGGTACACCAGGGGCACCAGAAAAACGTATCCCTCCAGCACGGCGTTCATCGTTGCCAGCGATGTGTGCAGGGTTGCCTGGTAGTAAACCTGTACCAGCTGGTTCGCGGCAAAGAACACAAGGCTGAAGCTGAAGATCCGCACGCAGGTGATTGCGGTTTGATAGAGCTCCGCCTTGTTGAAGGAGAACAGGGAAAGCAGCGCCTGCGGGACGGTGAAGAAGAAGGCCGTCAGCAACAGCGACAGTCCGATGGTCACCTTCACTTCCCGTTTCATCAGCGCACGGACGCCGTAGTAATCCTTTTCCCCGAACAGCACCCCGCCAATGGTCTGGACCAGGCCCACCACGCCCTCAATAAACAGGCGCACGATGCTTACGGACCGGATGCACACCGCATAGATCGCCAGATAATCCGGCCCCATGGCATGCTGGATCAGCAGGTTCATCGTCAGGTCCTGGAGAATCGTCATCACATACAGGGATCCCTGGGCTGCACCGGCCCTGACCACCTGAAAGATGCTGCGCATGCCGGCTTTCATCTTTTTCAGGCTGAAGGAAAGCAGCCGTCCGGGAGACCGGATATAGAGAATGATCACCAGCAGGCCGACCGTATATCCGATCACCGTAGACAGCGCGGATCCCTGCATTCCCATGCCGGCCTTCAGGAAAACATAATCCAGGATCAGGTTGACGGCATTAGCGATAATAAAGCACGCCGCTCCGAGCTTCGGACTGTTGTCAATGGTCATGATGTTGGCCATGTACAGACAGAGATTGATCACTGGAACGCAAAGGATGAAGATCAGCAGATACTGTTCCAGATAGGCTGCCAGCACCGGTGAAGGCGTCAGCAGCGACGCCACCGGCCTGGTCACAAAAGGCGCGGCCGCCGTGAAAAGCAGCGATAAACCGATGACTGTCACCAGTCCGGCGGAAAACACTTCTCCGGCCTCTTCCATCTGTCGTTTTCCCAGCAGGACGGAAATCATCGCGGCGCTCCCCGCCCCCATCATGGCGCCCAGAATCTGAATGATTCCCAGCACCGGAAAGCTCAGGGAAATCGCGGTCATGCCATCCAGGTCGATCATGCTGCTGACAAAGATACTGTCAACCACATTCCCCAGCTGCGTGGCGACAATCATCATCGCTCCGGGCACAAGATAGCTGTTGAATTTCCGCCTGATCAGGACAGCATTTCTTTTGAACTTCTTTTCCATAAAATAATACCCCTCAGTTGTCACTGCTTCCCGATGATCTTTTCCTGCCCTTGCAGAATCCGGAACTCTTTTCGGTTAGTTTGACACATGGGGCCCCTCTTGTCAATGAAGTCAGCGGGGACACGGCCAACGCACGAATATAAGGACTGTAAACCAAAATTACGCCAAAATTACGAAAGCATTATATGAACGCAGGACTCCCCATGTCAAGGACAATCGTATTTAACACCCCGGAAAACCACTGGCAATCATGGCAGACTTCAGAGGCCAGCAATTGGAGGATAGGGTAACGCAGGATTGCCGTACTGCATCATCTCAGGTATAATTCAAGTATGATTTGCCAGACAGTGTCTGGCAAAATGAAGGAGATGGAACAATATTGATGAGCAGATCCTAAGTCAAATATATGCTTTTGTATTAATGGATTAATGGATTATAAAGATGGTGGTGAAAGGGACATGATCCGGCTGGAAAAAATCAGCGGAAAAAATGTTTGGGATATCCTGAAGCTTCGTGTCAGTGAAAGCCAGCGTTCATTTGTCGCAGCAAATGACATCAGCATTATAGAGGCCTATATCGCGCAGAACGAAAACGGTCATGCCTTTCCCTTCGGTATATATGATGATGAAACTCCTGTCGGGTTCTGTATGATTGGTTATGGCGTTGATGATTCGTGGACAGATGCCCCGGCCGTTGCGAAAGACAGTTATAACGTCTGGCGGTTGATGATAGATGAAAGGTTTCAGGGAAAAGGCTTCGGTAAAGAAGCAATGAAACGAATTCTGGATTTTATCAGAACCGAACCTTGCGGACCTTCTGAAACATGCTGGTTGTCCTATGAACCGGAAAACACGGCAGCTAAGAAGCTATATCATAGCTTTGGCTTTCAGGAAACCGGGGACCTGGATGGAAATGAAATCATCGCAGCCTTAAATCTTCGGAAACCTGTCGATGTTCAAATTCAGGAGAAAGATGAAAAAGGATCGGCTCAGTTTTCATGAGACGATAATGAGCCAATAATGAGCCGATTTGCCTGATCATTCTTTCACAGCAGATATTTTCCCTTTTCCACAATCCGTGATTTTCCTTCAATTACAATTTCCGTCGAAACAGGGGAGAGAAAGATATTCATTCAGTAAAGAGCGGGATGAGGAAAAACAGATGAGGATTCTGAACTTTGGTTCCCTGAACCTGGACTATGTGTACCGGGTGGATCATTTTGTGCAGCCGGGGGAAACCCTGTCCGCCCTGTCCCGTACGGTCAAGGCCGGCGGAAAAGGGCTGAACCAGTCAGTCGCCCTGGCCCGGGCCGGCGCTTCGGTCTGCCATGCCGGCTGTTACGGTACGGACGGTGAAGTCCTGAAAACCCTGCTGGAGGAAAACGGGGTGAATACGGAGTATCTTCTTCCCGTTCCGGAAGCCCAGGGGCATACCGTCATCCAGGTCAGCCCGGAAGGCGAAAACTGCATTCTGCTTTACGGCGGTTCAAACCGGTGCGTTCCGGAAGCACAGATCCGCCGGGTCATCGCCGGTTTCAGCCCGGGCGACTGGCTGATCCTGCAAAACGAAATCAACGCCCTTCCGCTGATTGTAAACCTTGCTTCCGCGCAGGGTCTGCATATCGTGCTGAATCCCTCCCCCTACACTCAGGCGCTGGAGGAAGTTGATTTGGGGCGGCGGGACTGGCTGCTGGTGAATGAAATTGAAGCGGAACAGATTACCGGGGAAGGGGAACCGGAAAAGGTCTGGGAAAAACTTCACTGCCAGTACCGCCGCCTGTCGCTGCTGCTGACGCTGGGAAAGCAGGGCAGCAGGGCCTGGCAGGTCATGGACGGCAGGGTGGAAGCTTTCCGGGAAGACGCCGTCAGCGTCC
>JAGCBO010000213.1 GCA_017652125.1 Clostridia bacterium | reverse complement strand
GCCTCTCCCTGCCGACCGTTCCTTCCTGGACCGAAACGACTCAGGACGACTCCGCCCCGGTGTTCACCAATGAGGCGGTGATTCCGCCTCACGCCCCGGCCGTCCGGACCTCCCATCAGGAGCCTGCCGTGAATCCCTCCGGCGCCTCCCGGTCCTCTTCCTCCGGTTCGGGCCGCTCCGGCGCCTTGTCCTCCTTTTTCCCGTATCGCCGTTTTCTCCTGATGCCGCAGGATCTGGTCTTTCCCCGGGCCGGGCTGCTTCGTTGGTCCTCCCGTCAGCAGCCGGATAAGGGAGGCCTTTTCGGATCCTTCTTCACCCGGGACCCCTGATCCGAATCCCGTTCCCGCCGACCCCCATTCCCGGTCGTCAATCCGATCTTCCATCCCCATCTCCCCGTTTTCCCCGGTCTGCGACTCCTCCCCCTGCCCAATTATTACAAATCGGTTGACAAATATTACCTCCGCTGTTATAATTATCCTGTTCGGCTGTGTGGGGTTTCCCCCGCTGCTGTTGTCGATAGAGTTTTCCCATGTGCTCCGCGATTCATTCGCGATCTGTTTTCGGGCGCCGCCTGGCGGCGAACCGCATAGTTTTCCATGGACAGGGGTTCTTATACCCTTTTCCGCGGAGGAGATGGTATCCCGGGATTTCCTCGGTCGGAGCAGCGTACAGCCGTGCGAAGCGTAGCTTTTCGCACGGTTTTTTGCCGTTCACGGAGGATTTTTCTCCGTTTCTGTTGATGCTGGACCCGGTGAAGAAAAAAGAAAAAACGGAAAAGAGAAAGGGAGGGGAGCCATGAGTCCGATTCTGGCGATTGTGATCGCTTTGGTGACCGCCGTCCTCGGCGGTCTGGTGGGATATACCTGGCGGAAGAACTACACGGAAAAGAAAATCGAGCGAACCGAGGAATATGCCAAGCGCCTCTATGACGATGCGGTGCATAAGGCGGAGGAGTATAAAAAGGAAAAAGTCCTGGAAGCCAAGGAGGAAATCCTGAAGGCGAAGGCGGAAAATGACCGGGAGCGCGCGGAAAACGAGCGGGAAATGCGCGAGCGCCGCAATGAGGTGCAGAAGAACGAGCGCCGCCTGATTCAGCGGGAGGAAACCCTGGATAAAAAGGCGAACAATCTCGAGTCCCGGGAGGAAAGCCTGAATAACCGGGCCCAGGAGCTGACGCGCCAGAGCGAGGAGCTGGAAAAGTACCGTCAGGAAGTCGATGCCCTGAAGGATAAGCAGCTCCAGGAGCTGGAGCGGGTGGCCGCCCTCTCGAAGGAAGAGGCGAAGCAGATCGTCATCGACCGGGTGCAGAAGGAAGCCTTCCATGATGCCGCCGCCATGGTCCGGGATATGGAGACCCAGGCGAAGGAAGAGGGCGAAAAGAAGGCCCGGAATATTATCGCCATGGCCATCCAGAAATGCGCCGCCGATCATGTGGCGGAGACCACGGTCAGCGTGATCAACCTCCCCAATGATGATATGAAGGGCCGCATTATCGGCCGTGAGGGCCGGAATATCCGGGCGCTGGAAACGGCCACCGGGGTGGATCTGATTATTGATGATACGCCGGAGGCGGTCATTGTTTCCGCCTTTGATCCCGTTCGCCGCGAGGTGGCCCGGGTGGCGGTGGAAAAGCTGATTATGGATGGGCGCATTCATCCCGCCCGCATTGAGGAGATGGTGGAAAAGGCCCGGAAGGAAGTGGATAATCAGATCCGCGAAGCCGGGGAAAACGCGATCTTCGAAACCAATCAGCATGGCATCCATCATGAGCTGGTCAAGCTCCTGGGCCGCCTGAAGTACCGCACCAGCTATGGCCAGAATGTCCTGAAGCATTCCATTGAGGTCAGCCATCTGGCGGGCCTGATGGCGGCGGAGCTGGGCGCGGATGTCCAGCTGTGCAAGCGGGCCGGCCTCCTCCATGATATCGGCAAGGCCGTGGATCATGAGAGCGAAGGCACCCATGTGTCCCTGGGCGCCGAGCTGGCCCGGAAATATCATGAGAATCCCGAAGTGGTCCATTGCATCATGGCCCATCATAACGATGTGGATCCCCAGACGGTCGAGGCGGTCCTGATTCAGGCCGCGGATGCGATTTCCGCCGCCCGTCCCGGCGCCCGCCGCGAAAGCCTGGAAAATTATATCAAGCGGCTCGAAAAGCTGGAGGAGATCGCGAACTCCTTCGACGGTGTGGATAAATGCTATGCGATCCAGTCCGGCCGCGAGGTGCGGATCATGGTCAAGCCCGAGGATGTCAATGATGACGGCATCAAGGTCATGGCCCGGGAGATCGCCAAGCGCATCGAGGAGCAGATGGAATATCCCGGCCAGATCCGGGTCAACGTCATCCGCGAAACCCGCAGCACCGAATACGCCAAATAATCACCCCGCGGATAAAGAAGAGCCCCGGCCGGCGGCCGGGGCTCCTCCGTTTTCCGCGTAATCGCTTTCCGCGCAATCGCGTTCCGTACAGTCGTACTTCGCGCAATCGTCTTTTTTTGTATCTGTTCAGTCCTGAAAGCGGAGCGCTGAGGTGTTCCGCTTCCGGGGGCCTTGATTCTCGCCGGTTCTTAGCGATTGGCAAGCCGTCAGGCGCAGACAGAGCTTAGAACAGACACCTTTTTTTCAGAATTCGCAGTTCATGGGTGTCCGCGCGTAGGGAATCACATCCCGGATGTTCTCGACCCCGGTCAGATAGATCAGCAGCCGCTCGAATCCCATGCCGAATCCCGCGTGCGTGCATCCGCCGAATTTCCGCAGGTTCACGTACCAGTACATCTCCTCCTTGGAGATGCCCAGCTCGTCCATTCGCTCCGTCAGCTTCTCCCACCGGTCCTCGCGCTGGCTGCCGCCCATCAGCTCCCCGGCGCCGGGCACCAGCAGGTCCACGGCGCTGACGGTCTTCCCGTCGTCGTTCTGATACATGTAGAAGGCCTTGATCTCCTTCGGCCAGTCGTATACGAATACCGGGCTGTGGAAATATTCTTCCGTCAGATATTTTTCGTGCTCCTTGGCGGTGTCCCCGCCGTACTGGGGCTCAAATTTGAATTCCGTCCCGTTCTCCATGGCCTTCCGCAGAATGGTGATGGCTTCCTCGTGGGTCACCCGGGCGCACGTGCTCTCCAGCAGCCCCTTCAGCTTGTCGATCAGCCCGCCCCCGCTGAATTTGTCCAGGAAGGCCAGCTCGTCCGGGCATTTCTCCAGCACCGTTCTCACGATGGCCTTCAGGAAGTCCTCCTCGATGTCCATCAGCTGGTCCAGGTCGCAGAAGGCGATCTCCGGCTCGATCATCCAGAATTCCGCCGCGTGGGTCTTGGTGTTGCTGTTCTCCGCCCGGAAGGTGGGCCCGAAGGTATAGATCCTGGAAAAAGCCATGGCGAAGGTCTCGCCCTCCAGCTGTCCGGTCACGGCCAGGCTGGTGTTCTTCCCGAAGAAATCCTCCTTGCCGGCCGCCCGCTCTTCCGGTGTCAGGGTGGTCACGGTGAAGGTGTTGCCCGCGCCCTCCGCGTCGTTCCCGGTGATCAGGGGCGTGTGAACATATACGTATCCCCGGTCCTGGAAATACGTGTGTATGGCCATGGCCGCCACGCTCCGCACCCGGAATACGGCCTGAAACAGCCTCGTCCGCGGCCGCAAGTATGCGATCTCCCGCAGATATTCAAGGCTGTGCTTCTTCGGCTGCAGCGGATAGTCCTCGGGGCAGTCCCCCTCCAGCACGATGGCGGAGGCCTGAATCTCCGGCGTCTCCGGATCCTTGTAGCTGGGCACCACTTTCCCCGTCACCTGCACGGCGGCGCCCACGCGCAGCGCCTGAATCTTCTCGAAGTCCGGGGTGTTCTGGTCATACACGACCTGCGGGTTTTTGAAGCACATCCCGTCAAAGAAGTCGATGAACCCCATGTTCTTCTGCTTCCGGTGGTTCCGGATCCAGCCCCGCAGGGTCACTTCGGTCCCCTGCAGCGTTTCCAGCTGTTCCTTCAGTTCCCGGGTGGTGAGTGTTTTCATGTGATGCTTCCTCCTTTTTCCGCTCTGGCCAGCTCCAGATCGTGCTCCGCCATGATCCGGCATAGCTCCTCGCAGCTGGTCTTCAGGGGATTCCACCCCAGCTTGGTCTGGGCCTTGGTGGGGTCCCCCAGCAGGTTGACCACGTCCGTCGGCCGGTACCATTTGGGGTTGACGCATACCACCATTTTGCCGGTCTTTTTGTCGTATCCCTTTTCGTCGGCTCCCTCGCCCCGCCATTCGATGTCGATCCCGTCATGGGCGAAGGCCAGGGTCGTGAATTCGCGTACGCTGTGCTGCACCCCGGTGGCGATCACGAAGTCCTCCGGCTCCTCCTGCTGCAGGATCAGCCACATGCATTCGACGTAGTCCTTCGCGTATCCCCAGTCCCGCAAGCTGTCCAGGTTCCCCAGCTCCAGGTGGTCCTGCAGTCCCATGGCGATGCGCCCGGCCGCCCGGGTGATTTTCCGGGTCACAAAGGTCTCGCCCCG
>JAGCBO010000212.1 GCA_017652125.1 Clostridia bacterium | reverse complement strand
TGGGGCTGGGCGTTCAGCCTCCCTATGCCTCCTGGGGGCTGGTGATCAATACCGGAAGGCAGTATCTGGCCAATGCCCCCTGGCTCTGCTTTGTCCCCGGGACGGCGATCATGCTGATCGTACTGGCTTTCAACTTTCTGGGAAACGGACTCATGGACGTGATGGATCCCCGTCAGCAGAAATCGTAACAGGAGCGGATCATGGAACAGATAAACCTCGAGGTCAGCCATCTGACCGTCACCATTTCGGCGGACAGAGGGAAGATTATCCCCGTGAACGATGTCAGCCTGCGGATCCCCGCGGGCAAGATCGTGGGAATCGTGGGGGAATCCGGCTGCGGAAAGAGCATGACGGCCCGGGCGGTGATCGGCCTGATCCGCTCTCCGGGCCGGGTGACCGGCGGATCCGTCCGCCTGGGAGACCGGGAGCTGACCGGCCTGCCGCCGAAGGAACGCCGGCGGCTGATGGGATCGGAAATTTCCATGGTGTTTCAGGAGCCGATGTCCAGCCTGAACCCGGTCATGAAGGTGGGCCGCCAGGTGGAGGAAGCCCTGCTGCAGCATGGCGTCTGTTCCCGGAAGGAAGCGAAGGAACGGGTGCTGGAGATGTTCCGGGCGGTGGAGATTCCGGAGCCGGAAACCCGGTATGAAAGCTATCCCCATCAGCTTTCCGGCGGGCTGCGCCAGCGGGTGATGATCGCCATGGCGATGGTATGCCGTCCCCGGATCCTGATTGCCGATGAGCCGACCACCGCGCTGGATGTGACCGTGGAGGCGCAGATTCTGCGCCTGCTCCGTCAGCTGCGGGATCAGGGCACGGGCCTGCTGGTGATCAGCCATAATCTGGGGGTGATCGCGCAGCTCTGCGACTGGGTGTATGTGATGTATGCCGGCCGCATCGTGGAAAGCGCCCCCGCGGAGGAGCTGTTTGAGCGGCCGCTGCATCCCTATACCCGCGGGCTTTTCCGCTCGGTGCTGTCCCTGGAGGAGGGTCCGGATACGCTGGAAACCATTCCCGGCGTGGTGCCCAGCCTGTACCATCTGCCGGAGGGCTGCAGCTTTTCCCTGCGCTGCCCCCGGTGCGAAGCCCTCTGCGAAAGGGAAATGCCGGAGCTGAGGGAGCTGACGCCCGGGCATGCCGTGCGCTGCCGCCCGGTGGAGAAGGAGGCCCTCCATGAATGAAACGCTGATCGAGGCCCGGCGCCTGAGCCGGGATTTTCCGGCCGGCGGAGGAAAGACGATCCACGCGGTCTCGGAGGTCTCCCTCCAAATCCGGGAGGGGGAAATTCTGGGCCTGGTCGGGGAGTCCGGCTGCGGAAAATCCACCCTGGGCCGCCTGCTGATCCGGGCGCTGGCCTCCACCTCCGGCGAGGTGCTGTACCGCGGCCGGTCCCTGACCGGCCTGCCGGAAAAGGACTTCCGCCCCCTCCGGCGGCGGATGCAGCTCGTGTTTCAGGATCCCTGGTCCTCGCTGGATCCCCGGATGAGCGTGCGGGATCTGATCGCGGAGCCCCTGGAAACCTGGCGGATCTGCGGGAGCCGGGCGGAAACCACGAAGCGGGTCACGGAGCTGATGCGGGCGGTGGGCCTTCCGGAGGAATTCCTCTACCGGTATCCGCATCAGTTTTCCGGCGGTCAGCGCCAGCGCATCGGCATCGCGCGGGCGATTGCCGCGGAGCCCGAATTCATCGTCTGCGACGAGCCGGTGTCGGCGCTGGATGTTTCGGTGCAGAATCAGATTCTGAATCTGCTGAAGGAGCTGCGGACGGAGCGGAAGCTGACCTATCTGCTGATCAGCCATAATCTGTCCGTGGTCCGCTGCCTGTCGGACCGGGTGTGCGTGATGTATCTCGGAAACGTATGCGAAATCGGCCCGGCGGAGGAAATTTACCGGCATCCGCGGCACCCCTATACCCGGTTCCTGCTGGACGCGGTGCCGGTTCCGGATCCCCGCCGCCGTGGGGAGGAAGTTCCCCTGCTCCAGGGCGATCCGCCCAGTCCGGCGCATCCGCCGGAGGGCTGCCCCTTCCATACCCGCTGTCCCTTCGCGGAGGAACGCTGCGCCCGGGAAAAGCCGGCCCTCCGGCCCGACGGGGAGGTCCAGGTGGCCTGCCTGAAGCCGCTGCCCGGCCGGGAGGATTCCGGGAGATCATGACCCTTTCAGATTGAAATGACTGCAAAACGAGAAAGGAACCGAACGATGAAACTGCTCGACCGAATCAAGGCTGTTTTTCAGCGGAAAAAGACCGCGTCCGAACCCGCGCCCGAACCGGCGGCCCCGGCGAAAATCAAAAAAGCCTGCCGGGAATGCGGAAAGACCTTCACCGTGGATCCCTCCTGGGAGCATATTCCGAATTACTGCAAGGAGTGCCGGCAGAAGTTTGCCCGGGAAAAGGAAGAGCGGCAGCGGGCCGGCGAACCCCGTAAAATCAAACGCAAATGCAGGCAGTGCGGCCGCTTCTTCACCTTTCCCAGCACCCTGCAGCATTATCCGAACTACTGCGGAAACTGCCGGAAGGAACATAAGGCGGCCATGAAGAGCAAATACGGCAATCCGGTAAAGCGGACGAAGAACGGCTGACCTCCGGGTTCCGCCGGGGATGGCCGGGGAGGAGAAGAAAGAATGAGCGGATTCGACCGGAAAAAAGCCTTTCTGATTCTTCAGGCGGTGCTGTGCGTCTGTGTGGCGGTCCTGCTTGCCGCCGCGGCCGTCCGGATTGACCGGGAAGGGGCCGCCCGCAGGGCGGAGCATCCGCTGGAGCCCGTCTATACGCCGGAGAACACCGCGGAGGTGCTTATGCGGGTGAGCCCCGTGTTTTTCGTCTCGCTCGGGATGACGGCCGCGGGGCTTCTGCTGGGAATCCGGGACGACCGGGCGCCCCGGCCGGTCCGGGATCCGGCGAAGGCGCGGCGGAAGGCGCCCGCCGCCGGGAAGCCTTCCCGGCGGACGGTGAACGCGGTGCGGGTGATTCTGCTGACGGCGGCGGTGATTCTGATCCTTCTGGGCGCGGCGAACGGAAGTCTGAGGGATGTGCTGATGAAGGCGATCAATATCTGTACGGAGTGTGTCGGCCTTGGATAAGATGAATGCGGAATCCTGGTGGCAGCGTCATCGTCCGTCCACCAGAAGGCTGGTCCAGGTTTACAGCGCTCTTCTGTATAACGCGCATCTGCGGGGATTCGTCACGGGAGAAATCTACCGGGGCGGTACGAAGGCGGTCTGCGTTCCGGGCCTGAACTGCTATTCCTGTCCCGGCGCGGTGGGCGCCTGTCCCCTGGGCGCGATTCAGAACGCGCTGGCTGCCTCCGGCCACCGGGCCGGATGGTATGTGCTGGGGATCCTCCTGCTGTACGGCGTGATCCTGGGGCGTACGGTCTGCGGATGGATCTGCCCCCTGGGCCTGATTCAGGAGCTTCTGCACAGGATTCAGACGCCGAAAATCAGAAAATCCGCCGTAACCCGTG
>JAGCBO010000211.1 GCA_017652125.1 Clostridia bacterium | reverse complement strand
TGGACTACGGCCGGCGAGGAGCCCATGAAGCTGACGCTGCTTCCCCGAAAGATGGGCTGGACCGGGACGGAAGCGGCGGACCGGCTGAGACGACGGGGGATTGAGGCGGAATTCGCCGATCCGGAATATCTGACGCTGATGCCTTCCGCGGAAACGACGGAGGCGGAGTGGCAGCGGCTGGAGGAGGCCCTGACGGAGCTTTCCGCGCAAAGGGGCGCTCCCGTCGGTTCACCCGCACCGGATCCGGGCCGGCCGGTCCGGGTCGGCGGCCTGAGGGAAGCGCTTCTGTCTCCCGCGGAGCGCGTGCCGCGGGACGATGCGCTGGGGCGGATTCTGGCGGATCCGGAGGCGGGCTGCCCGCCGGCGGTGCCGGTCCGGATGCCGGGGGAGCGGATCGATGAGGCGGCGCTGCGCTGCTTCCGCTACTGGGGACAGGAAACGCTTCGCTGTCTCCCGCGCGGCTTTGTTCCGAAGGCTTCGGGAGATGCGTCTCCGGCCGGTCCGGGGCAGACCGTTTCCGGAGGGCCGGACGCGGAACAAAAGACCGAAGCCGCCGTGGGAAAAAGCACAGAAATTCGCCGGAACCCCTTGCAAGAGAAGGGATGATCTGATATAATCCGATCTTGGCACATCCTTGCGCTGCTTGTGCAGCGCCAAAAGTCCGTGAGGAGGTGAAAGAATGATGAACAGGTATGAGATGTTCTACATCATTGACACCGGTCTGGAGGAAGCGGCCCGCAAGGAGCTGATTGAAAAGGTTTCCGCCCTGATCGCGAACAATGGTGGAGAAGTCGAGAAGGTCGATGAGACATGGGGGAAGCGCCGCCTGGCCTACGCCATTGACTACAAGACCGAAGGCTGGTACGTGCTGGTGAACTTCAAGGCGCCGGCCGATCTGCCCCGTGAGCTCGAGCGTAACCTGCAGATTAACGAGAACGTGCTCCGTTATCTGGTGGTGAAGCTGGAGGAGAAGCGCTCCTCTGTGAAGCCCCGGGCGATCAAGCCCGCTGCCGTTGAGGAAGCCGCCCCTGCCGCTGAAGAGGCTGCTCCCGTTGCGGAAGCCGCTCCTGCTGAGGAAGCCGCTCCCGTCGAAACCGCAGAGTAAGAGCGGAGAAAGGGAAGAAACATGAACAGACTGACGATTATCGGCAATCTGACCAATGATCCGGAGCTGAGAACCACTCCTTCCGGAGACAGCGTGTGCAGCTTTGGCGTTGCGGTGAACCGCCGCGGCCGTCGCGACGCGCAGGGGAACCAGGCGGAGCAGACGGATTTCTTCAGAGTATCTGTCTGGAGACAGCAGGGGGAAAACTGTGCGAAGTATCTGGCTAAGGGCCGGAAGGTTGCCGTGGTTGGCGCTGTGACAGCCCGGGCCTATCAGGCCAATGACGGAACGCTTCGGGCCAGCATGGAAGTGAATGCGACAGAAGTGGAGTTTCTTTCTTCCCGGAATGATGATGGAATGGTCGGCGGCTATTCCGCTCCGTCCGTTTCTGCTCCCGCTCCCGCTGCGGAGCCCCAGGCAGCCGGTTTCACCGCAGTTGAAACTGACGAGCTGCCCTTCTAACGCTTGAGGATAAGGAGGTTAAGCCCTATGTCTGAAGATCGTGGCGAAAGAAGGCCCCGTCCCCGCGGAGGACGCCGTCCCCGCCGGAAGGTGTGCAACTTCTGTGTCGATAAGATTGAATACATCGATTACAAGGATATCAATCGCCTGCGCCGCTTCACCAATGAGCGCGGCAAGATTCTGCCCCGCCGGATGAGCGGCAACTGCGCCAAGCATCAGCGTCAGCTGAGTGAGGCCATCAAGCGCGCCCGTGCCATCGCCTTGATGCCCTACACCGTCGAATAAGATGGAAGCGCCCCCGGGATTCCGGGGGTTTTTTGATTCGAATGGCTTTTCCGGCATTCCGGATCCGGAAAGAATGAAACAGGCAGGGGGAGAAGGACGATGCAGGATAAGGACCTGATCTGGGAAGAGGTGTCCACCGAGCACCTGATCCGGGATGAGTGGATTGATTTTCGGAAAACCGCTTTCCGTATGCCGGACGGACGGGTTTTTCAGCCGTACTACAGCTATTCCCGCCGGAACTACGCCGTGATCGTTGCTTCGGATGAAAAGGGAGACTATATCTGCGTGCGCCAGTTCCGTCAGGGCATCCGGAAAGTGACGACGGAGCTTCCGGCGGGCGCGATAGAAACCCGGGACGGAGAGGATCCGGAACAGGCGGCGGAGGCGGCGCTGCACGCGGCGCAGCGGGAACTGCGGGAGGAAACCGGCTATGTTTCCGATGACTGGCGGTTTCTGCTGACGATCCCCTCCTCTCCGACGATTTCGGATAACGACGCCTGGCTCTTTGAGGCCAGAAACTGCCGGCTGGAAAAAGAGCAGGATCTGGATGAAATGGAATTCATTCACGTCCGGAAGCATACCGCGCAGGAAGTGGAAGAAATGATTGAAACGGGACAATTCCCCCAGGCCGTTCACGCGCTGGCCTGGATGCTGGCCCGCAAAAAGAACGGATAATCAAAAAGCCCGCGATTTCATGGATCGCGGGCTGAATCTTTATCCCGGGGAAATCAGAAACGCATCCGGTCTTCGATATACTTCCGCACTTCGGAGAGGGGAACCCGTTCCTGCTGCATGGTATCCCGGTCGCGAATCGTGACGGACTGGGTTGTTTCCGTATCGAAGTCCACGCAGATGCTGAAGGGCGTGCCGATCTCATCCTGGCGGCGGTACCGCTTGCCGATGGAGCCGGTTTCGTCGTATTCCACGGGGAAGTATTTGGCCAGTTCCGCGTGAATTTCTCCGGCCAGGGCGCCCAGCTTGTTCTTCTGCAGGGGCAGTACCGCGGCCTTGTAGGGAGCCAGGGCCGGATGCAGATGCAGCACGGTCCGCACATCTCCGCCTTCCAGCTCTTCCTCGTCATAGGCGTTGCACAGGAAGGCCAGCACCATCCGGTCGACGCCCAGGGAGGGCTCGATGCAGTAGGGAATATAACGCTCGTTGGTCACCGGATCCAGATACTCCATGCTCTTTCCGGAGTGATTCTGATGCTGGGTCAGGTCGTAGTCCGTCCGGTCGGCGACGCCCCACAGCTCGCCCCAGCCGAAGGGGAAGAGGAATTCGAAGTCGGTTGTGGCCTTGGAATAGAAGGCCAGCTTTTCCGGTTAATGATCCCGCAGGCGCAGGCTTTCCTCCCTGATGCCCAGGCTCAGCAGCCAGTCCCGGCAGAAGGAACGCCAGTAGTTGAACCATTCCAGATCCTCGCCGGGCTTGCAGAAGAACTCCAGCTCCATCTGCTCGAACTCGCGAACCCGGAAGATGAAGTTGCCGGGAGTGATTTCATTCCGGAAAGATTTGCCGATCTGCGCGATGCCGGCCGGCAGCTTTTTCCGGGTGGTTCTCATGGCGTTCTGGAAATTGACGAAAATACCCTGAGCGGTTTCCGGCCGGAGATAGATTTCGTTCGCGCTGTCTTCGTTGACGCCGGCAAAGGTTTTGAACATCAGGTTGAACTGACGGATTCCGGTGAAATCCTTTTTGCCGCATACGGGGCAGACGATATCGTGCTCCGCGATAAAGTTCTCCAGCTCGGCGTTGGTCCAGCCGTCTCCGGTTTCCTGGCCGCCGGTGAAGTCCTCGATCAGCTTATCCGCCCGGAAACGGGCCTTGCAGGCCTTGCAGTCCATCAGCGGATCGTTGAATCCGCCCACATGGCCGCTGGCGACCCACACTTCGCGGTTCATCAGGATCGCGCAGTCCAGTCCGGTATTATATTTGCTCTCCTGGACAAACTTCTGCCACCAGGCTTTTTTCACGTTGTTTTTGAATTCCACGCCCAGAGGGCCGTAGTCCCAGGTATTGGCCAGGCCGCCGTAGATCTCCGATCCGGCAAAAAT
Organism: Clostridia bacterium; assembly: GCA_017652125.1. Classification (GTDB taxonomy): domain Bacteria; phylum Bacillota; class Clostridia; order Christensenellales; family Aristaeellaceae; genus Aristaeella. The sequence continues at coordinate 7,713 of JAGCBO010000211.1, read as the reverse complement.
AAATCCGCGGTTTTTGCAGAGAGCTACCAGCTTGTCCATTGTCAGTTCCGCCATGTTGTTTATCATCCTCTATCTTCCGCTGGTCATCAGAACAGCGCGTTCACAAAATCCCTGGCGTCGAAGGGCTGAAGATCGTCGATGCCTTCGCCGACGCCCACATACCAGACCGGTACGGCCAGCTCCTGCCGGATGGCCAGAGCGATGCCGCCCTTGGCGGTCCCGTCCAGCTTGGTCAGGATAATCCCGTTGATTTCCGCCACTTCCTTGAAGGCACGGGCCTGGTTCAGCCCGTTCTGGCCGGTGGTGGCATCCAGCACCAGGATGCATCGGGTGTCCGCTTCCGGATACTCCCGGTCGATCACCCGGCGCATCTTGCTCAGCTCGTCCATCAGGTTCTTTTTATTGTGCAGCCGCCCGGCCGTATCGATGATCAGCAGATCGGCGCCCTGAGCCCGGGCCGCCTGAATCGCGTCGAACACCACCGCGGCGGGATCCGCTCCTTCCGCATGCTTGATGATGGGCACCCGGGCCCGCTCCGCCCAGACCGTCAGCTGTTCGGCCGCGGCGGCCCGGAAGGTATCCCCGGCACAGAGCATGACTCTGCGGCCGATCGCCTGGAACCGCAGCGCCAGTTTTCCGATGGTGGTGGTTTTCCCGACCCCGTTCACCCCGACCAGCAGCATCACCATAGGCCACTTCAGCGGGGGACGGGGGATATCCATCTCCTCGATCATGATCTGACGAAGCAGCTCGCGGGCCTGGGAGGCATCCTTCACCTTCTGCGTTCTGATCCGTTCCCGCAGCTCGCCGATGATCGATTCCGTCGCGGCCATTCCGCAGTCGGACATCAGCAGAATGTCCTCCAGCTCCTCGAAGAAATCCTCATCGATTTTCCGGTTTTCCCGGACCATCTCGTCCACTTTTTCGGTCATGTTGCCCCGGGTTCTGCTCAGTCCTTCCCGCAGCCGGGCGAACAATCCCTTCTTTTTCTCATCACTCATGCGTTTCGCTCCCTTCTCGCACACTGCAACAGTGTACCATATTTTTCTTTGCAAGAAAAGGTTTCGCGCCTGATTTCCATTTGCTTTTGATCGGCTGCTGTGCTAAAATATTGCGGTTCAATCAAAGCATAAGGGAGAATTGCCAGATGATCACTTCGAAGGAACTGAGAAATGCCTGGATCCGTTTCTATGAGGAACGGGGTCATATCAATATCGGCGCCGTTTCGCTGATCGGCGACGGGAGCACCGGGGTCATGTTCAACGTGGCCGGGATGCAGCCCCTGATGCCCTATCTGCTGGGCAAGGATCATCCCACCGGAAAGAAAAGGCTGTGCAATGTGCAGGGCTGCGTCCGCACGGTGGATATTGAGAGCGTCGGCGATCCGACCCATTTTACCTTCTTTGAGATGATGGGCAACTGGTCTCTGGGAGACTATTTTAAGAAAGAAAAAACCCGCTGGAGCTATGATCTGCTGACCAAGGTTTTCGGCCTGGACGGGAAGGAAATCTGCTCCACGGTGTTTGAAGGCAATGACGCCGCTCCCCGGGATGAGGAGACCGCCGGCCTGCTGAAGGAAGTCGGCATTCTGCCGGAGCATATCTTCTATCTGCCCAAGTCCGATAACTGGTGGGAGCTGGAAGGCACCACCGGGACGCCCTGCGGCCCGGATAACGAATGGTTCTATCCCCGTCATAACCGGCCCTGCGGTCCGAACTGCGGTCCGGCCTGCGGCTGCGGGCGGTATGTGGAGATCGGCAACGATGTCTATATGCAGTATGTCCGGAACGCGGACGGCTATGCCCCTCTGGCGAATAAAAACGTGGATACCGGTTTCGGCCTGGACCGGATGCTGGCCTTCCTGAACGGGCTGACCGACGGCTATAAGACCGATCTTTTCCTGCCGGTCATTCATCACCTGGAAGAAAAATCCGGGCGCAGCTATGATGAGGATCCCGAGGCGCAGAAAGCGATGCGGATCGTGGCGGATCATATCCGTACCTCCACCATGCTGATCGGCGATGTGAACGGCATCGTGCCTTCCAATGTCGGCGCCGGCTATATCCTGCGCCGCCTGCTCCGCCGCGCGATCCGCTATACCCGGAAGCTGGGTCTCGAGTCTTCCGTTCTGGCGGAAGTGAGCCGGATCTTTATCGAGCAGATCTATGACGAAGCCTATCCGCTGCTGGTGGAGAAAGAGGATTATGTTCTGGATGAAATCATGAAGGAAGCCGCCCGCTTTGAAGCGACGCTGGTGACCGGCATGAAGGAATTCAGCAAGTGCATTTCCGGCATCCGCCGCAAGAATGAGTTCATGTCCCAGAAGGATCCGGCCTACAGGCCCGAAACCGAGATCAGCGGCAAGCAGGCCTTCCGTCTCTATGATACCTACGGGTTCCCGCTGGAGCTGACGGAGGAGCTGGCGGCGGAGGAAGGGCTGACCGTGGATGCCGCCGGCTTTGCGGAAGCCTTTAAGGAGCATCAGCAGATCAGCAAACAGGAAGGCACCTTCAAGGGCGGCCTGGCGGAGCAGAATGAGGAAACCGCCAAGCTGCATACCGCCACCCACCTGCTTCATGCCGCCCTGCGGAAGGTGCTGGGGAACGAAGTGGCGCAGAAGGGCTCCAATATCACGGCGGAGCGGCTGCGCTTTGACTTCAGCTTCGGCCGGAAAATGACGCCGGAAGAGCTGAAGGAGACGGAGCGGCTGGTGAACGAAGCGATCGCGGCCGCGGTGCCGGTGGTCTGTGAGGAAATGACGGTGCCGGAGGCCAAGGAGAAGGGCGCCATCGGCCTGTTCGAGAGTAAATACGGCGAGCGGGTCAGAACCTATAAGATGGGTGAATACTCCTTTGAAATCTGCGGCGGTCCCCACGCGAAAAACACGGGGGATCTGGGTTCCTTTAAGATTCAGAAGGAGGAATCCTCTTCCGCCGGAGTCCGCCGGATTAAGGCGACCATTCAGCCCAGGGCATAAACGGAGGAAGGAAAATGGCCATCCATGATGAGTCGGAGATGAGCCGGCTTCGCGAGGTGCAGACGGAAACCCGGGATGTGTTCGACGGGGTGCTGCTGCATGTCCGGCAGGATACCGTGCGCCTGCCCAACGGCGCCTCTTCCATCCGGGAAGTGATCCGCCATATCGGCGCGGTCTGTGTGATTCCGGTGACCGACCGGAATGAAGTGATTGTGGAGCGGCAGTATCGTTATCCGGTGGACCGGATCATGCTGGAAATCCCGGCCGGCAAGCTGGACGCGCCGGATGAGGACCGGCTCTCCGCGATTCAGCGGGAGCTGCGGGAGGAAACCGGCTATTCGGCGGACGAGTGGATTTCTCTGGGAGACTTCCATCCCGCTCCGGCTTACAGCGATGAGTATATTACCATGTATCTGGCCCGGGGCCTGCATCAGGGCAGACAGGCGCTGGATGAGGATGAGTTTCTGGATGTCTATACCGTCCCGCTGCAGGATCTGGTCCGGGATGTGATGAACGGCCGGATTTCCGATGCCAAGACCCAGGTGGCGGTTCTGAAGGCCGCCCGGATGCTGGGGCTGTGAGGAATCCGGAAGCGCGGCGGACCGGCCTGAAGAACCGCGGAAAATTTCAATTTGATATGGAAAGGAACGGGGAAAGATGAAGATCGGCTGCGTCAGGGAGATTAAGAACAATGAGTTCCGGGTGGGACTGACACCGGATAACGTGCGGGCTTATATTGCCGCGGGGCATCATGTCTACATTGAAAAGGGGGCCGGAGTCGGTTCCGGTTTTCCGGATCACGAATATGTGGATGCCGGCGCGTCCCTGCTGGACGAAGCGGCGGAGATCTGGGCGCTGGTCGATATGATGGTCAAGGTCAAGGAACCGCTGCCCTGCGAATACCCCTTCTTCCGGGACGGGCTGATTCTGTATACCTATCTGCATCTGGCGGCGGACCGGCAGCAGATGGATGCGCTGCTGGCGGGCAAGGTGAATGCGGTGGCCTATGAAACCCTGCAGGAAAAGGACCGCAGCCTGCCGCTGCTGGCTCCCATGAGCCAGATTGCGGGGCGTCTGTCCATTCAGGAGGGCGCCAAGTATCTGGAAAAGAAATTCGGGGGCGAGGGCATTCTTCTGGCCGGCGTTCCCGGCACGCCGAAGGCGAACGTGGTCATTCTGGGAGGCGGTACGGTGGGCATGAACGCCTGCAAGATCGCCGTCGGCATGGGCGCCAATGTCACCATTCTGGATATCAGCCTCCGGCGCCTGGAGGAACTGGACAATATGTTCGGGGCGCATATTCAGACGCTGGTATCCAATGACAGCAATGTGGAGCGGGTTCTGAAGGATGCGGATCTGGTGATCGGCTCCGTGCTGATCCCCGGAGGATCCACTCCGAAGCTGTTCAAGCGGAAATACCTGCCGGAAATGAAAAACGGAGCGGTTTTCGTGGATGTCGCGATCGACCAGGGCGGCTGCGGGGAAGCCTCCCATGTCACCACGCATGATGATCCGGTCTTCATTGAGGAAGGCGTGGTTCACTACTGCGTCGGCAATATGCCCGGCGCGGTTCCGAGAACCAGCACCATCGCCCTGACCAATGCCACGATCCGTTACGGACTGGAGATTGCCGCGGGCGGGCTGGAGGAAGCCTGCCGCCGGAGCGAAGTGATCCGCAGCGGAGTCAATACCTACAGGGGCAGCCTGACCAACCGGAACGTGGCGGAGGCTCATGACTGTGAGTATACGGACCTGATGGAGCTGATTCATTGATTGTCCTGGGCATTGATCCCGGCTACGCGCTGATGGGATGGAGCGTTGTGGAAAGCGACGGCTCCCGGATGAAGCTGGTGAATTACGGCTGTATCGAGACCAAAGCCGGCGTACCGATGCCGGACCGGCTGCGGACCCTGCAGCTGGGGATCCGGGATCTGCTGAGCATCTATAAGCCGGATGATGTGGCGTTTGAGGAGCTGTTTTTCGCCCGGAATGTAACGACGGCGCTGATGGTGGGAGCGGCCCGCGGCGCGGCGATTATCGCCGCGGCGGAATATACCCGCAATCTGTACGAATACACCCCCATGCAGATCAAGCAGGCGGTTACCGGCTACGGCAAGGCGGATAAGAAACAGGTGCAGCAGATGGTAAAGCTTCTGCTGAAAATGGATGAGATTCCGAAGCCGGATGACGCGGCGGATGCCATTGCCTGCGCGATTACCCATTGCCAGGCCGGCGCGGCCAGAGAACAGTTTCTGATGAAATAGCGAAGGAGCCCTGCCATGTTTGCCTTTATTGAAGGCCAGGTCTGTGAAAAGGCCGGCGGATACCTGGTCCTGCTGGCGGCCGGCGTAGGCTGGCAGCTCAGCTGCTCCAATAATACGCTTCAGGCCGCTCCTGCCGTAGGCAGCGTGATGCGGTGCTACACCAGCCTCTCCGTCCGGGAGGACGCGGTGGAGCTTTTCGGATTTGCCTCCCGGGAAGAGAAGGAAATGTTCCTGCGCCTGATCTCCGTTTCCGGAGTCGGACCGAAAACCGCTCTGGGAATGCTGGGATCCATGCCGCTCCGGGAGCTGAATCTGGCGATCCTGCTGGGGGATGTCAACGCCCTGTCCCGGGCGCCCGGCATCGGAAAGAAGACGGCTCAGCGGATTGCCCTGGAGCTGAAGGATAAAGTCAGCCAGGCGGATGTGTCCGCGCAGGCGGACGCCGGAGCGGCCCCTGCGGCTTCCATGGCTGCGGACAGCGTGACCGAAGCGATCGAAGCGCTGATTGCTCTCGGCTACTCCTCCGCGGAGGCCAGAAACGCGGTCGGCGGGGTCCGGGATCAGGCGGATACGCCGGAAGAACTGATCCGGCTGGCGCTGCGCGCGATGGCAGGGATGTAAGGAGAAGAGAAATTCATGGAAGACAGACTTATGAACGGCGCCCTTCTGGCGGAGGACGGGGCCGCGGAGCAGACGCTGCGTCCCCATACGCTTCGGGAGTATGTCGGTCAGACGGCGGTCAAGGACAGCCTGAATATTTATATTCAGGCCGCGCTGAGCCGCCACGATGCGCTGGATCATATGCTGCTTTACGGTCCGCCCGGCCTGGGCAAAACCACGCTGGCGTGTATCGTTGCTTCTGAAATGGGTCAGAATATCCGGGTCACCAGCGGTCCGGCGATCGAGCGTCCGGGGGATCTGGCCTCCATTCTCAGCAATCTGAGCACAGGGGACGTGCTGTTTATTGACGAAATTCACCGCCTCTCCCGACAGGTGGAGGAGGTGCTTTATCCGGCCATGGAGGATTTTGCCATCGATATTATGATCGGCAAGGGCCCCACGGCCAGAAGCATCCGGGTGGATCTGCCGAAGTTCACCCTGGTGGGCGCGACCACCCGGGCCGGCCAGCTTTCCGCGCCGCTGCGGGATCGCTTCGGCATGCTGTTCCGGCTGGAAATGTATTCGCCGGAGGAGCTGTGCCTGATTGTGGAGCGCAGCGCCGGGATCCTGGAGATTGACTCTGACCGGGAAGGCCTGCTGGAGATCGCGCGCCGCAGCCGGGGTACGCCCCGGATTGCCAACCGCATGCTGAAGCGGGTCCGGGATTACGCGCAGGTCCGGGCGGGAGGCCACATCAGCCGGGAAACGGCCCGGGAGGCGCTGGCGCTGCTGGATGTGGACGAGCTGGGACTGGACAAGGTGGACCGGAATATGCTGAACTGCATGATGGATAAGTTTGGCGGCGGCCCGGTCGGCCTGGACACCCTGGCGGCCACAACAGGAGAAGACGCGGTGACGATTGAGGATGTGTATGAGCCCTATCTGATGCAGCTGGGCTTCCTGATGCGGACGCCGAGAGGCAGGATCTGCACGCCGGCCGCGTGGGCGCATATGAAGAAGAGCATGCCTGCCGCTGCGCAGGAACAGATCAGGATGGAGATCTGACGGGAAAATGAAAACCTCGGATTTTGATTACTTTCTTCCGGAGGAGCTGATTGCCCAGACCCCGATGGAACCCCGGGATCACAGCCGGCTTCTGATTTATCACCGGAAGGACAGGACGGTTGAACACCGCCGTTTTGACGACATCATTGATTATCTGCGTCCGGAAGACGCTCTGGTGATCAATGAAACGCGGGTGATTCCGGCCCGCCTGCTGGGGGAGAAGGAAGGGTCCGACGTCCCGGTGGAAGTGCTGCTTCTGCGGCGGGAGAATGCCACCGACTGGGAGGCGCTGGTCCGGCCCGGCAGACGGCTGAAGCCCGGAGCGGTCTGCTCTTTCGGCGAGGGGCTGCTGCGCTGTGAGATCCTGGAAAGCATTCCGGAAATCGGCGGCCGGAAGGTACGTTTTTTCTGCGACGGCGTGTTTGAGGAAGTGCTGGACCGGCTGGGAGAGATGCCCCTGCCGCCCTATATTCATGAAAAGCTCCGGGATCCGGGCCGGTATCAGACGGTTTATGCCCGGCAGGAAGGTTCTGCCGCGGCGCCTACCGCGGGGCTGCATTTCACGCAGGAGCTGCTGAACCGGATCCGCGCAAAAGGGATAACGGTTGTTCCCGTTCTGCTGCATGTGGGGCTTGGAACCTTCCGTCCCGTTCGCGAGGAGGATCCGGAAAAGCACGTGATGCACAGTGAATTCTGCCAGGTCACGGAGGAAGCGGCGGAAACCCTGAACCGGATCCGGGCGGCCGGGGGGCGGATCGTCTGTGTGGGAACGACGTCGGTGCGCACCCTGGAATCCCATGTTTCGGA
>JAGCBO010000210.1 GCA_017652125.1 Clostridia bacterium | reverse complement strand
GGCTGAGCAGCCGGCTGGCCCGGGAACTGATCTCCCGGGGAGCGGGACGGGATCGGATTATCGGCGTTCTCTTCGACCGGGAAATCTGGAGCTACGTCGCGGAGATTGCCGGGCTGAAAGCCGGCGCCGCCTTCCTGCCTGTCATTCCGGACTACCCGGATGACCGGATCGATTTCTGCATGCAGGACGGAGCCTGTCCGCTGCTGCTGACCACCGGACGGCAGCGGGAAGGCCGCGGGCTGTCAGAAAACGGTTACCGGATCCTGACGCTGGAGGAAGCCTTCGGGACGGAGGACCTGAACACGGTATGCCCGGACGAACGGTTTGACGGGGCGCCGTCCTTCCCGTCCGCGCCGCAGGATCTGGCCTACTGTATTTATACCTCCGGATCCACCGGGCGGCCCAAGGGCGTCCTGATCGAACACCGGAATATCGCCAACTATGTGCACCGGAATGAAAAATCCATTGAAATGATGCATTATGCCGCGCCGGGGCGGGTCAATCTGGCGCTGGCCTCCTTCTCCTTTGATGTATCGGTGGTGGAGGAGTTTGTTCCCCTCTGCAACGGGAATACCGTGGTTGTCGCGACGGAAACCGAGATCCATGATCCGGCGGCTTTTGCCCGCCTGGTGCGGGAAACCGGTGTGAACGGGATTACCTGCACGCCGACCTATCTGATGAGCCTGCTCGAAATCCCCGAAAGCCGGGAAGCCCTGCGGCAGATCACTTTCTACGACATCGGCGCGGAAGCCTTCCCGCGCAGGCTGTATGACCGGCTGCGCGAGCTGCGGGAGGACAGCGTGATTCTGAACGTGTACGGGCCTACGGAATGCACCATGGGATGCTCCGCCTCCCTGATGACCGGAGCCGACCAGGTGACGATCGGAAAACCCATGGCCAATACGGTGTTCTGTGTTTCCGATCTTTTTGGAAACGAGCTGCCGGTCGGCCTGAAGGGCGAGCTGATCATCTGCGGGGATCAGGTCGGCCGGGGATATGTGAACCTGCCGGAGAAGAGCGCGGCGGCGTTCTTTACGCACGACGGCCTGCGGGCTTATCACAGCGGGGATCTGACCGCCTGGACCGAAGACGGGGAAATCCGGATTTTCGGCAGAATGGACAACCAGATTAAGCTCAGGGGCTTCCGGATCGAACTGGATGAGATTGAAAACGTCATTGCGGAATTCCCGGGCATTTCCGCCGGGGCGGCGACGGTGCGGAAGACCGGAGGCGCCGAATATCTGGCGGGATACTATACCGCCGGGACGAAGATACCGGAAGAGGCGCTGAAATCCTTCCTGCAGGAGAAACTGCCGGAATACATGGTGCCGAATGTGCTGACGCAGCTGGCGGAAATGCCGATGACCGTCAACGGAAAGATCGACCGGAAGGCCCTGCCGGAGCCGGATCTGTCGAATCTGAAGGCGAAATATGTTCCGCCGGAAACCGAAACCGAAAAGAAGCTGTGCGCCGCCTTTGCCCGTACGCTGAGGCTGGACATCAATCAAATCGGATTGCTGGATGATTTCTTTGACCTGGGCGGCGATTCCCTGAAGGCCATGGAAGTGATGGCCGGGGCCAAACTGGACAACCTGACCGCGGCGGATGTGTTCCGGCTGCGCACCCCCGGAGCGATTGCCGGGGAACTGAAGAAGCGGGAAGGCAGCTCGGGCCTGGATGCCCGTGACGCCCGTGCGCGCCTTGTGCCTCACAATCCGTCTCCCCTCCAGGTCCAGGTGATTGACTACCAGCTGTTCCGGCCGGGAAGCACCATGTGGAGCACGATGCATATCCTGACGCGTTTTAAGGACGCGGACGCGGACCGGCTTTGTGAAGCGGTAAACAAGGCGCTGCGGAATCATCCGGCGCTGGCGACGGTGTTCTTCTTTGATGAGAAGTGTGAACTGAAGATGCAGTACCGTCCTGAATCCCTGCCGGTGGTGAAGGTGAAGGACATCCTTCCGGAAACGGAGGACGCGCTGGCGGACATTCTGCTGCTGCCCTTCAGCCAGATTCTGAATACCTGCCTGTGCAAGGTGAACGTGTTCCGCGGCCGGAAGGGCTGCTATCTGTTCCTGGATGTGCACCATGCGGTGATGGACGGCGGCTCCCTGGGCGTTTTGCTTGGAGATATCATGAACGCCTATTTCGGCCGGGAAATGAAAAAAGACTATTTCTTTGCCATGCTGGAAGAGCAGGAGGAGCGTGAGCGGCAGGGACTGGTGCGGAAGGACCGGAAATATTTCCTGGAGACCTACGGGGATGAAGACTGGTGTACCATGCTGCCGCCGGACGATCCGGACAGCCGGAATCTCAACGAGGCCGGTACCAGCCGGCGCCTGGCCTTTGACGTGGACCAGGTTCGCGCGGCGGAGGAATACTGGGGCGTTTCCCATTCCGTGATGGCGATCGCCGCGGGGCTTCTGACCCTGTCCCGGATGACGGGAAAGCAGCATGTCATGATCAACTGGATCTTCAATAACCGGCTTGCGCCGGAAGCGGAAAATGTTGTCGGTATGCTGATCCGCAATATGCCGGCAGCGGTCCGCATGGAGGAAATCAGCTCCATGAGGGACCTGCTGAAGTCCGTGAAGAATCAGGTGGCGGAGGATATTGCCCATTGCGGATGGGATCTCATGAGTGAAAACCTGCAGCCTTATGTGAATGACTGGATGGAAGTCAACCTGCAGCTGGAGATCAACGCCGATGAACTGGACGAGCTGGAGAACGAAAGGATTGAACTGAACAATGAGTTCAACGCGGCTCCGGCGCGGCTGGAGTTTGAACTCATTGAAAATGAATACGGCGATAACGGCTTTGATCTGGAAGTGGACTTTGCGGAAGGAATGTTTGACAGAAAACGGATCGAAGACGCCAAAGCCATTTTCGGCGACTATCTGGAAGGAATGATCCTCAGGCGGGAGGACAGCCTTCCGGAATGATACAACCATAAAACCATAAAACAGGGGCAGGCCGCGGCCTGCCCCTGAACAGTATGTTCCCTTATTTTCCGAAAATCTGATCCGCCAGAGCGGTCAGATCGAGGCCGTCGGGATCCGGCGTACGCACGGACAGGGAATACTGCCGCCCGTCCCCGTGCCACTGGCACAGTTCCACCCATTCCTTGCCGTCCTGCGCCTGGCCGATGGTGCCCGGGAATCCGCAGACGCTGACCTCTTCCACATGCGTCCAGGAATAATACATACCGGAGATGTCGGCAGGTTCGGCGGCTGCCTGGGTTCTTGCGCAGAATTCATCGCCTTCAAACGTGAACTGCATCTCGGCGAGCCCGTCGCCGCTCATGTAACGGTAGACGGCGTTTTTTGCGCCTTCCGGAACCCTGAAGCTCACGCCGGACCGGGCGGCAAGCTCTTCCGCCGTCAGATCCTCCCAGGGGTTGGCGGAAGCTGCCGCCGGCTGCCAGCCGACGAAACCGCTGCTATTCTTTTCGCTCATCAGGAACCAGTCTTCGAGCTCTGTCGGAGGCGTTTCCTGATCCATCACATGCGCCCACAGCTGCATCTCCTCGGAAAGAACGCTGACGGGAGTCCCCGGAGCGTACAGAATCATTTCATCGCCTTCGCTGAGGCCGTATGCGTCCGCGGTCACGTAGCGCACGCCGTCTTCAATCGTTTCCGGAACCTGGCCTTCATCCGGGGTCAGCTTGTCCACCCGGATTTTCCAGGTTTTTTCATCCACCTGCGCGGCAACGCTCATCTGTCCGGAAAAACGGCAGACATAGATGGTTCCGTCCGGATATCCTTCCCCGGTTTCCCCCATTTCACTGTCGTGGTACTCGCCCGTGAAGGATCCGTCAGCCTGGGTCCACAGATCCGTGGACCATCCGCCCGCTCCGCTGGAGAAGCACCATTCCATTCCGCCCAGCCTGTCCAGGACAGACGCTTCCGCCAGGGACACCGCCGCAAAGCTCAGGGTCAGCACCATCGTTATGGCCAGGAGCAGGGATATTGTTCTTTTCATGATGTTCTCCTTTACAGCCTTCGCTTATTCGTAGAGGGACAGCGTGCCGTTGGCGGAGACAAGCTCGATGTCGGAGTTAAGGGAAGTGCAGTAATCTTTTCCGGTGCCCAGGGTTGATAGCATGTTTCCTAAAAGAATATAATACGACAACGGACCGTCTTGTGTGAGCAGACAGACAGAGCCTTTACACAGTTCATCATAGGAGGATGTCCTACTTGCCCTTCCGGTCACCGTGTAGGAGGGTTTTTCCAGATCCACCGTGATGCCCCGGTTGCCATCGAAATAGATCCTTTTCCACTTCACACCGACTTCCACCTTGCAGTC
>JAGCBO010000209.1 GCA_017652125.1 Clostridia bacterium | reverse complement strand
GACAGGAAACCAGACCGTATTTGTCGGCAATATCAGGATGGTCATAGAAAAAGTCGTCCGATTCTTTCCAGTTCCTGTCCCAGATCTGTTTGTTTCTGGAATCAAAGGAATAGGCATCCCGCAGGATATCGTACATGGTACCCCTCGGAAATTCAGAAAACTTTTTGAATTCAATCATAAAACCCATCTCCCTGTATTCTTTTTCCGTTAACCAGGATCGTCATTCATCCGAAGGCAGGACTTTGCCATGTTCAGACAGGACGAATAAGTTTTCCATGTTCAGCTGCCATGTTCAGTCCGGACAATCAGGTTGACAAAGCGCCCCGGTCAAAGTATAATCGATCCGGCAGTGATCCTGATGAAAGCAGGCAATCCTGCATTACGAGGTGTGTTTGGAGACTGTGCTGTAACGGGGAACATGGCTGATCAAAAGGGAGCGGCGGCATGACCGCTTGTTTGCTGATGCCATGGCGCGGTACGGGCAGAATCCGGGCACTTTTTTTGATGCCTTTTTCCGGTGCTCCCCTGCCGCATTCTCCGGTTCTTGTTCATGTCCGAATAAAAATGAACAAGAGGGATCACCATGACACAGGATATGCTTTCACTCGGTTTTGACCGCATCATTGAACAACTGCAGGAAATGGCCGTCTCACGTTCCGCGCGGCAGCTTCTGGGCCATACGGAACCCATCCTGAACGAGAGCCTTTGCCGCGCGCGGATGGAGGAAACCACCGCGGCCCGCCGCGTGATGGAAAGCGCGGGAACCCCGCCCCTGACGGAAACCGAAACCACGCAGACCGGCCTGGCTTCGGCGCTGCAGGGCGGCATGCTTTCGCCGGCGGATCTCTGTTCCGTCGCACGCTTCTGCGCGGCTATCCGGCGCCTGCGCCGCTATCTGCAGGGGGCGGCCTCCTGCAGCGCTGCCATCGCTTCCTGGCATACGGAACTGCCGGATCTGGATCTCCTCGAGGAGGATATCGGCCGCGCCGTCCGGGAGGATGCCGTACTGGACGAGGCTTCCCCGGCCCTGCGGGATCTGCGCCGGCGGCGGGAACACATCGAGCAGGGAATCCGGGAAAAACTGAACCAGCTCATCTTTCATCATAAAAAAGAACTGGCCGATACCTATATCACCCAACGGGGCGGAGCCTACGTGCTGCCTGTCCAGAAGCGCTTCCAGAGCCAGTTCCCCGGCCGGGTAGTGGAGACATCCGGGAAGGGATCCACCGTCTTCATGGAGCCTTCCGCTGTCCGTTCCATGAGTCTGGAGCTGGATCAGCTGCTGATCGATACGGATACGGAAGAACGCCGGATTCTCTGGGAACTCAGTGACCGGGTCGCCGGCGAAGCGCAGGGGCTGGAAGATTCCATCCGCGTCATAACCGACCTGGATGTGATCTTTGCCCGGGCCAAACTGAGCATGGCAATGAATGCCCGCCCGGCGGAAATCACGCCGGAGCGCCGGATCCGCCTCTCGGACGCCCGGCATCCCCTGCTGAAACCGGAGGCCTGCGTGCCGCTCAGCCTGGATCTGTCCCTGCCGGATGCCGGTATCGCGGTCACCGGACCGAACACCGGCGGAAAAACCGTCTGCCTCAAGACCGTCGGTCTGCTGACCCTGATGGCCCAGAGCGGGCTGCATATCCCCTGCGGGGAAGGCACCGTCATCGGGATGATGGACCGGATCCTCTGCGATATCGGCGACAGCCAGAGCATCAGCCAGAACCTGTCCACCTTCTCCGGCCATATGACCAATGTGATCCGGATCCTGCGGGAATGCAGCCGGGACAGTCTGGTCCTGCTGGATGAACTCGGCAGCGGCACGGATCCCGCGGAAGGTTCCGG
>JAGCBO010000208.1 GCA_017652125.1 Clostridia bacterium | reverse complement strand
GCATGGATCTGGAAGCCCTGCAGGCCGTGGTGGAGCAGCTGAAGGCCCCGCTGGAGAAGCTGGGATACACGCTGAGCCTCGCGAAGACGGCGGAATAAACCGGCCGGTTTCAGGATGACCGGGGACGGAGCTCTCCGTTCCCGGCATCCTCTTCAGACCGACAGGGTTCGCGGACAGAGACTGATGAAAGGAAAAGCGAAACGATGAAACTGAGATGGCCCGCTCTGGCGCTGGTTCTGGTCCTCATTGCCGCTCTGTTTCTTCCGGCCGTGACCCTTCATGTTCACAGCCGGGTGGACGGAGCAATCGCCGCTCAGATTCCTGAGTCCATATCCCTCGGGAAGCTGATCCTCAGCGGAAGCGGGGCGATTCATCCCACCCTGACCAGCCTGGAGCGGATGCAGACGGCCCGGCTGGAACTGGGCTTCGGTCTGGCGCTGGCGGCGGCCGGCGGATGCCTGCTGCTGTTTCCGCGGCGGAAGATCACCTGCGCCGCGCTGTGGTGCTCCGGCCTGAGCCTGGCGCTGCTCGGCGCCGGGGTGTTTCATTGGACGAACCTGGATAACAGCCTGCTGTTCGAAATGATGATTTCCCTCGGCATCGGGCTTTATCTGCCGGTGATCGCGGCGGCGGTGACGCTGCTCTGGTCCGCGCTGAGCCTGCGGATCCGGGAGCCGGAGACCCAGAAGCCCCTCTGCGCGGACGACAGGAAGCTGAGGCTCATCAGCGCGGGACTGGCGATCGCGGCGCTGATCCTGTTTTTCCTGCCGGCTTACCGCGTTTCGCTGCCGGATACCGTGACGGGAACGCCCGGCGATGCCGCCATCCTGAACCGGGATATCAGCCTGTTTGATATCATGCTCGGTCAGGAAAAGAATCTGTATGCCCTCGGTCAGGAAAGGGAAGGGCTGAAGACCCCGATCAGCGGCGACCTGGCGGAGCTGAACGCTTTCTCCAACGATCAGAACAATGTGGGGGGCGTTTTCCAGATCCGGTCGGCGAACACCGGATCGAATCCGCTGCTGATGGCCGTGGCCGCGCTGCTGCTTCTGAGCGCGGTACTGGGCCTGATTCCGAAAGTGGACCGCTGGTTCTCCGTGGTGATGATCAGCGGCGCGGCGGTGCTGCTGGCGACGGAGATTCCGGGCCTGCTGACGATCGGGGCCGGGGATATGTATGCCTCCGCCAGCCGTCAGCTGCTGCTGCTGGGAATCGGAAAAGTGACCTTCCTGCCGCTGCTGGCGGTGGCCTTCGCGGCGGCTTCGGCGGTGACCGGAATCCTCGGGATCCGTTATGCCAACGAACCCTATTTCGTCAATCCGCTGCCCGCCGGGTTCCGGATCCGCTTCGTGGCGATCTGCCTGAGCGTGATCGCGCTGGTCTGCATGCTGCTGCCCGGAGCGACGGTCAGCTTCAGCAAGCCCGGCAAGAACAAGGTGCTGGCCACAGCCACGATCAGCGGAACGGACGCCCTGACGCTGAAGGCCGCGGACCGGCTGATCAATCCGACGGACAGCAAGGGCAAGCCCGTCTATTCAGAAGAGGATCCGGCCGCCACGCCGGCCATGGTGCAGGCGGGGACGGACGCGATGGCTTCGCGGTTCACCTGGCTGACCTGGGCGGCGCTGATTCTGACGCTGGCCGGCACGATTCTGCTGATCGCAAAGGCGAACAAGCGGCTGGTGATGGCGATGCTGCTCTGCGCGACGGTCGTCCGGCTGGTGACCTGGCTGGCGCTGGGGGCGGGACTGGACCGGAATGTGGCCGTGGCGGAAGGATCGCTGTACCTTTACGCCAGCCTGCCGCTGCTGATTTTCGCCGCGTTCTTCAGCAATTTCGCGGCGCTGGAGGAGCTGCCCAAGAAATACAAGCTCTTCCTGATGATGCTGCCCTTCCTGCTGGCGGTGTTCCTGTTCAGCTATCTGCCGCTGTACGGATGGAGCTACGCGTTCTATAACTACAAGTTCGGCCTGCCCATGGATCAGCAGGAATTTGTCGGGTTGAAATGGTTCAGCGAGATGTTCACCAATCCCGCCAACCGGGAGAACATCTTCCGGGTGCTGAAAAACACCCTCGGCATGAGCGGCCTGAATCTGGCGACCAGCTGGCTGCCCATGATCTTCGCGGTCTTCCTGAACGAGATCACGAGAACCCGCTTCAAGAAATTCGTTCAGATCTTTACCACCCTGCCCAATTTCATCAGCTGGGCGCTGGTGTTCTCCTTCGCCATGTGTCTTTTCGCGGCGGATACGGGCATCTATTCCAAGCTGATGATGGAGCTGGGGCTGAACGATCCCAACAACCCGACGGTATGGCTGAATTCCGGAGACCAGATCTGGCTGAAGATGTGGGGATGGAGCACCTGGAAAGGCCTCGGCTGGGGCGCCATCATGTATCTGGCGGCCATCGCGGGCATCGATCAGGAGCTGTATGAGGCGGCCCGGGTGGACGGCGCGAACCGCTGGGCGCTGATGCGGCACATCACCCTGCCCAGCCTGCTGCCGACCTTCTTCGTGCTGCTGATGCTGAGCATATCCAACATTCTGAACAACGGCATGGAGCAGTATCTGGTCTTCCAGAACCCCATGAACCGGCAGACGATCGAGGTGCTGGACCTGTATGTATACAACATCACCATCGCCTCCCGGGGCACCACCCTCTATGCCTACGCGACGGCGATCGGTATTCTGAAGACCCTGGTCAGCGTGACGCTTCTGTTCAGCGCGAACTTCCTGAGCAAAAAGCTTCGCGGCGAGTCCATCATGTAAGGGAGGGAAGAGAAGATGACCGCGATCGACAAGAAGATGCACGGCCGGGCCGGAAAACGGGAAAACAGGCAGAAGCTGAGCCGCGGCGACATTGCGTTCAACATCGTCAACTACACGGTATTCATTCTGATCACGCTGGCCTGTATCTTTCCCTTCTACTACCTGCTGATTAATACCATCTCGGATAACGAGATGGTCCGGCTGGGAAAGATTCAGCTGCTCCCCCAGGGCATTCATCTGGAAAACTATGTGCAGGTGCTGAAGATTCCGGGCATTCTGGACGCGCTCTTCGTCTCCGTGGCCCGGACGGTGCTGGGCACGCTGTGGACTGTGGGCGGCTGCGCCTTCCTGGGCTACCTGGTGACCAAGAAGGAAATGTGGCTGCGCAAGCTCTGGTACCGGCTGATCATCATCACGATGTACTTCAGCGCGGGCCTGATTCCCTGGTACATGAACCTGCGGATGCTGGGATTCCTGGATAATTTCTGGGTCTATGTGATTCCGGGGCTGGTATCACCCTATAACGTGATTCTGGTGAAGACCTTTATCGAGGCCCTTCCGCCTTCCCTGGAGGAAAGCGCCACCCTGGACGGCGCCGGATATACCCGGGTGTTCTTCTCCATTATCATGCCGCTGATCACCCCCATTCTCGCCACGCTGTGCATCTTCAGCGCGGTGGGGCAGTGGAACAGCTTCACGGATACCATGATGCTGATGCCCTCCGGCAAGTTCTATACCCTGCAGTTCCTGCTGTATAAGTATCAGAACGAGGCCTCGTCCCTGGCGGCCCTGGTGCGGAACACCCAGGACGCCAGCGCGCTGGCCAACGTGGCGACCAAGCAGACCGCGCTGTCCGTCCGGATGACCGTGGCCATGGTCGTTACCATCCCGATCCTGCTGGTGTATCCCTTCTTCCAGCGCTATTTCGTCAAGGGCATCATGATCGGCGCCGTCAAGGGATAAAAAAGGCTGTAACCCGGGCGTTCGGGTGAGCATAAAAAAAGAGGAGGAAAAACGCATGAAAAAAATCCTGTCCCTCGTACTGACCCTCGTAATGCTGGCGACCATAGCGGTGGTCCCGGCAATGGCTGAGGAAACCTACCGCGAGCCGGTGACCCTGAAGATGTTCTCCGGCCTGGCGAACTTCGCCGGCGTTCAGGGCGGCTGGTTCGGCAAGGAACTGAAAGACCGCTTCAACGTGACCCTCGACATCGCCTCCACCAACGTGGACGGCAACGCCTGGACCTCCGCGGTTTCCGCCGGTGACCTGGGCGACATCATCTGCCTGGGCGATCTGGGCGATCAGTTCGTGGAAGGTCTGAACGCGGACCTGATCCTGGACTGGAGCGACATCGACCTGACCCAGTATCCCAACATCAGCGCCTATCTGGGCGACGCCATCAAGAAGGTGTCCGACTTCGCGGCCTCCAAGGGCCATGAAGGCATCTACGGCTTCACCTATGCCGTGGCGCTGGAAGAGGGCGCCTGGGCCGAGCTGACCGACCCCACCTACGCGCTGCAGATCCGCTACGACGCCTGGGAAAAGGCCGGCAAGCCCGAGCTGAAGACCCTGGAAGACCTGCCCGCCTTCCTGAAGGCCCTGCAGGACGCGGTTCCCACCAATCCGAGCGGTGAAAAAGTGTATGCCTACGGCGGATTCCCGGACTGGGAAGACTGCGTCATGAAGTTCACCTGGGATCTGATGACCTACTACGGCTATCAGGAATATGATTTCCTGGGCGTGAACTACGCGACCCGCGACGTGGTCAATCCCCTGGAGGAGAACAGCCTGTACTACCGCGCGCTGAAGGTGAACAACCAGCTGTACCGCGAAGGCCTGTTTGATCCGGAATCCACCTCCCAGAACTTCGACACCTATTCCCAGAAGCTCAGCGCCGGCCGTTATCTGATGGCCATGTGGGGCTGGATCATCGGCAACTACAACAGCGCTGAGAAGGCGGCCAACAAGGACGGCTTCGTGACCTTCATGATCGAAGACTCCGCTCCCGCCATGCAGACCATCTCCAAGGCCGGCTCCAACCGGATGTGGGCCCTGGGCTCCAAGACCGAGAACGCCGAGCGGGCGCTGGAAGTGATTGACTGGCTGTGCTCCGAAGAAGGCATCATCATCCAGAACTACGGCCCCAAGGGTCTGTGCTGGGACTACGGCGAGGACGGCGTGCCCTACATGACCGATTTCGGCTGGCAGTGCCAGGAAGCCCGGGATACCACCCAGATGCCTGAGGAATTCGGCGGCGGCACCTTCCAGGACGGCGAAAGCAAGATCAACCATGAGACCCTGAAGATCGAGCAGCTGATCCCCGGAAAGACCTACAGCTTCAGCTACAAGGGATGGCCCTGCTACGCGGAGCACTATGCCACCGCGCTGAGCACCGCCTGGAGCACCGAATACGCCAACGGCGCCACCTCCGGTGTGGATCTGTATCGCAAGACCGGCAAGGTCTCCGTGGAGAGCCCCGCCGCGATCGCCTACAGCAAGGCGCAGCTGTCCGAAGAAGGCCAGCAGAAGCGCGCTCAGTTCGCCCCGATCATGAAGGAATACAGCTGGAAGTGCGTGTATTCCGAAACGGACGAAGAGTTTGACGCCAACTGGAAGACGATGGTTGAAACCTGCAAGAACTACGGCTATGACGACGTGGTGGCCGAGAAGATGACGGATATCGAGAACTGCTTCAAGTACATGGATGAAAATGACGTGAAGTAATTCAGGTCCGAAAGCGGGAGCTGCCGACGGAAGGTTCTGACAGAACCGGAAGGAGGCAGCTCCTTTTTTCCGTCCGGCAGGAAAGCAGCCGGGCGCTGTCGAATGATAACTGTAATCAGGAGATCCATCAGGGAATCATCAGGCATGAAGGAATCGGAGGAACCGGTATGACCTTTCTGAAGCTCCGGAGGCGGACGCTTGCTGTCCTCATCTGGCTGATCGTGGTTCTGGCGGCGCTGCCCGCGGCGGGCGAGGGCGGAAATCCGCAGGCGGCCCCTGCGGGGACGGCTCCGGTTCAGACGGGCCAGGCGGAAGACGCGGATCCGTTGAAAGACGCAGATCCGGTTGAAGAAGGCGTGCTGCGGGATTACCGGACCACCGAATATGCCTCCAGGACGGGCTTCTCCTTTCATGTGATCTCGGATGAGGAACAGGGGTTCGCCTGGGGAAAGACGCAGAACGGCATCGGCGCCCGGCGGGTGGATCCGGACTCCTATCATACGCTGTATGAGGAGTTTGTGATTCACGGGGTCACGGATTTCAAGGAGAATCCGGAGGATGCCAACGCTTTTTATGACCGCTATGACTATCAGACCGGGGAAGCCGTGCTGAAGCAGGAGGAGATCGAGATCGACGGCCATCCGGCCCGGATCGTGCTGCGGGTTTCCCTGCAGGGAGGGCTGGTCACCTATATCGGTGGGCTGTACTATGTGCGGAACAACACGGTGCTGAAGGTTCGCCTGCTGTCGATTCCTCCCCAGGATTCGGCCACGGAGCCGCCGAAGGTAACCGTCGCGGATATGGCCCGGATCGCGGAAGGCATTCATTATGACGAGTCCGCGGCGGAGCTGAAGCAGGAGGACGGGCAGTTCCGGATCCTCTGCCAGGAGGGCGTTTCCGAAATTCTGGCCGGCCAGACCCTGAATTTTGAGGCGCTTTTTGAAAACGGAACCGTCGCGCAGAATAAAAATCTGTCCCGGATGGAATGGCATGTGAAGGAAGCGGAAACCGGAACCGCGCCGGAGGAGGTCAGCCTTTCCGCCAAAGGTCAGCTGACGACCCGGAAGAAAATCAGCCGGGTGATCAATCTGGTGGTGACGGCGGAATCCCCCGTTTTCCATACCGCCGCGGAATATCCCGTCACCGTGATTCCGGCGGTCTCCGGGGTGAAGGTAACCCCGAACAGCCTGACCATGTATCTTGCGGAAGGTTCGGAAGCGGCCGTGCAGGCTTCCATGATTCCGGAACATATTCCGCCGGTCGGCCTGACCTGGTCCGTCAGCCCGCGGAAAATGGTGGAGATCATACCGGGGGATGACGGGATGGTTACGATCCGCCCCCTGGCATCCGGAAAGGCGACGGTGACGGTCACCGGGCTGGGAGGCAAGAAGGCAAAGCTGCAGGTCCGGATCGTGGAGCCGGTGACGGATATCAGCCTGTCCATCGGGGGCACGCCCCGGCCGGGCGGGAAGGTGCGGGTGATCTGGAGCCTGATTCCCAAAAACGCGGGCGTTCAGGATGTCACCTGGTCCCTGGACGTGGACAGCACCATCGCGTCGATCAGCCGCAGCGGCAACATTACGATCAGCCCGGATGCACCTTCCGGAACCATCATCACGGTGACATGCAACGCGTACGGCGCACCGGAGCCTGTCAGCCGGTTTATCACCTTTACCGTACAGTAAGGCCCGCCCGCCGGGAAACAGGCATCGGGAAAAGGTCCGTAAAGGGAATAACATAAAGAAAAGACCAGAAAGGAAACGGAGGAAGAGAAACAAATGGTTATTGCAAGGCCCCCCATGGGATGGAACAGCTGGAACACCTTCGGAGAAAACATTTCCGATTCCCTGATCCGGGAAACCGCCCGGGTGATGAAGGAGAAAGGATATCTGGACGCGGGATACCGCTATATCGTGATTGACGACTGCTGGAGCCTGCGGGAGCGGGATGCCCAGGGGCGTCTGGTTCCGGATCCGAAAAAGTTCCCGAACGGCATGAAGGCGGTCGCGGACGCGGTGCATGAGCTGGGCTTCCTGTTCGGCATGTATTCCTGCGCCGGCGTGCAGACCTGCGCGGGCTATCCCTCTTCCTATGATCATGAGTTTATCGATGCCCAGACCTTTGCCGACTGGGGCGTGGACTATCTGAAATATGACTTCTGCAACTTCCCGGTCAGCGCGGAAGGGAAGAACCGCTACGCCGTCATGTCCATGGCGCTGAAGGCGACCGGGAGGGATATCCTCTTTGCCGCCTGCAACTGGGGAACGGATGAGCCCTGGCGCTGGATGAATTCCCTGGGCGCCCATATGTACCGCTCCACCGGCGATATTCAGGACAATTTCAAGTCCTTCTCCTCCATCGCCCGGTCCCAGCTGGACAATTTCTGCATGAGCGGCCCCTCCTGCTACAACGATATCGACATGCTGACGGTGGGCATGTACGGAAAGGGCAACGTGGCCCTCGGCAAGGCCTGCACGGACGCGGAATACCAGACGCAGTTCGCGCTCTGGTGCATGCTGAGCGCGCCGCTGATGCTGGGCGCGGACGTCCGGTCCATGAGCCCCTATGCCGAGGCGCTGGTCAAGAACCCCGGGCTCCTTCGCATTCAGCAGGATCCGGAATGCCGCCCGCCGTATCCGGTCTACCGGGGCAGGGTGCTGAACACGGATTACGATCCGGAAACCGGAACCTCCTGGCATGAATATCCGGATTCCGGCCTGACGCTCTTCAAGCATCTGGACGGCGGCGAATTCGCGGTCGGATATTTCAACTTCGCGCCGGCCTCCGGCGAGCTGCCCTTCATCTTCGCGGATGCGGGTCTGCCCTACGGCAGCGGCCTGGGCCTGCATCTGACCGACGCGATCACGGGGGAGGATCTGGGCGTGCATCAGGATTACTATCATGTGAAGCTGGATTCTCACGCAAGCCGCGTGCTGCTGGCCCGGATGGTCCGGCCATGAACGAACGCTGCAGGGAATGCGGGCGCGGCCTGACGGCGGATGAAATCGCCGTGACGCGGAAGCTGATCAACCGGGGCGCCCGCTCCTTTTACTGCGTGGACTGCCTGGCGGCGTATTTTGAGGTCACGCCGGAGGAAATCCGGGAGCGGATTGCGTATTTCAGGCAGTCGGGCTGCACCCTGTTTGCCCCGGCTGGAACACCGGCCGGATAAACCCGGAAGGAATCACCCTGCTGACCCGTTAGATCAGTAGAACCGGACGCTGATTCCGACAGCGGCCGCGTTCCTTGTTTCCCCGATCCCCCGGGACTGCGGAACAGACAACCCGGATCGACCAACGACTAACGACAATCAACCAACGACAAAAGGAGGAAACATCAATGAAAAAAATCACTGCCATTCTGTGCCTGCTGCTGATCGCCTGCCTTGCGGGATTCGCCTGTGCGGAAGAAGTCCCCTCTTCCGACGTTTACAGGCCTGTCATACCCGAAACGGTCAAAACCCTGCTCGGCGGGAAAACCTATGAAGCCGGCATCGAGGGGAAAGAATGCTTCGGTGAGGATGAAGACGCGATCTATCTCATTACGGTCACCGCAAGCGAGGAGACCCATTTCGAAGCGAAGGACATCGAAAACCTGAAGGAGCACGATATCCTCGTTTTCGCGCCCGGAAAGTCCATCATGGTCATGGAAAAGACGACCGATGAGTTCGGAATCAACATCAAGGACGGAGAATCCGTGGGCTATACCTTCACCCGGACGGAAGACGGGTGCTATGTGGCCCGTACGGACACCGAAAACAGGTTCTATACGGATCTTTTCACCATGAAGGTTCCGCTGTCCAAGGACATCCGTTTCCTGGACTGGAGCAATCCGGAAAACCTCGAAGCGCCCGTGGAAAAGGGCTATGACGAGCTGCTCGATCTCCTGCTGGCGGACACGAACTTCTCTCCGTACAACACCAGGCTGACCTTTGACGAGAACGGCAATCTGACGGAGTTCCTCTATACCTATTCTCCCTGGAACTGACCCGCTACGAAATATTTCTCTGAAACAGAGGGACGGTCTTTTTCGTTTCACTTTGTGAAACGAAAAAGACCGTCCCCGCGTTTCACTCGCGATACACGGGTTCCCGTGATAGACAGAACGGCTGGAGTCCGCTACACTTTTTCCGGAATCTGCGCGGAATGTCCCACAGAAATTCATATCAGACGAAAGAGCATGGAGGAACGCGGCATGAGAAAGACAAGATCCATCCGATTACTGACAGCCCTGCTGGGCCTGGTGATGATGCTGACCGCCTTTGGTTCCGCGACGGCGGAAGCGGAGACCTGGCAGGAAATGATAGCACGGAAGGATTATTCCGGAGCGCTTCCCCTGGTGCAGCAAGAACGAGATCGCGCCCAGGACAGCGAACCGCGTGTGCCTCGTCTTTGAGGAACTGATGCAGATGCTGATTCCGGCCCTGGAGAAACCGCGCGTACAGGCGATATGCGAATACTCCGCGCACACGGAGCTGGCGGAGTGGACGATCTCCTACAGCGGACCGCACTATGACCTGACAGCTTCGGGAGACGAACTGATCCGCACGCTGCTTTCGGGCATGACGGATAAAGAAGAGTATAGCTGGGATGAGAACGAGGAACTGCATAACCGGCTGCGCTTTGTTGTCAGGCGCGGGTAAAAAAATGGTGAAGAACGGGGAGGGCTCTTTCATGAATATCAGAACCGGCAGCTGGATCACCGTCTCAAAGGACACCGGGGATATCGCCCCCGTGTTCCGCCGCGTGTTTGAAACCGGGAAAGCCATCGAGCAGGCGGAACTGGAAATCACGGCCCTGGGCGTTTATGAAGCCATACTGAACGGGCAACGGGTGGGCGACTTCGTGCTGGCTCCCGGCTGGACCAGCTACGCGCACCGCCTGCAGGTGCAGACCTACGACGTGACTGAGCAGGTCCGGGAGCAAAACGAGCTGCGCGTCACCGTCGGACGGGGCTGGTTCCGTTCCCCCATCCCGGGCTGGATCGACAGTGAGGAAAAACAGAACCGGTATCACCAGCCCTGCGGAATGATTGCCCGGATGACCGTCCGGTATGCGGACGGCAGTGAAAGCGTGATCCGGACGGATGAAAGCTGGGAGTGGGCCGAGAGCCCCGTGCGCTTCAGCGAGATTTATGACGGAGAATGCTATGACGCCCGGATCGTTCCGGCGGACTGGCAGCCCGCCGCCCTGCTGGACTGGCCGAAGGACATCCTGATTCCCCAGGAAGGCGAGACGGTCCGGGAAACGGAGCGGAT
>JAGCBO010000207.1 GCA_017652125.1 Clostridia bacterium | reverse complement strand
TGGAATTCACCTGCGAATACGATCCTTCGGCCTATTCCGCCTATACGGCGCTGGGTCTGGCCCGGCTGACGGACCGGATTGCCGGGGAATTCATCCGGAAGGCAACGGTCGGGGAGATCGAGCTGGTCAATGAGGAAGACCGGCAGGCCATCCTGACCCTGCATGATACGACGGCGGAAGTGGCTTACCGACCGGCCTACCGGCTGCTGCAGGACAGCGCGGAGAAATATCCGGACCGGATTGCGCTGATCGCTGTCGACCGGACGCTGAGCTACCGGGAGCTGAATGAGGAAGCGAACGCGGTGGGTTCCGTGCTGCGGGGATACGGCGCCGGACCGGAAACGATTGTGGCGGTGCTGGCGGACCGGGACAGCTATGCCTATGTGATGCGGGAAGGCGTGCTGAAGAGCGGCGGAGCCTTTATGCCCGTGGATCCGGAGTATCCGGAGGAGAGAATCCGCTTCATCCTGGAGGACTCCGGGGCGAAGCTGCTGCTGACCACCGCCAAGGTGACGGAGAGAAGGAAAGCATTCCTTCAGGCGCTGCAGGCGGAAGGCATCACGGTGATCAGGGCGGAGGAAGCGGCGGCTTCCGGCAGCCGGGAGAACCCGGCGGCGGAGGTACCTCCGGAAGCGCTGGCCTACGTGATTTACACTTCCGGATCCACCGGAAAGCCCAAGGGCGTGATGCTGACCCAGAAAAACCTGGTCAATTACGCGGACGACAACGGGAAAAACTACGAGACCCTGACCTACACGGAAAAGGGAACGGTGAGCGCGGCCATTGCCGCCTTCACCTTCGACGTGTCCATCACGGAGGAATTTGTGCCCTTTGCCCACGGGATGACCAACGTGCTGGCTACCCGGGAGCAGATGATGGACGCGGCGCAGATGTGCGACCTGATGGTCCGGAATCATGTGGATGTGATCAACGGAACGCCCAGCTACTACATGAACATGATCGAGATCGAAGCTTTCGCGCCGGCGGTCCGGGGGCTGAAAGCCATCGATATCGGGGCGGAAGCGTTCCCGCCGGCGCTGTTTGAGAAGCTGCGGGCGCTGAATCCGGATCTGTACATTGTGAACACCTACGGCCCCACGGAAGCGACGGTCAGCTGTACGCTGAAGGAGGTCACCCGTTCCGACGATATTACCATCGGCGGGCCGCTGGCGAACGTGACCATGGCGACCATGGACCGGAACGGGAAGCTGCAGCCCCTGGGGGCCATGGGCGAACTGGTGATCATGGGCGACGGCGTGGGCCGGGGCTACATCGGCCGGGAGGATCTCAACAGAAAGAATTTCATCACGCTGCTCGGGAAGCGGGCCTATCGCAGCGGCGACCTGGTGCGGATCCGGGAAGACGGGGATATCGAGTTCCACGGCCGGATGGACGACCAGGTGAAGCTGCGGGGTCTGCGGGTTGAGCTGGGTGAAATCCAGAACGTGATCGGCACGTATCCGGGCGTCCGGGCGTGCACGGTGATCGTAGCCCACGGGGAGACGGACTACCTGGCGGCCTATTTCACCGCGGATGAAAAGGTGGATATCGCCGCCCTGCGGGAGCATATTTCCAGATACCTGACGGCCTACATGGTGCCCCAGGCCTATCTGCAGCTGGACGTCATGCCCGTGACGGCCAACGGCAAGGTGGACAAAAAGGCGCTGCCGGCCATTGAAATCACGG
>JAGCBO010000206.1 GCA_017652125.1 Clostridia bacterium | reverse complement strand
TGGAAACGGCCGGACTGATTACAGTGAGTCCGGAAGCGGGAAATACCCCTGAGATCGCGGATATCACCGGCTACCTGTATCATGTCGAGGTCGTTCCGGTGCAGGCCAACACCCTGCCCTCCACGCTGGGAGATTTCGCAGCCTCCACGATTAACGGCACCTACGCGATTCCGAACAACCTGATTCCCTCCCGGGACGGACTGATCATCGAAAAGCAGAGCGAGAGCGGAGACAACCCCTATGTGAACATCATCGTGGCCCGCACCGCGGATGCCGCGAACGAAACCTATCAGAAGGTCGTCGCCGCCTATCAGACCCAGCTGGTCGCGGAGTTCCTGCTGGTGAACTACGAAGAAGCCTTCTATCCGGCTTTTGCCTATGACAGCGCAATCAAGCTGACCGCTGAGGAAGCGAAGGAGATTGTGGCCTATACTTCCGACCGGGAAGGCAAAACGGTTGTGACGGTCGGCGTATGCGGCGCAAACAACGACCAGTGGAAAGCGGTCCAGAAAGTGCTGGATGAGGAAAACGCGGGCATCTACATCGAGCTGGTGGAATTCGACGCCTATAATCTGCCCAACGAGGCGCTGAACTCCGGAGAGATCGACCTGAACGCTTTCCAGCATAAAGCCTATCTGAACAACGACGCGTCCGCCAACGGCTACGACCTGACCGTTATCGGCGATACCCTGATTGCTCCGCTGACGCTGTATTCCCAGAAGTATGACTCGCTGGATGCACTGAAGGAAGCTGCGGGGAAGAAAGAGCAGTAACCCGGAAACCGGCAGGCAGGGGAGGAGCGCACCATGATTGAGATTCGGGAGCTGAACAAGACCTTTCACCTCGAAAACAGCGACGTGGAAGCTGTCCGGGATCTGTCCCTGACGATAGACGACGGCGTCATTTACGGGGTGATCGGATCGTCAGGCGCCGGAAAATCGACCCTGGTGCGCTGCCTCAACCTGCTGGAAATACCGGATTCGGGAACCATCAGAATCGACGGCGTCGGCGAGATTGAACTCAGAAACGGAAAGCCCTGGCTGAACGGAAAGAGAATGACAGCCCGGGAGCAGAATAATATGCGCAGGGGCATCGGCATGATCTTCCAGCATTTTAATCTGCTGGACCGGTGTACGGTGTTTGAAAACGTGGCCTATCCGCTGCAGCATACCGGCAGGAGCCGGAAGCAGATTGAAAAGCGGGTTTGCGAGCTGCTGACGCTGGTCGGCCTGGAGGACAAGACCAACGTGTATCCGTCCCAGCTTTCCGGCGGCCAGAAACAGCGCGTCGCCATTGCGCGGGCGCTGGCCGCGGAACCCCGGATTCTGCTGTCGGACGAGGCGACCAGCGCTTTGGATCCGGAGGCGACGGAAGCGATCCTGTCCCTGCTGCAGGCAGTCAACCGGCAGCTGGGCGTGACGATTGTGCTCATCACGCATGAAATGGCGGTGATCAAAAGTATTGCCGATCGGGTAGCCGTGATGGAGAACGGCCGGGTGGTGGAAGAAGGAACCGTGTATGATATCTTTGCGGATCCGCAGAAGGAAATCACCCGGAAGTTTGTTTCCACCTCCTCGCTGCTGGGCAAACTGGACAAACTGCTGGAGGAAAACGCGGAGCTGATCCGGGTAAAGCCGGGCGAGATGCTGGTCCGCCTGATGTTCCGGAAGGACTGCGTCGGGGAGCATCTGCTGACAACGGCTGCCCGGAAATACGGCTTTGATCTGAATATTATCCTGGCCAATTCGGAATACCTTCACGGCAGTCCGATCGGAGGGATGGTCGGGATTATCAGCGGGGAGCAGGATCACATCGAAGAGGGACTGGAGTTCCTGCGTCAGAATCATGTAAGTGCGGAGGTGATCAGGGATGGAAGAACTGATGCAGCAGGTCACGCCGAATCTGTACCTGTATCGTGACAAGTTTTACAAAAGCTGTCTGGCGACGGTGGAGATGTTCTGGAAAGCCGGCCTGATCGCCGGCGTGATCGGCCTGATGCTGGGGATTCTGCTGGTGATCACGAAAAAGGACGGGATCGCGCCGAAGCCGGCGGTGTACCAGACGACGAATCTGATCATCAACGTATTCCGCTCTGTTCCGTTTATTATCCTGCTGATTTTCCTGATTCCCCTGACCCGGGCGGTGGTCGGCACGGCAATCAATGTGAAAGGCGCCATCCTGCCGCTGGTGTTCGGAACGGTTCCGTTCTACAGCCGTCAGGTCGAGGTGGCGCTGTCCGGTGTGGATCCGGGAAAGGTGGAGGCTGCGCGGAGTATGGGCAGCGGAACGGCGGGACTGATTTTCCGGGTCTATCTCCGGGAGGCGGTTCCGGATCTGATTCGCGTGACGACGGTCACCGCGATCAGCCTGATCGGACTGACCACCATGGCCGGCGCGGTCGGGGCGGGCGGGATCGGCTCCTTCGCCATCAATTACGGCCAGAACCAGAACCATCCGGATATTGTGAATGTGTGCGTGATTGTGCTGCTGATCGTAACCTTTGTGCTGCAGAGCCTGGGGAACGGACTGTCCCGCAGGACCACGAACCGTGGGCTGCTTCCCCGCCGGCATTCCGCAAAAGAAAAGGGAGGACAGGTATGACGCTTCGTGAAAAAATTCTGGATTACGCGGATCGGCAGGATCCGGTCTATCGCCGGATCGCGCTGGAACTTCACGCCCACCCGGAAACAAGCAATCATGAATATTTCGCCTGCAAAACGCTGTCGGAACAGCTGAAGGCGGAAGGCTTTGACGTCACCGTGGATGTCGCCGGCCATCCCACGGGATTCACGGGCGTGTACAAGGCGAAGAAACCCGGACCGGTGCTGGTGTTCCTGGCGGAATTTGACGCGCTGGCCGGGCTGGGGCACGGCTGCGGCCATAACCTGTTCGGGCCGACCTCCCTGCTGGCCGCCGCGTCACTGAAACAGGTGATTGAGGAAGCCGGCGGAGAGATCCGCGTCTACGGTACGCCCGGCGAGGAAGGCGGGGAGAACGGCAGCGCGAAGGGGAGCTTTGTCCGCGAAGGCTTTTTTAAGGATGTGGACGCGGCGCTGTGCGTGCATCCGGGGTCCGATCATCACGAGCTGACGCATGCGGAAATTGCCTGCGCGCCGATCCGGATCGCGTTTAAGGGAAAGGCTTCCCACGCTTCCTCCTCGCCGCACGAGGGGATTAACGCGCTGGACGCGCTGATTCTCGTCTTCAATGCCATCGGGCTTCTGCGCCAGCAGCTGCCCCGGGATGTGCGGATTCACGGGATTGTGACCCGCGGGGGCGACGCGCCGAATATAATTCCGGATGATACCGAAGGCCGGTTCTACGTACGCGCGGCGACGGTGAGCCGGATGATGGACGTGATTGAGAAGCTGAAACGGATAACGGAGGGCGCGGCGCTACAGACCGGCTGCGAAGGCCTGCTGGAACCGACGCAGCGCAATCTGATTCACAATGTGGTTCCGACCCCGTCCTTTGACGAGGTGTATCTGAAGAATCTGCTTTCCCTGGGGGAAAGCTATGAAGAGCTGAATGTGCCGCTGGGATCTTCCGACGTGGGCAATGTTTCCCAGGTGATCCCGACGATTCAGCCGATGATCCGGATCAGCGATGTGCCGGTGGCCGGCCACACGATCGAGAAGCGGGAAGCGTGCAAAGCCGAGACCGGCCTGCGCTCCATCGCGCTGGGCGCAAAGGCCCTGGCCCTGACGGCGCTCGATCTGATCGAGTCGCCGGAGCTGCTGAACAGAATCCGGGAAGACCACGCCCGGGCGGTCGCGGAGCAGGACCGGACGGCGGGCGGTTAATCGGGCATCCCTGTCGGCGAAAGGGGGCCTGCCGCGGAAGGGGGGAGCCGTTCATGGAACAGATCATCGCATTCGGGGATTCCAATACCTGGGGGTTTAATCCGGTTCTGAAGGACCGCTATCCGGAGCATATCCGATGGACCGGCATCCTGAGACACCGGCTCTCTCTGAAAGGCTTTCTCCTGACGGAGGAGGGCCTGTGCGGCAGGACGACCGCCTTTGAGGATCCGCGCCGGAGCGGAATGAAGGGCGTGGAAGACGTCGGCCGGATTCTGGAAAGGAATCCGGATGCCGCCGCCGCGATCGTGATGCTGGGAACCAATGACTGCAAGAAGGTGTTCCATGCATCCGCCGAAGATATCGGCGCCGGTCTGGAGCGGGTGCTGGATGCCTTTGAGAAACGGATCCGGCCGGAACGGATTCTGGTGGTCTCCCCGGTGGTCCTGGGCCGGGATATCTGGAAGCCGGAGAAGGATCCGGAGTTTGACCGTCAGTCCGCGGCTGTATCCGGGGAATTAAAGAAAGTGTATGCTGAAACAGCCAGGCGCAGAGGACATCTGTTCCTCGCGGCATCAGACCATGTCCGCCCTTCCGTATATGACGACGAGCATTTAAACGCGGAGGGCCATGGGATCCTGGCGGATGCGATTTTTCAGGCCCTGGCGGGCTGGATCGCGGAGAAGCGCTGAAAGAACAGAAGAAAGGCGGCCGTTATGAAATTTTCCACAAGAGTCGAATACGGAGTACTCGCGCTGACCGATATCGCGCTGCATTCCGATAACGGATCCAGCGTTTCGGCGCCGGACATCGCCGAGCGCCAGGGGGTTTCACAGAAGTATCTGGAACAGATCCTGACCCATCTGAAACAGGCCGGGATGATCCGGGCGCAGAAAGGCCTGCGGGGCGGGTATGCGCTGGCCCGGCCGGCGGAGGGCATCCGGATATCCGAGATCCTGGACGCCCTGGATAACAGCATTCTGGAGGACACGCGGACGGAGGGGAACAGCGGAACGCTGCGGGAAGCGGTCAATGTCTGCCTGTGGCGGAAGATGAACCGTTCCATGATCGAATTCGCCGAAAACAAAATGTTCTCCGAATTTCTGACGGAATGCCGTGAGCAGCTCCGGGGAGAATGGGACGATTATGTGATTTAATGGCGCCGGTTGATTCCGGCCGGATTCTTCTATACATATGCTTTTTTCAGCGCGCCTGTTTTTTTCAGGTTTCTCCGGAATGATCCCCGTTCCAGAGATTGAACACGCAGTCCGCCGGAATCCACACCCGGTGCTCCCCGTCGTAACCGTCGTCCTCGTACCAGTATTGCACATCCACGTAGCCGTTTTCCTGGGCATAGATGTTTCCGACCGCATAGCGGGTGATGGGACAGGCCGATTTCGCGTAATCACCGCCCGGCCCGAGCCGTACGTCGTTTGTGGGGGTGATATCGCACTCGTAGCTCCACTTATCTTCCGCTACCCGGTTCAGATCCACATCCACCCGCTTCGCGCCGGTCCAGACCCGGTAGTGGCCCTTGGACCCGTTCCGGAAATCCAGCTGCACCCACCATACGCCGTTGTCGAAGCTCTTTTTCAGCACCAGCACCGTCTCCGTCTTCCAGGTGTTGGGGAAGAAGGTTCCGGGTTCTTCAAACTGGGTACCGGGGCCGCTGCGGGTCGCGATTTTGTCCAGCAGCCCGACGCCGGTGATGTCCGGCCGGCTTTCATAGACCACCGCCGTCTGGGTTCCCTGCGGGCTCATGGCCGTCGCCGCGGACGCGTGCCGGACCGTCATCACCTCGGAAAGGCAGACATCGTTCGGGAAGGAGCTTCCCTTATAGACCGAGACCACGGCCACGCGGACCTGCGTCACATTTTCGTGGTGACCGAGGGAGAACTGCTGCCATCCGTTCCGGCTTTCGTCCGCCAGGGTGAGCGAGGTTGAATCGCGGAATTTCGATTCCCCCGCATACAGGAATTCCACCTTGACCGCCTTCAGGCGGGCGTTAATCGGGTACTGATCCTTGCCCTTATCGTTCACCGCCCAGAAACCGTTTTTGAACCAGATCTCATCCACGACGGCGCCATAATCGTAATCCAGACGGATCCAGGACTTGCCCTTCAGCCCTTTTTTCGCGGAGAACTGCCAGCAGGTGGTTTCGTTTCCGTCCGCCGCGTTGGCCGGGCTCCAGAGGCTGGGATTGGACTTGTTGCTGATGAAGCTGGACGCGTTGATTCCGGTGGGGATTACCTTGACCCGCTCCGTTTCTCCCGGAATCTGCTCCAGGGTCGGATCCGCTGCCGGAGCTGCGGCGGCCGGCGGCTCGGCGGCTCCGCCGTCCCGCGGGGTGGCGCAGTTGCTGCAGTAATTTCCTGTGTTTCCCGTCTGACCGCAGTTCGGACAGGTCCATTCTTCGTCCGGCTTCGGCGCGGCGCAGTTGGGACAGAAGTTTCCCGTGTTTCCTGACTGACCGCAGTTCGTGCAGGTCCAGGTTGATTCCGCCTGTACGCACAGCGGCAGAATCATCATCAGGGCCAGAATCCAGGCAATTCCCCTTTTTTTCATGTTCAATCCCGTCCTCCTATTCTTTTTTCTTCTGACGATTCCTGCGGGAACGGATCATCCATCCCGCCGCGACCAGTCCCAGCAGACCCAGCAGGATCAGCCCCGCCCACAGGAGGGGATTCCCGCTGTCGCCGGTTTTGGGAACCGGCAGGGGCGCGGTGACATTGCGCAGCTTCCACAGCTGGGCGCCGTAGTAGGGATTCGCCGTTCCAACATAAAGCTCTCCGTTGAAGAGCGTAAAGGTTCTGGCGCCGTAGTTATACCGGTCCCGGAGTCCGTCGCCGGTGATTTTTTTCCAGTCGGTTCCGTCGTCCGTGACCAGAATATCAAAACCGGTTTCAGCCTGCGTAACAAGCTTCCGGGCTTTGATCCAGTATTCCAGCCCTGCGGAATCGGCAAAGTGGATGAGCCAGTCGATCATGTTTCCGGCTTCCTTCGGGATCCCCGGTATTTTTGTGGCTGAGACGCCGCCCAGGCTGGCTTTCAGCGTTTTGATCTTTTCCAGGAGCTTCTCCGGAAGATCCTCGTTCCGCCAGAGCTTATCCAATGACTCCGAAGCGGCTGCAGCGGCTTTCTGAACCCTTGCGCGGGAATTGCTGTTCTGCAGAAGACCCGCCTGCGACAGTTCCTGCGAAAGCTCCGGCAGCAGGTCGCGCAGCTCTTCGGCGAATCTGTTTATTCAGGTTTCAACCATCCGTCTGTATCATACCATGATCACTCCCAGGAAGCAAGAGAAAACCTGCTTTGCATAAAAAAGGACCGGGGAACAGAAAAAAACGGTTGACAGGTAGGGGATTAAAACCATATACTGTTTTCAGAACATGGAGGTGAAAGATATGATGCACAAGGCAGACGATCTGAAGTTCCTGGAAGGAACCGAGATGGAGGTCACGTTCCAGGACGGCAAGGTCAAACGGTATGACATGGCGGTGCTGTTTGACAAATATCCCCAGCTGCGGGCGCTGGAGGATCGCGAGCTTTTCCTTTCGGGTACGCTCATGGGGGATTACGGCATCATCTGGAATGATGATCTGGACATGGAGACCGAGATTATCTATGAGGATGGGGAAGACGCCCGGAAAAGCAGGCCTGCGCCCCGCCGGGCGGCGGCTTCTGCCGGATCGGCGCACAACGCAGGAAAGCGCGGCGCAGGAAGGCACGCAGCAGGGACGCAGGCCAGAGGGACGCACGCCGCAGAAGCGTCCGCCTCAGGCGCGGCGTTCACAGCGGCCGCGGCCGTCGCCGCCGCGCGGTCTCAGAGCGGCCTGTCGCAGAAGCAGCTTGCGGCGGCGACGGGGATCGACCAGGCGGATCTCTCCAGAATCGAACGGGGTTTAGCGAATCCGGCTGTTTCCACGCTGGAAAGAATCGCGAAGGCGCTGGGGGGACAGTTAACCATCGGGATTACCCTTTCGGAGAATCATTTGAACGAGGGAGGAAAGAAATAAAATGAGCGTTAAGGGAAGACAACAGTTTCTGGAGGCGGTCGCGGAGAATCAGACAGTCATTCAGCATGTGAAGCTGTTCCGCATGCCCCTGTTTTTAACGGTGCTGGACGACGAATTCAAGAAAGTGGATGATTCCGTCTGGGAAGAGGAAAGCTCCGTAAGAGAGACGGCCGCCGGGGTTATGCCGTTTACCCTGCATCAGTTCAGCGTTCCGCAGGACGAGATTGAAAAGGTGATCGATGCGTGCGTGGAAGCGTTCCTGAAAAAGCAGAAAGAGGAAGGATGCAGGCAGTGAGTGACCGCCCCATGGAAGCGGATTGAGGCCTTTGAACGGCCGGAACACACGGGCGCGGTGCAGAGCGGCAGATATGAAGCGCCCGCCGCAATGAAGACGGCGGGCGGAAAACGGCGCCTGTTTGTGGATGATGGGGTGAGAGGTGCGGGACAGGGAGATCAGCGGTCCAGAACGGCGGAGGCTTTTTGCAGCAGTTCGATAATGGGCAGATGCTGCGGGCAGACGCCTTCGCACTGGCCGCACTGGATGCAGTCCGACGCCTTGCCGCTGCGGGATTTCAGATTCCCGTAGAACATATGGGGTCTGTTGTCGCCGGGATACAGGCGGATGGTATTGACGGCGCGGAAAATATCCGGGATGCTGATGCTCATGGGGCAGCCGTCCGTACAGTAGCGGCAGGCGGTGCAGCCGATCAGCGGCGTATTGAGCATGATGGAAGTCACCTGGTGAACAGCGGCCTGCTCCTCTTCGGTCAGCGGCTCAAAATGACGGAAAGTTTGCAGATTATCCATCATCTGGGATTCATCGCTCATGCCGGACAGGATGGTCATCACTCCCGGCAGCGAGCCCACAAACCGCAGCGCCCAGGAAGCCACGGAAGCATCCGGGCGAAGCTGCTTATAAATGGCCTCCAGCTCCGGGGTCAGCGACGCCAGGGTGCCGCCCTTGACCGGCTCCATGACGATGATGGGAATATTGCGCTCCTTCAGGATGGTATAAAGTTTGCCCGAATGGACGACGGGATTGTTCCAGTCGGCGTAATTCAGCTGGATCTGAACGAATTCCACTTCCGGATGATCGTTCAGAAGCTTTTCCAGCAGCTCCGGGGTGCCGTGGAAGGAGAAGCCGAAGTGACGGATTTTGCCCTCCGCCTTCTTCTGAAGCCCCCACCGGAAGCAATCGAGCTTTTCGTAGGTCTCATAGTTGTTGCCTTCCTCAATGGAATGCAGCAGATAGTAATCGAAATAACCGGCGCCGGTCCTTTCCAGCTGCTCTTCAAAAATCCGGTCCCGGTCCGCTTTTTCACGCATGGCCCAGGCGGGCAGTTTGGTGGCCAGACGGAAAGACTCCCGGGGATGGCGGCGGACGATCGCCTCCCGGGCCTCCACCTCGGACAGGCCGCCGTGATACACATAGGCCGTGTCAAAATAATTCAGTCCCGCCTCCAGATAGGTGTCCACCATTTTGCAAACCTGTTCATGGTCAATTTTCCCATCCTTCTGAGGAAGCCGCATCATACCAAAGCCCAGCCGGGGCATTTTTTTTGTGTCGATCATCTGTCTGTTCTCCGTTCTTTTGTATTTTTGAAACGGGGATGGCTGACAATCCTTCCGTTTGCAGGCAGTATTATCCTAAACCTTAAAGTTACCTCTAAGTCAATAGTCCGGAGAAATTTTTGTTTTCAGCATGCCGGTGCGGCTCCGGCAGATTTGCTCGCGTCAGGAAAGGCGATCGGTTCAGTAGAACGCAATCCGTTCGATGGCCGGCGTTCCCCGGGCATCCGTAATGCGGAGAAGTACGGAGGAGGTTACGCAGTTCTCCAGCCGGACAATCCGCTTGTTTCCGACGGTTGTTCCGCGGTACAGGCATTCCGGACTTCCGTTCCGGTCGGCCCACAGCTCAAACTGTTCAATCCGCTGGCTAAGCGGCAGATGCTCCCGGATCACCGCATAGGCGATCCGCCGCGGGCTGTTCCAGGACACGCGGATTTCCAGCGGGCCGGAGAGGCGGAGGGGATAATAATACTGATCATCCTCCGCAACAAGGCAGGGGATTCCATGACCTTCTTCGGAATCCGGCGCGGAAATCCGCTCCGCCTCCGCAAGCAGGTTATTCCGGAAGCTGTTCCGCAGGAAAGCGCCGAATTCCCGCAGCCGCTCCACGTCCTTTTCATGAAACAGGCCTCTGCGGTCCGGCGGGATATTCAGGAGGAAGGTTGCGTTTCCGCCTACGCTGTTGAGATAGATCTGAATCAGCCGGTCCAGCGGCTTGACCTGGTCGTTTTCCGATTCATGCCAGAACCACCCCGGACGAATGGAGGTATTGACTTCAGCCGGATACCAGATCAGATCCGTTTCATCCTTCAGAATTTCACGGCTTCCGAGATCCAGATCCTGCGCCCGGATCGGCCGGAGCCGGAAGGACAGGTCATCCGCCTGCTGGCTGAGGGAGGCAATTTTTTCCGTGTCCATGGTTCTTCGGGGAACAACGCTCCATTCGGAAGGCCGCGTTTCCCCCGCCTCGTTTCCGCACCAGCGGATATCCGGCCCGCAGACATGGATGCACGCGCCCGGCTGAAGCTCGCGGATCACCCGGTAATATCTTTCCCAGTCATAGATCTGCTTCTTTCCGTTCGGACCTTCTCCGCAGGCGCCGTCAAACCATACGCTGAAGATTTCCCCGTATCCGGTCAGCAGTTCGGTCAGCTGATTCACAAAATAATCGTCATAGGGTTTGCCGGTTCCGTACAGCGGCTGGTTGCGGTCCCACGGGGAAAGATAGACGCCGAAGCGGATTCCGCCGCGGCGGCAGGCTTCCGCGGTCTCCTTTACCACGTCCTTCCCGCAGGGGCTGTTTTTCACGGAATGCTCCGTGAACTGACTGGGCCACAGGCAGAAACCGTCATGATGCTTGCAGGTCAGGATCAGCCCTTTCATTCCGGCTTCACGGATGCTCTCCACCCACTGATCCGGATTCAGCCGGGTCGGATGAAAAACGGCCGGGTCTTCCGTCCCGTCTCCCCACTCCCGGTCCGTGAAGGTATTGACGGTGAAATGTACAAAGGCATAGAATTCCATTTTCTGCAGGGCCAGCTGTCTGGCGGAAGGGACGCTGCGGATCAGTTCTGAATCTTTCATCTTCG
>JAGCBO010000205.1 GCA_017652125.1 Clostridia bacterium | reverse complement strand
GATTCTCGCGGTCTTCATGACGCTTCTCTCGGGTGTGGATTATTTCCGGAAAAACGGCCAACTTCTCAGGCAGTCCTGACCTTTACATCCTGTGCATGAGTTTTCAACACCCAGAAGAAATCTGTGCATGAAGCTTTTTTTCCGGCCCTTTTCTTCCCTCCGGGACCCCTGTTTTCCCTCCATAAGCGGACCGGTTCCGGGATACCGCCCGTGATCCCGGCCTTTCAAAGAAGGATTTACGGCCGGACAGATCGAATAATGAACTGGATTATCGCTTTTTCCCGATTTTGTTCACATCTTTTGTTTCCCTCCGGATAAGGAATTTCCATGGTTTGCGCGTTTTCCACAGAACTCACAGGCCCTACAACGAATACGATATATATTATATAATCAATAGAATCCATCCTCCCTATTTCGACGAAAGAAGGTTGTCCAATGAAATTTTCCATGAACACGCAGGATCTGCTGGAAGGGCTGACGACGGTAACGAGATCTCTTTCCGCCCGGCCGGCGAAACAGATTCTGGAGGGAATTCTCTTTTCCGCCAGGGATGGCCGCGTTACGATGACCTGTTCCGACGGATCCATGGTGATCGAATATACGAACGCGTCTGATATTCAGGAGGAAGGGGAAACGGTGCTCCCCGGCCGGATGATTACGGAGCTGATCCGGAAAATGCCGTCCGGAACGGTTTCCGTTCAGGTATCGGAAGGGCGTTCCGCCATCATTCGCTGCATGAAGAACCGCAGCACCCTGGCTGTGATGGATCCCGTGGAATATCCTGTGATTCAGCATATCCATCAGGGAACCCTGGTGAAGATTCCCCAGAAGAAGCTGAAGGATATGATCAGCCATGTGACTTTTGCCATCGCCAGTGACGAAAGCCGTCCGATTCTGACCGGCAGCCTGATGGAAATCAGCCGCACTGAAGCGAGGCTGGTCGCTCTGGACGGGTTCCGTCTTTCCCTGCAGAAGCTGTTCCAGCCCTTTGAACTGCCGGAGGGTATGGATATGATCAAAGCCATTATTCCGGGAAAGGTGATCAATGAGCTGGCCCGGATCCTTCCCGATGACGACGCTTTCTGCGTGATGACGGTGGATAACGGGCGGATTCAGTTTAACTTCGGCAATATCTGTCTGATCAGTTCCCTCCTCAGCGGAGAATATATTGACTATCGCCGGATTATTCCGACCGAGTATAAGGTGGAAGCGCTGGCGGACCGGTCTTCGGTTCAGGATGCGATTGAACGGGCGAGCCTGATGGCCAGGGAGGGAAAGAATAATATGATCAGAATGTCCTTCCGCCGGAATGTTCTGAAGATCACGTCCAACGCCGAGATGGGAAATATCGAAGAGGAAATGGAAATTTCCATGAACGGGGAGGATCTGGATATTTCCTTTAACGCCCGGTATATTATTGATCTGATCCGTAATGTGTCGGAGGATCTTCTCTGCATGAGATTCAATTCCAGCGTGGCGCCCTGTGTTGTGGTTCCGAAGCAGGGAGATCAGTATCTCTATCTGGTTCTTCCCGTGAGAGTGGCGCAGTAACCCCTTTGAATCAAAATGATTATTCAGGAATTAACGCTTTCCCATTTCAGAAATTATGAAAAACTGAAGATTCATCCGTCTGAAGGAGTCAATCTCTTTTTCGGGTCGAATGGATCCGGAAAGACGAATATCCTGGAAGCCATTCATTATTGTTCTCTGGGAAAATCGCACCGGATGAATCATGATCAGTCCGCGGTTCAGTATGGGGAATCCGCCTCGCTGTGCCAGGTTTCCGTTTCAGACAGCAGAACGGCGCGCCAGATCTCCGTTCAGCTTTATGCGTCCCCTTCCATGCGAAAAACCATTTTGCTGGATGACAGAAAAATCAGCCGGTTTTCCGAACTGATGGGATGCCTGCAGTGCGTGATTTTTTCGCCGGAGGATCTGGGTCTGATCCGGGAAGGTCCTTCTGTCCGAAGGCGTTTTCTGGATATGATGATCAGCCAGGTAAACCGGAAGTATTTTATTGCGCTTCAGCAGTACCGGGTCGGTCTGGATCAGCGCAACGCGCTTCTGAAAACGCTGAAAAACAACCGGTCGCAGTCCGTGGACTGGCTGAGCGATTTTGACAGGGCGCTGGCCGGTCCGGCGGAAGTCATTATCCGGGAGCGGAAAAAAATCGGTGAACGGCTGAACCTGCTGGCCATGGAAAGCTACAGGAGGATCACCGGCCTTGATCGGGAAGAGTTCGCGCTGGCTTATCACAGTTCCCTGAAGGATGAGGAAAACATCGGCGAAGCGCTGATTACTCAGCTGGACCGGGCCAGGGAGGAAGATATCCGTCTGGGGCTGACCTCGGCAGGCCCTCACCGGGATGATCTGCTGTTCTCCCTGAATAGGAAAAATATGAAAATGTTTGCCTCCCAGGGTCAGACGCGAACCGCCGCCCTCAGCATTAAGATCGCGGAAATGAATATGCTGATGGAGCTGAGCGGAGAAAAACCGATTCTGCTCCTGGATGATGTGATGAGTGAGCTGGATCAGCATCGAAGGGACGGCCTGCTGAAGGAAATCGCCTCTTTTCAGACCTTCATTACCTGTACGGATCCGATCGATCTGATGAAGGAGCACCAGCGCTTTTTTTCCGTATCCAGTCATGAGGGAAAAGGGGAAGTAAAAAGAATCCACAGCGAGTCAGATCCTGATGAATCAAGCGTTTCACATGAAAAACTGAAGGAAGACCCGATCTTTTCCTGACAGGTTTCCACAGGTTATACACAGGCAGAAACCCTTTATTTTTCAATGGTTTCAGCCTTTTTTACGGGGAGGCCTGTGGAAAACTGAAAAATCCGGAGTCAGCCTGTGTCATAAACCATATAAAAACGGATCGTGGAAAACCCCGCAGAAAGCGGTTGACGAATGGAAAACGAAATGATATTCTACAGGAAGAGACAAGTCCGTACAATTATTGTGCGGTCATCACACATGAAAAATGAGGGGGTAAGGTTATGGAAAACATTCCTGTGATCAAACTGGGTCTCGTTGCAGTGTCCAGAGACTGCTTCCCGATCGTGCTGAGCGAAAAGCGCAGAAAGGCGATTGCTGAAAAATGCGGCCAGAAGGAACTGAATTTTGTTGAGATTAAGACCACTGTGGAAAATGAGCTGGATATGCTCAAAGCGGTGGAAGAGCTGAAAGCGAATGAGTGTAACGCGGCCTGCGTGTTCCTCGGGAACTTCGGTCCGGAAACGCCGGAGACCCTGATCGCGAAGAATTTTGACGGTCCGGTGATGTATGTCGCGGCGGCCGAAGGCGACGGCGATATGATCAATGGCCGCGGCGATGCCTATTGCGGCATGCTGAACTGCAGCTACAATCTCGGTATGCGCCATCTGAAGGGATATATTCCGGAATATCCGGTCGGCACGGCGGATGAGCTGGCGGACAAGATTGCCGAGTTTATCCCGATCGCCCGGGTGATCGTCGGACTGAAGAATCTGAAGATCATCACCTTCGGGCCCCGTCCCCAGGATTTCTTCGCCTGCAACGCGCCGATCAAGGGCCTGTATGAGCTGGGTGTGGAAATTGAGGAAAACAGCGAGCTCGATCTGCTGGTCAGCTATAAGGAGCATGCCGGCGATCCCCGGATTCCCGCGATCTGCGAGGATATGGCGAAGGAAATGGGCGAGGGCAAGTATTATCCCGAGCTGAGCGAGCGGATGGCCCAGTTTGAAATCACGCTGCTGGATTGGGCGGAGAAGCATAAGGGCGCCAGAAAGTATGTGGCTTTTGCGGATAAGTGCTGGCCCGCTTTCCCCTCCCAGTTTGGTTTCGAGCCCTGCTATGTGAACAGCCGGCTGGCCAGCCGCGGCATTCCGGTCAGCTGCGAAGTGGATATTTACGGAGCGCTCAGCGAATATATCGGCACCTGCCTGACCGGCGATGCGGTCACGCTGCTGGATATCAACAATTCCGTTCCGCAGTATATTTACGATGAAGATATCAAGGGCAAGTATGATTATACGCTGACCGATACCTTCATGGGTTTCCACTGCGGCAATACGCCCAGCT
Organism: Clostridia bacterium; assembly: GCA_017652125.1. Taxonomy (GTDB): domain Bacteria; phylum Bacillota; class Clostridia; order Christensenellales; family Aristaeellaceae; genus Aristaeella. The sequence continues at coordinate 12,813 of JAGCBO010000205.1, read as the reverse complement.
GCAAGATGTGCGCCGACCGCGCCGTGAAGTATCAGCTGATTCAGCACCGTCTGCTGGAGCCCGAAGGAAGCGATCCGGACTTCACCCGCGGCACGCTGGAAGGCGATATCGCGGCCAGCCCCATCACCTTCTATCGCCTGCAGTGCGACAGTGAAGGAACGGTCCGCGCCTACATCGCGGAAGGCGAAGTGCTGCCCGTGGCCACCCGCTCCTTCGGCGGCATCGGTGTCTTCGCCATTCAGGAAATGGGCCGCTTCTATCGTCACGTGCTGGTTCAGAAGCGCTATCCCCATCATGGCGCTGTGGCTTTCGCCCATTGCGCGAAGCAGCTCTTTGAAGTCTTCAAGTATCTTGGCGTGGCGGATATTGCGTATAATCAGCCGAAGAACCTTCCTTATCCGACGGAGAATCCCTGGCCCTGATCGGATCCGTACTAACGACTCATTCGGCGGACTGTCCGGGACAGTCCGTCGTTTTTTTAGTCATTCGGGCCATGCAGTGGGCATGGAACGGATTATTTTTCATATTCTGATATGACAGGTGGGAGAAAAAGCGATTCTGTAATCGTTAAAATTTGACAGTTTCCCAACCATTGTGGTAATATGCCTTTTGGGAATTTCTCCGTTTTCCGGAGAGGATGCTGATCCCGGAAGAGAGAATAAGGCGGATAAAAAGGAGCGCAGTTCCGTGAGCAGAGTACTGAGAATCACTCATTACTATCACAGCGGCTTTTCGGTATCGGAAGGCCGGATCCTGCTGGTTTTTGATTACTGGCGCGGCGAGGAGGGGGAATTAACCCCTGATCTGGAGCTGACCCCGGAAATGCTGCGGGAATTTGATAAGGTCTTTGTCCTGATCAGCCATGAGCATGTCGATCATATGGATCCCGTGGTTTTCACCTGGAAGGATGTGGCGAACGTATCGTATATCGTTTCATCCGATATGCCGGTCGGCACCAGGGGAAAAAGAATGGCTCCCGGGGATACGCTGACCCTGACGGAGGGGCTGACGGTCACGGCCTTCGATTCGACGGATCTGGGCGTCAGCTTTCTGGTGGACTGGAACGGATTCCGCTTTTTCCATGCCGGGGATCTGAATTTCTGGCACTGGCGGGAGGAATCCACAACGCAGGAAATGGAGGAGGCGGAAAAGGAATTCCGGAAGGCGATGGAGCCGCTGACGAAGGAAAGGATCGATCTGGCCTTCTTCCCCGTGGATCCCCGACAGGGATCCATGTATGATGCCGGCGCCAATTATTTCATCATGGCCGTGAAGCCGACCCTGCTGATCCCCATGCACTATTTCAACCGGGCGGATGTGGCGATGGAGTTTGCGCGCACCGCCGGCAACCGGCTGACGGAAGTGGTAGCCATGCCGGGCTACGGGGATGTGATGCGTCTGGAAATAACGGACGACGGATATTTTGATCTTTCCTTCCCGGTTCGGAATGTTCCGGCCGGAATGTTCGATGACGGCAGCTATGTCAACCAGGAGGAAACCGCTGAGGAAGAGGAAGCAAAGCCGGAGGAGGATCAGGATCAGTCGCTGGAACAGGCCTATGAGAATGATCCTTTTGCGGACAGCGATCTCCCGCTTACCCAGTTAACAAAGGAGAAGCACGATTAGTTATTCACATTTTCCACAGGTTTTCCACAAATGACACAAACATATCCACATGCCCTTGTGAATCGTTGAAAGCCTTGTAAATAAAGGATTTTTGGATTACAAAACTGTTAACTTGGGAAAATATAAGACAAAGCGACCTGTGGAAAACGTGATTTGTAGGATCGGGTTGTGAATGGTTCCAAAAAGGAAAAAAGCGCCTCCGCCCGAAAAGCGGCGGAATAGAATAGGGAAAGAAATGATGCGGCCGCGGATAAAAAGGCGGATAAAAAGCCTGAAGAAAGAGTTGCAAAATACTTGAAAACAAGATAAAATACGCTTTGGAACTCATTACACTAAGAGCGATTGATTAAGGAGGGTTTTCCAAATGGCAGTTAAAGTTGCTATCAATGGTTTTGGTCGGATTGGCCGTCTGGCGTTCCGTCAGATGTTCGGGGCCGAAGGATATGAAGTGGTCGCGATTAATGACCTGACCAGCCCCGCCATGCTGGCTCATCTGCTGAAGTATGATACCGCCCAGAAGGGCTACTGCGGTGTGATCGGCGAGAATAAGCACACCGTTGAAAGCAAGGAGCCTGTTTTTGAAGAAGACGGAAAGACCGTGAAGGTTCCCGGTTCCATCACCGTTGATGGCAAGGAAATCACGATTTATGCGGAGCCCAAGGCTGCGAATCTGCCCTGGAAAGCGCTGGATGTTGACGTGGTTCTGGAGTGCACCGGCTTCTACACCTCCAAGGCGAAGGCTGAAGCGCATATCCAGGCCGGCGCCAAGAAGGTTGTTATCTCCGCTCCCGCCGGTAACGATCTTCCCACCATCGTTTACAACGTGAACCACAGTGTGCTGAAGCCCGAAGATACTGTTATTTCCGCCGCTTCCTGCACCACCAACTGCCTGGCCCCCATGACCAAGGCGCTGAATGATGCCTTCCCGATCCTCAGCGGCATCATGACCACTGTGCATGCTTACACCGGTGACCAGATGATCCTGGATGGTCCCCATCGGAAGGGCGACCTGCAGCGGGCCCGGGCCGGCGCGGCCAACATCGTGCCCAACTCCACCGGCGCCGCCAAGGCGATCGGCCTGGTCATTCCGGAACTGAACGGCAAGCTGATCGGCTCTGCCCAGCGCGTGCCCGTGCCCACCGGCTCCACCACGATCCTGGTGGCCGTCGTCAAGGGCAAGGATGTGACCAAGGAAGCGATCAACGCCGCCATGAAGGCCCAGAGCTCTGAGTCCTTCGGTTATACCACTGAGAAGCTTGTTTCCTCCGATATTATCGGCATGACCTATGGCTCCCTGTTCGATGCCAACCAGACCATGGTTACCAAGATCGATGATGACACCTATCAGGTGCAGGTCGTTTCCTGGTATGACAATGAGAACAGCTACACCAGCCAGATGGTCCGCACCATCAAGTATTTCGCCGAGCTGAAGTAATCCTTCCGCCTGCTGAACGGACGGGCTCGTCTTTCTGAGCCTTTCCGGAAATCGATGGTTTCTCATGCCCGCTTTCGGAGAACGAGAGCGGGCATTTTTATGCTTTTCCGGGAGGGAAGATGAACAAACAGGAACAGACGAATCCGTCCCGCCTCCACCGGGCGGGGCTGATCTGGAATTTTTTGAAGGGCAGCCGGTGGTTTTTCCTGCTCTGTATGCTCTGCGCCGCGCTGTCCACCCTGGCGGATATGGTCACGCCGCAGATTATCCGGGTCACGGTGGACCAGGTGCTGGGCTCCGCCCCGGCGGATCAGCTGAGTCCGGCGGTGCGGGGCCTGCTGGAGGCCGCGGGCGGAGCCGCGCGGATCAGGGATCAGCTGTGGATCGTCGCGGCGGCGGTCATGATCGTCGCGGTGGTGAAGGTCGCCGCCCTTTATGGCTTCCGGGTGATGAATGCCCGCGGCAGCGAAACCCTGGTCAAAACCATGCGGGATTCGCTGTACCGCCATATTGAGCGCCTGCCCTTCCAGTGGCATATGCAGCATCACACGGGGGATATCATCCAGCGCTGCACCAGCGATATTGAAACCACCCGCAATTTCATTTCCGAACAGATGACCAATCTGATCCGGATTCTGATTCTGCTGGTGTTCAGCCTGGCCTTTATGCTGAGCATGAATCCCCGGCTGACGCTGATCGCGATGATTCCCCTGCCCGTGATTATCTGGTATTCCCTGTTTTTCCACAAGCGGTTTCGCAAGGGGTTCCAGGCCTGTGATGAAAATGAGGGCCGGCTCTCCTCCATGGCGCAGGAAAACCTGACGGGGGTTCGCGTGGTCCGGGCCTTCGGCCGGGAGCGGTATGAGCGGGATCGCTTTGAGGCCCAGAACCGGTATTATACCTCCCTCTGGGTGAAGCTGGGCAGGCTGATGAGCCTGTTCTGGTCCACGGCGGATATCCTCTCCGGCCTGCAGGTCATGCTGGTGATCGTTTTCGGCGTGCTGTTCTGCCTGCGGGGCGAGATGACCAGCGGCGAGTTTATCGCCTTTGTCAGCTATAACGGCATTCTGGTCTGGCCGGTGCGCCAGCTGGGCCGGATGATCAGCGAAATGTCCAAGGCCGGGGTGGGCATTGACCGGATCGGTTATATCATCGATGCGGAGGAGGAGCAGGATCTCCCGGGCTCGGAGGAGGCGCCGATGGACGGCGATATCTGCTTCGAGCATGTTTCCTTTGCCTATGAAGGATGCCCGGAAATGCTGCATGATATCAGCCTGACGATTCCCGCCGGCTCAACCCTGGGTATTCTGGGGGGCACCGGCTCCGGAAAAAGCACCCTGATGTATCTGCTGGACCGGCTCTATCCCCTTTCGGAGGATGGCGGCCGGATCACGATCGGCGGCCGGGATATCCGGCGGATCCGCCTGGATCATCTGCGCCGCCATATCGGCATCGTGCTGCAGGAGCCCTTCCTCTTTTCCCGCACCCTGCGGGAAAACCTGGGCATCGCCTCCCGGGATCTTCCGGAGGAGGAGCTGCGGGCGGCGGCGAAGGCCGCCTGCCTGGAGGATACGGTTTCCGGCTTTGCAAAGGGATATGATACCTTTGTGGGCGAGCGGGGCGTCACGCTTTCCGGCGGCCAGAAGCAGCGGGCGGCGATCGCCCGCATGCTGACGCATCCGACGCCGATCATGATCTTCGATGATTCCCTCTCGGCTGTGGATACGGAGACGGACGCCCGAATCCGCTCCGCGCTGGAACAGCGCTTCGGCACGGCGACCATCATCCTGATCTCCCATCGGATCACGACCCTCTCGAAAGCGGATCAGGTGCTGGTGCTGGATCACGGAAAAATAGCCCAGCTGGGCAGCCCGGAGGAGCTGCGCTCCCAGCCGGGGCTGTATCAGGAAATCGATCGGATTCAGTCCATGCATCGGGAGGAGGTGAAGGAATCATGCAGATAACCGCCGCGAAAAAGGGAAGCCTGAAGGAGCGAAAGCGGAATCAGAGGCGGGACCGGAAAGGTCTGCGTTTCTTCGGCATTCCGCTGATCATGCCCTATATCAAAGTGTATCGGAAAACGCTGATCCTGATGATCCTCTGCGGCCTGGGGGGCAGCGCGGTGGATATCATTCTCCCGCTCTTCCAGCGCTATGCCCTGAATCATTTTATCGCCGGCTCTACGATGGATACCCTTCCCGGTTATATCGTGCTCTATGTCGGCGCCATTCTCTTTGCCTCTGTCATGAATTATATCTCCTGCCGCGGGGCGATGACCACGGAGGTTTCCATCAACCGGGACCTGCGCACCGCCGCCTTCAATCATCTGCAGACCCTTTCCTTCAGTTATTTTAATCAGAACAGCGTGGGCTATATCCATGCCCGGGTCATGAGCGATACCGGGCGGATCGGATCTCTGGCCTCCTGGACGCTGATGGATTCGGTCTGGCATCTCAGCTATCTGATCGGCGCCCTGGCCGTCATGCTCGTGATCAATCTGCGGCTGGCCCTGCTGGTCATGCTGATTCTTCCGCTGCTCGTGATCCTGTTCTCCTTCTTCCAGGGAAAACTGATCCGGGCCAACCGGCAGATCCGGGAGCTGAACAGCCGGATCACCGGGGATTTTAATGAGGGAATCACCGGGGCCAAAACCATCAAAACCCTCGTCATCGAGGACCGGATGGCGAAGGATTTCCTCCGGGATACGGATGAAATGAGGGAAAAAAGCATCCGGGCGGCCCGGCTGCGCGGAGCCTTCGCCGTCACGATGAATCTGGCCTCCTCCCTGGCGCTGGCGATCGTGCTGTGGAAGGGCGGCTATATTGCCGCGGCGGAAGTGGGCACCTTTTCCATGTTCATGAGCTATGCCCAGGGCATGATGGAGCCGGTGCGCTGGATCGTGGATGCGATTTCGGATGTGATTACCACCCAGGTGAATATTGAGCGCCTGACCCGCCTGCTCCATACGCCCTCCGATGTTTCGGATACGCCGGAAGTGATTGAAAAATACGGCGACAGTTTTTCGCCGAAGAAGGAAAACTGGGAGCCGATCCGGGGCGATCTGGAGTTCCGGGATGTAACCTTCCGCTATCCGGACGGCCATGAATATGTCCTGGAGCATTTTAATCTGAAGATCCCCTTCGGCAGCAATATAGCCATCGTGGGCGAAACCGGCGCGGGCAAAAGCACCCTCGTCAATCTGGTGTGCCGCTTCTTTGAGCCGACCTCCGGCCAGGTGCTGATCGACGGCCGGGATGCCCGGGAACGCAGCCAGCTCTGGCTCCACAGCGCCATCGGCTATGTGCTCCAGACGCCCCACCTCTTCTCCGGCACGATCCGGGAAAATCTGCTTTACGGCAATCCGAACGCCTCGGAGCAGGATATTGAAAAAGCCCTTCGCCTGGTTTCCGCGGATGAGGTGATCGCGAAAATGGAAAAGGGCATCGATACCGATGTGGGCGAGGGCGGGGAGATGCTCTCGACGGGTGAAAAGCAGCTGATCTCCTTTGCCCGGGCGATTCTGGCGGATCCGCGGATCCTGGTGCTGGATGAAGCGACCGCCTCCGTGGATACCCTCACCGAGCAGAAAATTCAGTCCGCCATCGATACGGTGATTCAGGGGCGGACTTCCCTCGTGATCGCCCATCGCCTCTCGACGGTGCGAAACGCGGATCTGATTCTGGTGGTGAAAGACGGAAAAATTGTGGAACAGGGCACCCATCAGCAGCTGCTGGAGGCCGGCGGAGCGTATTACCGGCTCTATACCCGCCAGTATGAGGAGGAGGAAACCAGCAGCCTCCTTCGGTAACAGAAAAACCGGAACTCAGCCCTGCGCCTTCAGCCGGGCGAATACCATCCGCCCGGCGGAGGTCTGGAGCACGCTGGTCACGATGATGTCGGTTTCCTCTCCGATCACCTTCTTGCCGTCCTCGATCACGATCATGGTGCCGTCGCTCAGATATCCGACGCCCTGGCCCGCTTCCTTGCCTTCCCGGCTCACGCGGATCCGGAGCTCCATGCCCTGGATCACCGTCGGCCGCAGGGCTTCCACCAGTTCGTTCACGTTCAGAGCCTTGACCCCGCTCACCGCCGCGGCCTTCTGCAGGTTGTAGTCCACGGTGATCACGGTGCCGCCGCAGTCCCGGGCCTGGCGGAGCAGCTTGACGTCCACGTCGCTGACGCCCTCGATGTCAGAATCGTCGATGGTCAGCTGCCGCAGCTTTTCCTTCATCTCCTGCAGGATTTCCAGCCCGCGCCTTCCGCGTTCCCGCCGGGAATCGTCCGCCGAATCCGCCACGTGCTGCAGCTCGTCGACCACAAACTGGGGAATCACGAATTCCCCTTCGATGAATCCGGTCCCCGCGATTTCCAGAATCCGGCCGTCAATGATCGCGCTGGTGTCCAGAAATTTCCGGGCCGCGTATCCGTGCTTGCGGATCTTGCTTTTTTCCCGCGCGCCGGACAGGCGGGTGAGCATGGCCATGAATTCCCGGCTGCGCCGCTTGCCGATGTTGTATCCCAGCGCCCCCAGAACCAGATACAGGATGGCGCTCAGGGTGGAGGAGAGGATCCCCGGCCCCAGGGTGATCATCTGGCGCAGCAGCGCCGCCACGATCAGCCCCAGAATCAGCCCCAGCACGGCGCTGAGCAGCTGATTCAGGGGCATTTTGTCAAATTGCTTCTGCACGTCGTTGGAAAAACGCGTAAAATTCCGGATGATTTTTCCGGAAAAAAGCATGAGCAGCAGCCCGCCGATCAGTCCCATGGCGGTGTATCCGATCACGGGATAGTGGGCGGGTATTTTGGTGTCCGGATTTGCGGTCCGGTAAAGATCCAGTCCGATCTGGGTCACCGCCAGGCCGATGCCGACGCCCAGCAAAACCAGCAGAAACCGGAGCAGCCGCTCCGTGCCTTTGGATTTCATCTCATTTCACTTCGCTTTCTGTTTAAAAAAGAACGCTCAGGGTCTGGGCGACCGTGTCCACCCCGATCAGGGTAACCCCCTCCGGCGCGTGAATCCGCCGGGCGTTGGACCGGGGAACGATCACGGTGGTGAATCCGAGCCGCGCGCATTCGCTGATGCGCCGCTCGCACTGGGGAATGGTCCGCACCTCGCCGGCCAGCCCGACCTCGCCCATCACCGCCACCTCCGGGGAAAGGGTCCGGTCCTTCAGGCTGCTGGCCACCGCCACGCAGAGCGCCAGATCCGCCGCGGGCTCGCTCAGCTCCAGCCCCCCGGCCACGTTGATGTATACGTCCTGGTTGTAGGTCTTCTGCCCGGCCCGCTTTTCCAGCACGGCCAGCAGCAGGGCCACCCGGCCGGCGTCGGCGCCGTTCACGGTGCGCCGGGGCGTGCCGAAATACGTGGGGCTGGTCAGGGCCTGCACGTCGCACAGCAGGGGGCGGGATCCCTCCATCCCGCAGAACACGGCGCTGCCGCTGGCGCCCTTGGCCCGGTGGCTCAGCAGCTCCTCGCTGGGGTTTTCCACCGTCTGCATGCCTTTCCCCGTCATCCGGAAAACGCCCAGCTCGTTCACGCTGCCGAACCGGTTTTTCACGGCCCGCAGCAGCCGGTAATCCTGCTGCCGGTCCCCCTCAAAGTATAGCACAACGTCGACCATGTGTTCCAGCATCCGGGGGCCGGCGATGGCCCCGTCCTTCGTCACGTGGCCGACCAGAAAGACGCTCGTCCCGGTTTCCTTGCACAGCCGCATGATCAGGCTGGTGCTTTCCCGGATCTGGGATACGCTGCCCGGGGCGGAGGCCATTTCGGGGCGATACATGGTCTGAATGCTGTCGATCACCGCCGCGTCCGGCTGCAGATCCCGTATCTTGTTCTCCACCTCGTCCAGCGCGTTTTCCGCCAGAATATACATGGGCTCCGTGATGTCCAGCCGCGTGGCCCGCAGCTTGATCTGCCGGGCGGATTCCTCGCCGCTGACATAGAGCACGCGCTTGCCCTGCCGGGCCAGCCGGGCGCAGGCCTGCAGCAGCAGGGTGCTCTTCCCGATGCCCGGATCCCCGCCGATCAGCATCAGTCCGCCCTCCACGATGCCGCCGCCCAGCACCCGGTCCAGCTCGCTGATCTCCGTCGGAATCCGCAGGCTGGTGTCCTCGGGAATGTCCTTCAGCAGCATGGCCTTCGCGCCGGTGCCCGGCCGCTGGTTGGCGGCGATTTTTCCGGCGGGGCCCTTGTCGGCCGCGGCGGCGATCGCCTCCTCCATCGTGTTCCATGCGCCGCATCCCGGGCACCGCCCCGTCCATTTCGGGCTTTCGTATCCGCACGCGCTGCAGGCGTAGCATACTTTGGCTTTGGCCATGGCTTGGCCCTCCTGATAAAGAATGGGAGCAGGGCGGTGTTGCGCCCTGCTTCCTGATGTTCTTTCCCGGTTGAACAGATTTATTTATTCCCGTTCGGTGCGTTCTCCCAGGCGTATTCGATGGCTTCGGCGTGATATTTGTCCACCGAGCTGCCGGTATGGGTCCGGCTGTTGGTAAAGTGGATGCACAGCTGGCCCTTGAAGTCGTTGGTGGAAATGGTGTCGCCATCCGGATAGTTGTGCGGCACGCCGTACAGGGAGCAGGCGAAGGTTCTCGTGCCGATGGTGACCAGCAGAGGCCGCCGCTGCCACAGGTTCTTGTCCGCGATTTCCTGCGCGGTGGTCACGCCGTAGCTCTTGCACAGGCGGGCGGTGTCCGCCGCGGTCAGGGGCTCCGCGTCCACGTGGTATCCGCCGGCCCACCGGTGCGCCCACCATACGATGCCGGTCTTCACGTCGTATACCTTGTAGTTGTCGCCTCTGGCCCACAGCTCGTTGATCCCGCCGTTGTACCAGTCGATCTTTTCCGCCTTGTACATCACGAATTCCAGGTTGCTCCGGTCGGCCGCTCCGATGGGCACCGTGCCGTAGAGCTTGTGCTGGGTGGCCGCGCCGGCCACGCCGTCCACGGTCAGCCCGTTGGCCTTCTGGAAGGTCATCACGGCGTTCTTGACGGCGCTGGTGTAGTTCCGTGTGGGCGATCCGGTGAAGTATCCCTGCTTCTTGAGCTCCGTGGTCAGGTTCAGCACCGCGTCGCCCGTGGATCCAACCTTCAGGGTGTTGTAGCTGGCTTCCTGCTGCGAGCTGCTGGATCCGGTGTCGCTGCTGCCGCCGCTGTTGGGTTGCAGGTTGCCGTTCGCGTCGCAGAGGGCAATATAGTTGCCATGCAGCCATCCCGTGCCCAGCGTGGGATGCACCACCTGGAACCAGGTCACGTCCTTCACCTTGCTCGTTTTGTAGTAGGCCATGATCACGCCCCGGTCCACCCGGCCTATGGGCTCGGTGAAGCCCGCCTCTTTCCGCAGGTTCACGCCCCCGGCGGTGGTGATGACGTATCCGGCCTTATCGTCGTCCGGATCGTCGGTCGGGGGCGGGGTGGTGGGCGTATCGTCTCCGCCGCTGACCACCTTGACCACGTCGTTGCGCAGGTAGCCCCGGTTGGCCCCGGCCTGCACGAAATACCAGGTATATCCGCCCTTCTTGGTGGGGGGCAGCAGGAAGGGAAAGGTTTCCCCCTTGCCCAGCTGGCGAATCACGGATCCGCCCATGGTAGCCCGCAGATTGACGCCGCCGACGGTGGTCATCACGTATCCGATCACCTCATCCGAGTTGGGGTCGGTGGTGGGGGTCACGGGCTGAGGGGAGGATCCGGATTCCTGCAGGAAGGTGGACATGATGTATCCTACGGTCTGCCCGGTCTGAATCTTGTAGAAGGTTTCGCTGCTGTTCTTGACGGAGGGGGCTTCCAGAATGGTCACCACGTCCCCCCGGTTCAGCCTCAGCAGGCTGGGATACCGGGTCCCGGGCCCCTGGCGCACGTTGACGCCGCTGCCGTTGACCACGACGCCGGTCATCCCGCTCACGGCGGTGTTCTCGTTCACCACGGCGCTGCTGCTGCTGGCGGGGGTGCCGCTGGCGGTATAGCTGTTCGCCTCTTCGTCCGTCAGCCGGCGGAAACAGTCCCCCCGGATGTATCCGGTCTGCGTCCGGCCGTTCTCGGGATCGATGGCCTCCACCTGGAACCAGTGGTATCCCTCCTGATCCGTCTCGCTCAGCACCGTGCATACATAGTTGTTCGGAAGCTTGACGATGTAGCCGGCCTTCGGACTGGCATAGATGCGCAGGTTCACCTTGTCCGCGGTCGTCATGCCCAGATCGTTCTCCGCGGCGGCCGGCCGCTGCAGGGACAGGGGAATCAGCGCTGTCACCATCATCAGCGTCAGCGCGAAAGCCAGGAGCCTGCTTCGGAATGTAGTCATCTTCATATCACCTCGCGGTTAGTGTCGCGGTTATGTTCTGCCAACACATCCTTATTTTATTAAAAAACTGTTACAATGTCAACAAAAAATGAAAAAATCATTGAAGAAAACAGAAGAAACATTAAAGAAAATAGAGAAAGTTCTTGAAGAAAATATATAAAAACAGCGACGGAATTGTTGATTCCGCCGCTGCGCAATGGGCTTTCCGATGATTCCGTCTGTGACCCCGGTGATCCTCCCGTCTGTGACCCTGGGGATCCTCCCGGTCCGGATTTCCCTTATTTCACGACAATATTGACGATCCGGCCCTTGACATAGATTTCCTTCACGATGGTTTTCCCTTCCACATAGGTCTGCACGTTCTTCATGGCGTGGGCCTTGGCCAGCACGCTGTCCTGCTCCTCGTGGACGCCGATTTCCACCGTCGCCCGCACCTTGCCGTTCACCTGTACGGGAATCTGCAGGGTGTCCTCCTTCAGGGCGGCCTCGTCCCAGGCGGGCCAGGGCTCGTAGGCCAGCGTCTCCCCGTGGCCCATCAGGCTCCACATCTCCTCGCCGATGTGGGGGCAGATGCAGCTGAGCATCTTGATGAAGGCCTCCGCGTAGGCCCTGGGGCACTTGCCCGCCTTGTAGCAGGCGTTCACAAAGATCATCATCTGGCTGATGGCGGTGTTGAAGCCGAGGCTTTCAAAGTCCTCCGTCACCTTTTTCACGGTCTGGTGATAGATCTTGTCCAGCGTCCCGTCCCCGTCCTCGGTGATGTTCTCCTCGTTGGTGAAGAAGGTCCATACCCGGTTCAGGAATTTCCGGGCGCCCTCGACGCCCTGCTTGCTCCAGGGCTTGGATACCTCCAGCGGCCCCATGAACATTTCGTACAGCCGCAGGGTGTCCGCGCCGTAGTCCCGCACGATGTCGCTCGGGTTGACCACGAATTCGGGAAAACGCTTGCCCATCTTGATGCCGTTCTCGCCCAGGATCATTCCCTGGTGCACCAGCTTCCGGAAGGGCTCCTTCACGGGGCTCAGCCCCTTGTCATACAGGTATCGGTTCCAGATCCGGCTGTACATCAGGTGGCCCACGGCGTGCTCCGGCCCGCCGATGTAAAGATCCACCGGCAGCCAGTGCTTCAGCAGCTCCTGGTTGGCGAATTCCTGATCGTTGTGCGGATCGATGTATCGCATGTAGTACCAGCTGGATCCGGCGGATCCGGGCATGGTGCTGGTTTCCCGCAGGCCCTTCACGCCGTGCCGGTCATAGTGCTTCCATTCCTCGGCGTTTTCCAGGGGCGCCTTCCCGTTCCGGCCCTTGTAATCCTCCAGCTCGGGCAGCACCAGGGGCAGCTCGTTATCCGGCAGGGGATAAATCGTGCCGTTCTCCAGGTGCACCATGGGCACCGGCTCGCCCCAGTAGCGCTGACGGGCGAAGATCCACTCCCGGAAGTGATAGTTGACCG
>JAGCBO010000204.1 GCA_017652125.1 Clostridia bacterium | reverse complement strand
TGTTTTTCCACGGATATCATTCACGGCGGGCATATCGCCATCATCCGGAAGGCGCAGCAGCTGGGGCAGCTGATCATCGGCGTTCTGAGCGACGAGGCGGTTTCCTCCTTCAAGCGGTTCCCGCTGGTTCCCGCCTCCGAGCGGGCGCTCATGTTTGAAAACATCGCCGGGGTCAGCCGGGTGGTGGAGCAGAAGTCGCTGAGCTACCGGGAAAACCTGCTGGCCCTGAAGCCGGATTACGTGGTTCACGGGGACGACTGGTGCACCGGGTTCCAGAAGCCGATCCGGGACGAAGTGATCGAGGTGCTGGCCACCTACGGCGGAGAGCTGGTGGAGTTTCCCTATGCCAGCGATCCGAAATACCGGGAAATTCAGAAACGGCAGCGGGCGGATCTGGCCATGCCGGATCTGCGCAGGAGCCGGCTGAAGCGCCTGCTGAGCATGAAGGGCCTGGTCACCGTGATGGAGGCTCACGATGGGCTGACGGGCCTGATCGTGGAGAACACCGTGGTCCATCAGGACGGAGGCGCCCGGCAGTTCGACGCCATGTGGCTGTCCTCCCTCTGCGATTCCACTGCCAAGGGCAAGCCGGATATCGAGCTGGTGGACATGACCAGCCGCTTCCGGACCATCGACGATATCATGGAAGTGACCACCAAGCCCATCATTTTTGACGGGGATACCGGCGGGATGACGGAGCATTTTGTCTATACGGTCCGCTCCCTGGAGCGGATGGGCGTGTCCATGGTGATCATTGAGGACAAGACGGGGCTGAAGAAGAACTCCCTCTTCGGAACGGAAGTGAAGCAGACCCAGGACAGCATCGAAAACTTCTGTGAAAAGATCCGGGCCGGGAAGAAAGCCCAGCGCACCGGAGAATTCATGATCTGCGCCCGGATCGAGAGCCTGATCCTGGAGCGCGGCATGGAGGACGCCCTGACTCGGGCCTTCGCCTTCACGGAAGCCGGGGCGGACGCCATTATGATCCACAGCCGGAAAAAGGATCCCGCGGAGATCTTTGAGTTCATCGAAAAGTTCCGTGCGAAGGATCCGGAGACACCCATCGTGCTGGTGCCGACCTCCTTCAACGGCGTGACGGAGGAGGAGTGGAAGCGCCGGGGCGCCAACATCGTCATCTATGCCAATCAGCTGATGCGGGCGGCGGTGCCCGCGGTGCAGCGGGCGGCGGAATCCATTCTGACCCACCACCGGGCGGAGGAGTGCGATGCCACGCTGATGCCCTTTAAGGAAATTATCCGGCTGATTCCGGAGGAATAAGCCCTGGATGTCCGCCGGGGAGGATGTCCGAAAAAAGCGCCGCGAAAGGAGTGCCGGCATGATTGCGGTCAGTGTGGTGATTCCGGTTTACAAGGTGGAAAAATACCTGCAGCAGTGCATCGACAGCCTGCTGGCGCAGACGCTGCCTTCCTGCGAATTCATTTTTGTCAACGACGCGTCTCCGGACCGCTGCCCGGAGATTCTGAGGCAGAATGAGGCGATGCATCCCGACCGGATCGTGGTGATCGATTCAAAGGAAAACCTGCGACAAGGTGGGGCGCGGAATCTGGGGATCCGGGCCGCGAAAGGGGAATATATCGGCTTTGTGGATTCCGATGATTTCACCACTCCGGACATGTTACGGGATCTCTACGAAAAGGCGGTGGAGACCGGGGCGGACGCCACTTATATCCAGTATGCCGTGGCGGAGGAAGATACGGATTACGCCGACCGGGCCCGGTGGGAAAAGCTTACCCGGCCTGTGATCCGGTGGGATCCGAAACTGATGGCGATCCGGAACGAAATGACGGACGCGCAGATTCAGGATCTGATCGCGCTGGAAACCGGCGGAGGCGTCTACTGCGGCCTGTATAGAAAGAGCGTGCTGATGGATTCCGGAGTGACCTTTCCGGAGCATATCCGTTACGAAGACAATTACTGGGACAGCATGATCAAGCCGTATTTCCGCCGGGTCGCCTTTGTGGAGAAGATCGGGTACTATTACCGGAAAAACATGCAGAGCACCATGCACCGGAAAAACCAGAGCTACCAGATCGACGACCGGATCACACGCGAGCAGAAGCTGCTCCACGATGTCCGGGAGCGGGGATTCTTAGAACGGTTTCATGATGCCTGGGAATGGATCTATACCTTCCGGTATGGGGTGAATACCCTGATGCTGCATCTGAAGACGACGGACGTGGTGGACGCCCGGAAAATTATCGGGATCGAGAAGGATCTGCGAACCCAGTTTCCGGGCTGGGCCCGCAATCCCTATTTCCGGGAATACAAGGATTTCTGCACCAGGATGCGTTACCGACTGATCATTCAGCATCCGGCCGCCGCCATCCGGCTGTTTGCCCGGAGAAGAGGCCTGAAGGTCCGATGGTGAAGCGGAACAGGACTCCCGGCGGGGAGAAATGATTCATGAAAAGGAAGGAGCGAACGGCCTATGGGGATTCGGGATCGGGTCAAGGGGATCGCGAAACGGCTGGTGGACCAGCAGGAGACGAAGGAATCCTTTGAAGCTCTCTTCTACTTTCTGAACCGGTTCTGCAAGGTCAGCGATCTGCCCCCGGCGGAAGGGGATCTGCGCCTTCTGCAGCGGGGGGATACGGCCCTTTTACAGGTGTTTGACCGCCTGTGCGGGAAATACGGGCTGGAATACTGGATCGGCTTCGGCACCCTGCTGGGAGCAGTCCGGCACAAGGGGTTCATTCCCTGGGATGACGACTGCGACGTGTGTATGGACCGTGAAAACTACGAAAGGGCCCGGGAAATCCTGCCGAAGGTCTGCGGGAAACTGGGGCTGACGGCCCGGGAGGAGCCCGGATACCTGGATGGCTGGCTGGGCATCGGATACGAGCATGAGAAGACCGGCCTGTGGATCGACGTCTTTCCCATGGAGTATTCCCGGACGGATCCGGACAGCCCGGCGGAACGGGAAACCCTGGCCCGGGAGATCCACGCTTATTCCGAGGTTTTCCGGAAAAAGCTGGGAAGGGAGCCGGATACAGCCCGGCACGCGGAAATCCGGAAGCGGATGATTTCCTCTCTTTGCGGGAAGGAGGAGGCAAAGTCCGTGATCTTTGCGTCGGAATTCTTCCGGGCGGCAAGGCTGCAGCGGAAAACCGACGTATTCCCGCTGAAAAGGATCCCTTTTGAGGAGATCGAGCTGTCCGGTCCGGCCTGTCCGGAAGGCTATCTGCGGGAACAGTACGGGGACTATATGCAGTTTCCCCGGTCCGGGATCCTGCACCATGACGGAGGCCGGGGGCCGCTGGAAACCTGGGCCCGGCGCTCCGGAATGGAGATGGAACAGGTCATTCAAAAGCTGGAGGAAATCGGGCAGAACATCTGAAAGGGGAAAGAACATGTTTCGGGTGGAAAAGAAATTCTGGAACTGGTTTCTGAAGAATCCGGCGCTGCTGATCCTTCTGGGCGGGACGCTGGGCGGACTGCTGATCCGATACTGGACCATCGGCTTCCACAGTGAGGATATGGATATCTTCCTGCGATGGTACAGGAATATCGCGGAGAACGGCGGATACCGGGCGCTGAGCGAACAGACGGGCAATTACGGTGTTCTGTTTCAGGCGCTGCTGGTGATCGCTTATTATCTGCCGCTGTCTCCGGTGGTGGCGATCAAAGCGGTGCTGCTGCCTTTTGATTTTGTACAGGCGGTCGCTGTGGGACTGATCGTGAAGAAGATCAGCGGCAGCAGGCTGTCCGGCGCGATCGGCTACGCGGCGGCGCTGAATTTTCCCATTGTGTTGCTGAACGGCGCGCTGTGGGGACAGTGCGAATCTCTGATTACCGGTTTCGGACTGCTGGCCTTTTATCTGGTGCTGGAGCGGAAACCGGTCTGGGCGTTCATCTCCCTGGGCATTGCCTTTTCCGTCAAGCTGCAGGGAATTTTCTTCCTGCCCTTCTTCCTCTTCTACTATGCTTACAAAAAGGAATACTCTCTGCTGCATTTTCTGCTGATTCCTGTGACTATTGTGGTGACCAGCCTGCCGGGGATCGTCCAGGGGAGAAACATTGTGGATCTGTTCCGGACGCTGATTAATCAGGGCGGTCAGTATGAACGGATTTCCTATAACTATCCTTCATTCTGGGGTTTGATGTTCCCGAATATGAAGGAGGGCTTCTATGAGGACCTGAAGGGCATGCTGATCGTGCTGACCCTGCTGGTTCTGGCGATTGGCATGCTGCTGCTTCTGAAGCAGAAGAAGCCGCTGACGGATACCGATCTGGTCAAAATCATGGCGTTGATCCTGTATGTCTGTCCCCTGATGCTGCCGAACATGCATGA